>JAJHRL010000069.1 GCA_020832825.1 Candidatus Aenigmatarchaeota archaeon | reverse complement strand
TATAAAGCTATCTTTAAATACCGACTCTACTAATTTTTGTCTCTCTTCAAAAGTTTTTTGTAATTGTAATACTGCTTGCTGCAATTTTACTTGTAGTTCTGTTTCTCTTTGTGCCCTTATGAGAGATTGTTCAACAGTTATTCTTGTTTGTCTCTCTATATTTTTAAGTGTCTCTAGAATATTTTGTAGTATGTTATTATTGTTATCGTAAACAGTAGCCATATTTTGCTGATGCTACAAAAAAAGTTATACTCTACAGATTTCCTGTACACTAGAACGTATAATACGTTGATAGACTCTCATTATGTAATTTAATAACGCATCAGTATTGTAATCCTTAAGTAAAACTTTTGAAGCAACATGAAATATAGCAAACACTAGCAATAAGTATTGCTCTAGATATGTTGACTGAGATATGTATTGTTTTAAGGTAGGATTATTTTTTTGTAGGAATTTTTGTAGTTTACTTATGCTGTATATAAACTTTCTTCCTCTGAATTGTATGTGGTATTGTATGTATCCTTTAGTTATGATTTTCTCCATAACATATATAACATTCATTTCCTCTACAGTTGGAAGTTTTTTTGTAAATGTAATTGTGATGTTTTCCTTTAACAAAACTGTTAAAGCTTTACGTAAATCAACTCTATCAATTTCATTTATTAATGCATATGTGATTAATGTTCTTGTTTTATCGTCTAGCAACATTAAAGCTTTTGATTCACCATATTTTACACTTAAAACTGGTAATATGAAGTAACGATAAACAAAGTTGTCTTGTCTAATTATGTCTGCTTGATTTATATCTTGTTGTATATCAATGTTCTTAACTATTTCTTTTTTTAGGATATTTGCTATAAAGTAGGTTCTAGTATCAGTTGTACCAGCAACTTTGTCTATATATCTAACATCATATCTTGCTTTTCTCATTATTAGCAATGACAATGATCTATTAACAACAGCTCCAATTGCCTGCAAACCAATTAGTTTGTTATCTATAAACCATCTTTTGCTAGTGAATGCAGATATTATAATGTCGTTTATTATATGTAGTATGTCATCATATTCATCAATACTTAACATATCTCTGAGTACACTGAGTATACCCTTATTGTTATAGAGTGTATTTCTCAAATTATTGCTAATGTAAGTCAACAATAATGGATTAACCTGCTTCAAGAAATCAATGGTATAACTATATATTTTTTTTGATTGTTCGTATTTGTCTACATCTTTGATGATTAGTGATAATAACAAAGAAAAGGGTGAAATCATTTTAAGTGTTTCTGTGTTCAATTTCAATATCAAATTACGTTTTTGCGATGCTACATCAATCTTGTTAATATCCTCAATACGAGGTAGTCTTTTTTTACAGGCCTCAATAAATCTATTCAAATCATGTTTCATAATAGCATCAACTATATCATCGTCATCAGCAAAGAACATGTTAGTTATGTCAATTGCATCTTGGTAGTGTATTTTGTGTAGTTTATTAATAGGTCCAATCAATTGATTGTTAAAATATAGTTTGTCTTCTTGTAATACAAACATACAAAAAATTTTAGTATAGTTGCATATCTATTTGTTTGTATTATCATCTTTCGGAGTTGATTCTAACTCAACTTGCTTTTCAAATTCCTTGCAAGCATTTATCACATTCCATAGTTTTAGATTTTCCTCTTTTAATTGCCCGTAATTGTATATTAGTTTATTCAAAACAATATCTAGATCATCTTTTTCTTCAATTTTCATAAGTTTAGCTTTTTCTATTTCAGGTATAGGGCATGCAACTGGTTTGTATAAATACCTAGTTTGTATAACAGTTTGTCCACAAGATGCTAACATTATAATTGAACCCAATGTTAATATCAAAAACATGATTTTACTCATTTCTAACTTCCTCCATTTCATTTTGTAGTTTCAATTCAATTTCTTTGAATTTTTGTAACTGAACTTCGATTCTCTTACATCTATCTTCATCTTTTGGTATCTCTATAACATAATTCTGTGATATGGTATCAAATCTTTGTATTTGTTTCTGCAACTTCTTTAAAGTAACATTATACAATCTTAAATAATGATTGGATTTATTTTCCAACGCCAATATTTGAGCTTGTAATTCTATTTGCTTTTGTTGACAATTTATTAAATCTTGTTCAAGTTTCCTTATATACTTATACTGAGTGTAAAACTTATACACTCCAACTGTTAGCAAAGGAAAAATAACAATTGAAAGAATAAGCATTATAGCTTTTTTTTGTAAGAACTGAACTCTAAAAACAATCATAGTACTAAAGCTCCTGCTATTGTTAAAGCAGCAGTATGTACTGCTCTCAATGTATATTGTAATTTGTTATCCTCTACATTTCTATACAATCTGTATGAACTAATCCATCCTACATTCATGAAAACAAGAACTTTGAGTAATCTCAATATCAAATTCTCTATTTCGGGTAGTAGTAAGTAATCAATATATGGAGCTATGCTAACATAAACCTGAATAAAAACTATAATTGTAATCAATAATGTCCACTCAAATTTAAGTTCTGTAAAATAGTGTTTTAATAGGTTCCATAAATCCCTCATAAAAAAAACCATATGCTAATCCTATAACGAAATATGACAAAAAATTAATCTAATCCAATTTCTAACGTCCTAAATTCCGGTTTATTTGCTACTTCATCATTACTATTGTTATTATTATTGTCTACATTAGGTCTTCCTACTTCTACCAATTTTATTTGATTTTTTGCAACATTCAATCCAAACATTAGAAATTCGTACAATACAATTGTTTCAATTTTTACTCCTACTTTATTCATGCTAATTAGACAATACGTATCTTGAAACTTGA
>JAJHRL010000068.1 GCA_020832825.1 Candidatus Aenigmatarchaeota archaeon | reverse complement strand
CGGTACCCTTTAAATTGCTACATGCTACTTTTACCTGTTGCTCGCATTCCTGTGACGTTACTTTGGCTGTTCCTGCTCCAAAGCGATGAGCAAACGCGTAGAAGAGCAGACCAGCAGCTACTATAGCAACAATAATAATAACAAATGTTGGGAGGTCTGCCATAGCTACTGTTGTTTTCCTAGCTTATAAAGCTTTTAATACTTAATCCAGGTTTATTCCAACAGTTTTGCATAACTCCTTTATGCAATCATAGTTTTCAAAATCGTTACATATATTGGAAAATGTTTCTTGGCACCCGCGTGATATTGAGTTTTTAAACAGAGTACCAGATTTCAGTCTTAAGTACCTGTCGCATGCTTGTAACAATTGCGTATTACAATCTGCTTCTTCCTTCTTTTTAAGAAATGGATTTATTCCAGAATGTATGAATATGAAAAAAGCGAGAAGACCAATAGCTACCGCTACTATAGTGAAAACAACTTCCTTACCAATACCTTTCATAAATAAGTTTTTTTATCCTCATTTATAAAATCATCAAAACTTTATAACCCCTCTGGTAACTCTCCCTCCGGCAATTTCTCCTCTTCTACTTTCTCCGTTTTTAGTTCTGTTTTCTTAGCTAAGCTTTCACAGAAAGATGTATAGTAAGGAGAGATGCTTCGAGATGCCTTTACGCTTGTTGTTATATAATCGAACCTAATCCAAACTGCCACTCTTCTCAAATTTTCTTCGATTGCTTCCTTCTCTCCTTTTTTCTCCTTCGGTACATTTTCCCTAAGATAGGAGCATATGTTGTGCTCCTTAATACTTTTCCTCGTACTTTCTGGCAATGAATTTATCACCCTCAGATAACTCCAATACTTCTTATAAATCTCCATTTCAGTTATAATTCCTCCTTTTGAAAGAAGCTTCTCTTCCAGAACTTCTTCAGATTCTTCAGGAGAAGGTTCTTCGTGAGATGGAACTTCTTCGCTTTCGTTTTTGGCTACATTTTCGTTTTCAGTTTTATTTTGAGAAACGTTTGAAATAAATTCCATAGAATATTTGAATGCTTCGTAGGAGGCGTTGCAGTATTCGTTTAGAAGAAGAAGCGATATTGGTTCATCGAGTAATACTTCGTTGTTTGTTAGGTTAACAATCTTTACATGAACAGAAGGTGGGGTAAATGTACACAGTATTCCTGACCAGTGGCCTCTTGACTTTAAGACTTCATTAATCTCCTTTAGTTTTTCTTTTAGGTTGCAATCTTTCTTAACTATTCCTATTGTTTCTGTTATAGAAATGTTTTTATACAAATCTGTGATGTTTATAACAACGTCTCTTGGTTCAACTTCAAGAGATGTTAGCTGAGGATTTCTTCCACCAACTTTTATTTGAGCGAATAAGAATACTTCATCTATGTATTTGCCATATCTCTCCTGGAACCATGGATTTGGTATAAATTTAAATGTTGCTTCTGCTGGAGGTTGTGAGTACTTATATGCGGGCAGCGAGGCTTGCATGTATTTCTCAAAATAGTAAAGAATTCCTTTTCCTGTCAAAAATCCAGTGTGTTCTACAAGAAGATGTAAAGTGAGAGGAGCACCACTACAAGTTGCTTTTACCCAGTCAATACACTCACAATAGTTTTTGCTTGTTTCTACACATTTACCAGGATAGCCAAAACGTGAGCAATGTGGGTTATCAGCAGAACATTCTATCTCACTTTCTACATCCCTCATACTTTCTTTCATTCTTCGTAGAGATACTGAACATGCTTCGGCAGTTGTTACAATTTCTAAATTCCGAGGATCAAATTTAATTTCCTCACCATAAACCTCTCCGGGGAGAAGGTTTGTTTTACTCTGTTGATAGTCGGTTGGAATGAAAAAAGTATTAAAGTATTTACTTTTCAAAATAGGTTGTATTTTAAGCAACGATACGTTTTCCGCATAATTGTTTCTCAAAAATATAGCTTCCTTATAAGAACCACCGGCCGGCAAGGGATTCATTTCCCCTATCCCTATTTCTAATTTTATTCCAGATAGGGAAGGGATAGTATAAACTTTCCCTGTTTTTTCCAGTGAAACTATGGTTAATCTTTCGCATGAATAGCCTCTTGTTAGTTGAGCGAGAGTAGGAATAGAGAAAGTATGACCAAATACAGAAATGGTTTCCATACATTTAACGGTTGTAAGATAGAGTATTGCATAAGGTGCAAGGAAAAAAAGGAATAAAAAAGGAAAAAGTATGATAGCTAAAATAGAAGGAAAAGTGAGAGATGCTAAGTAAAATGAAAGAAAGAATGTGAAAATAAAAATTAGATGTATGACATATGGTTGTACTCGCAGTATGAGAGCCTTATAGTAGTTTGGTGAGGGAATAGAGAATAGAGTTATGAGAGTCACAATAGTTACAATAACTAGGGCTATCAACCTGCTTCCTAGACTTTCTCTGCGTATTTTACCTGTCAATCCCATCAATCCTAGTGAAGCTGCAAGTAAACCGGAAGTTTCGGAGATGCCAGAAAGTGCCCCAGCCAGTAATCCCCCTAGTTCTACAGGAGAAAGGATACAGAAAACAGCTGCTAGACCACTGAACACTATTATGACTATTGGTACCCACCAGCCAATAGTTTCTGGGTAGAAAGCGTATAAAATCATAGTTACTATTCCTATCCATTTAGCAGGATAGTCTGCCCTTCTCGTAAAAAATAAAGCAATCCCTATAATTAGCATGATGTACCAAACCCACCACATGATTCTATTTTTGACTTCGAAGTTTATATTTCATCTCAAAATCAAAAGAATATATGGAAACAACGGAAATAGAAGGCAAGGAGTTAATTTTTTCAATCTTCCTTCCATTTTTACTTT
>JAJHRL010000083.1 GCA_020832825.1 Candidatus Aenigmatarchaeota archaeon | reverse complement strand
TCAAGACTTCCCATTGGACTATTACTTACACTTTCAATTCTCTTAAAGAGATTCGAGGCAAGGTGTCAGATCAGTCTTTGGGAATTTACGTTCTTTCAATTCTCTTAAAGAGATTCAGAAATAGAGAAACAATTAGAGCCCATCGTACTTAGTACAACTTTCAATTCTCTTAAAGAGATTCGGCATACTATTGGGACACATTCATTAATGGCGCAGACGGCTTTCAATTCTCTTAAAGAGATTCTTCAGAGGATTTAGCTCTGACCTTCATTTTGGCTCAACACTTTCAATTCTCTTAAAGAGATTCTTGCTTGGATTATTGGGCTTTAATTTCATTAATAGACTCTTTCAATTCTCTTAAAGAGATTCAATCAATAACAATGACCCAATAATTATCGATATTGTTCAACTTTCAATTCTCTTAAAGAGATTCCCTACCTTTATTGCTAGTGATAATTGAGGCTCAATATCTGCTTTCAATTCTCTTAAAGAGATTCATGAAAAAGTAGATGAAATAATGAAAACAGTAAAAGAGCTTTCAATTCTCTTAAAGAGATTCTCGAAAAGTCTGCCAGAGCAATTGGTAAGCTCACAGCAGGTATTACTTTCAATTCTCTTAAAGAGATTCCTGATGAAGTTGGATTCTGGCATAGAGGCATGGGAATGAAATTGCATCTTTCAATTCTCTTAAAGAGATTCATTTATGCTTATAGAGATAAATTAAAGTATTATTATACTTTCAATTCTCTTAAAGAGATTCAGAAGCTATACATTAGATATAAACTTGCCAACATGGGCATACTTTCAATTCTCTTAAAGAGATTCGTGTATTGAATGAATAAAGAAAATAACCAATTGTTAAAACCTTTCAATTCTCTTAAAGAGATTCAAGTAACAAGTATTTAATTATTGAATTTGCTAAAGAAGCAAACTTTCAATTCTCTTAAAGAGATTCAGTGGACCATTAGGACTGGCTTTTGAACTAGGGCAAGTAGTCTTTCAATTCTCTTAAAGAGATTCTAAAAGAAAGATTTGCACCAAAAACTGCATCTGAATTCTTTCAATTCTCTTAAAGAGATTCACCTCATTATCACATCAGCAAATGGTTTCAATCTATGGCTTTCAATTCTCTTAAAGAGATTCAATTTTTTCTTTTTCTTTTTTATGACTTTATGCACTACTTTCAATTCTCTTAAAGAGATTCCTTCCAGTGGAAAATTTTGATGTTCTTCTCAACATCAAATTGACTTTCAATTCTCTTAAAGAGATTCTAGATAAAAAGCTTTATATATTTTTTTATACACATATTCTTTCTTTCAATTCTCTTAAAGAGATTCTGAGCAGTTAAAAAGCGAAATCTTAAAAATTGTCGAACTTTCAATTCTCTTAAAGAGATTCAAGTAAACCAAGGGATTGAAAGCATAAAAGAAAATTCTCATCTTTCAATTCTCTTAAAGAGATTCCAAAATATGGCAAAAACGAGTACTATTTCAGTTACGAACTTTCAATTCTCTTAAAGAGATTCATAAATTCTTGCCATTAGAACCGAGAATAAAAATTACAATCACCTTTCAATTCTCTTAAAGAGATTCATCCTGAACTGAATGTCGAATCTATAACAGATAGTGTTATACTTTCAATTCTCTTAAAGAGATTCTTGAAGAATGAAGGTAAAGAATGTTTGTGGACTTTAGGCTCTTTCAATTCTCTTAAAGAGATTCTGTATTATCCAACTTTAATTTTCTTTATTTTTTTTCTATCCTTTCAATTCTCTTAAAGAGATTCCAGGGAATCATGGCTTTATCCCTGGCTTTTTTCTTAAACCCCTTTCAATTCTCTTAAAGAGATTCTCCTGCAAAACATGCAGCATTCTTTTCATTTTTCAAAGCACTTTCAATTCTCTTAAAGAGATTCTTGAGGACTATATGACAGTAGATTATGGTTGGAAAGGTCTTTCAATTCTCTTAAAGAGATTCATGAAGCTCTTAGAAACAATAAAAATGCGAAAAATGGACTTTCAATTCTCTTAAAGAGATTCTTTGTAAATCCCGGATCTGATATTTATTTTAAAAGCGGTTCTTTCAATTCTCTTAAAGAGATTCACTTATTCTTTAACGTTCAATCTCAGCTATCAATGATTCTTTCAATTCTCTTAAAGAGATTCTCAATTCCTGCTTCGAATTCAACAACAATTTACATGTATTACTTTCAATTCTCTTAAAGAGATTCAGAAGATTTACCGAAGTGAGAACAGCAAAAGGCATATATACTTTCAATTCTCTTAAAGAGATTCTCAGTTGGAATAATTGCATTATTAGTTGTAGCATTCACTTTCAATTCTCTTAAAGAGATTCTGACAATTATTTCATCACCATGACTGTATTGGTAAACATTCTTTCAATTCTCTTAAAGAGATTCTCATTTAGCTTTTTCATTTTCATCCAAACATACACTCTTGTGTATCTTTCAATTCTCTTAAAGAGATTCCGACCCTACTCTTACATTAACTATTATTAAAATAGTAAAATTTTTACATAAATTTTTCTGCTATCTTGCGGTTCTCC
>JAJHRL010000067.1 GCA_020832825.1 Candidatus Aenigmatarchaeota archaeon | reverse complement strand
TTTTTTTTACAATTATACTAAATTTTTTGTTATGCAAGATCAACATAAGGAGATATCAGCACACATATTATTTGGACAACATGAGAAAGCAAAAAAATTCTATCAAATCAAATATGCAAAGGATGATAACTTTTATGATATTGACGATGTGGATATATTGCCTGTTTATGGAGGCGATAAATTAGCATCAAATTTTACCAAGCTTGGCTTAAAGGAATTAATGATGAGCTCTGAAAACTATAAAGATAGATTGCTAATTTCGTATCTAACCAATGGTAAATATTTTAGTCTCAAATTATACACAATGAGAGTTATAAAAAATACTCTGAAATTGTATGCTAGCAGAAATCACATATTTAAAAAGAAGTATTTAATAGAGTTCTGGAAGCAAAAAATGATCAATTTATCTCAATAGCGAAATCTTTTTTGATAGTTGAACATTAAGCATTGTTAGATCTTTGACTATATCCATACTTAGTTTTGTATTAACCTTATCCAAACAAATCTTAACCATCTCCGGTTCACGATCAATTAGCCACATTAGAAATTTAATCCATTCTTTGTTAATATTAGCTGCAATCGTGAATATTGCCATCAATTTCTGTGATCTATGTAATGAGTTCCAATATTCATAGTCATTCTTTAATCTATGATAGTCAACATTATATTTTAAGAATGAGTCAAACTTATCAGCTACAATTGGTCCTAATAATCCTACTAACAATTCTCTCCTAATTTTTGGATCAATATTATCTTTTGTTTCATTTAGCAATAGTCCAACTCGTTCCCATGTTCTCGGTGATGCAAAATTAACATATCCATCGTCATACTTTGGATCAACATCATATAGCAAATATCCTGGATGTTCATGTATAAACGCGGCAACATGTTCATTGAATGAATTAGATGATGTATACCACTTTAGCCAATCATTAGCATCTACTTCTACATTAACAATTATTAATCTGTTTCTCAATGGTTTTGGTAATGTTTCCGCATCTTCCGAATGTTCAATTTTGTTACCAGCTGCTACAATTTTCAAATGACTCAATTTTATATGACTACCCAATTCCTTTGAATCAAGTAATGAATAGAACAATGTTCTTATATGAGGTATTTGAACATTCGTTATCTCATCAACAAATAGTATACCTTCGCATTTCTGCAATACTTCAAATACCTCTACAGGGAATAATTTAACATATCCATCAACAATTTTTGGAAATTCTATGATATCACTATTAAAATACGGAGCAATAATCCTATAGTACACATAGTATTTATCTGGATTTTTCAATATCTCATCTGCTGAAAATTTTTCATTCAGATCAACAAATATTTTATTTCTCTTTTCAGCTTCTGATATTGCAATCTGTTTAATAATAGATGTTTTACCAATACCTGGAGGTCCTAATAATAGCATTCGATCAATATTAACTTGTAACAAACTACTTAACTTCATAATAAAAAATTTAGACTACTTACAAAATAGTTATGGTTTCTCAAACTTAATTGTAGATAGTAATGCTTGGAATTCTGCATCATCTAAATTATGTTTGTAGTATGTTGTTATCGAATTTGTATCATTTATTCCTCTAGACTCCATACATAAATGTCTCATATAAGTTATTACCACTATTCTGTCTGATTCAGTAAAATACTTTAGCAAATCAAATAGTCCTTCAGTATATAGTTCCTGCACAATGGGTTGTCTCGCATATAGTTTAGCAATACGTGATAATTTTGATAAGCCAATGATTTTGTTTTGTGGCTTGTATCCGCACCAGACATTACCTATAATGGGAGCATAATGATGAGCACATACACTATATACTTTAATAGGTCCAACGAATAGCAAATTTTTGCTTTTGTTTATGCTTATATCTTCATCTTCAAAATCTAATTCATTAATTCTATCCTCAAAAGTTTTGATAGTTAGCAGATGCTTAATACAATCTACATCAGAATCAAAATTTTTTCTATTGATAGCAAATTGCATAATCTCCGTCCAGTATTTTGATATTCTCTCTGCAGATTCAGTAAAATGATTTGCAAATGAATCATTTTTTGTTAAATCTACTAATTGTTTTGCTATACTCAAGAATTCTTTCATTTTGATAAATTTAGCATTGTTGTGTAAAAATTAGAGAATTGCTCCTAATGAGACTTCTATCATATGTCTTTCAAATATACCCTATGGTTTAAACCTACTTTTTATATTCTCACAACAGGTAGACTGTTTAGTTCTTCTTCAGCCCTTTCTCTTGCTTCTTCCCACAAAGCCTCCTCCTCATCTTTTCTATAGTAATCCCTTAAACGCTCTGCCCACTCTTCTGTAAGCCTCTCTAAAGCCCTTCTGTAGCTTTCATAAACATTGTTATACCAGAATAAATTCTTTCTCCCGTATTCATCAAAATAAGGAGGGAACTCAAGCTCATAACCTCCTACATCGTTAGGAATAAAGACCTTCTTCCCAGCAAGCTTTTTAGACAAAAACATACTCTTTCCCACTCCAGGTGAGATACTCCAAAACTCTTCGTAGTCCTCCTCATCCATAAATTCAATGATAAGAAAACTGTTGTAGCGATTAGATGCGTCGATGGTGCTCCAAACTATTCTCAGGTCCCTCATAGTACCACCTCCTATAAAGTTTTTTTGCTGGGATACCCTCCCAGCAAGGGTTGCTTGCATTTGCTCCTTCTTCATGGCTTCACCTCCTTAAAAGTATTTGTTAAACAGTTTAAAAAGGCATGGTATAAAGCCATGCCTAAAACAATCTTAAGCCAACATGGTTAATTTCCAACCTTCTTTTATAAGCCTTTCAGTCAGCTTGCTGATTTCTTTTTCATCTGCAATTTTTATATAACTATCAGGTCTTACATACACAT
>JAJHRL010000066.1 GCA_020832825.1 Candidatus Aenigmatarchaeota archaeon | reverse complement strand
TAACGTTTGTATAGGGGGTGGGTGTGGGGCCGTCGTCTAGCCTGGCTAGGATGCCAGCCTGGGGAGCTCGCCCCCATTGAGCCCGGATCGCTGGTGGTCCCGGGTTCAAATCCCGGCGGCCCCACCATTTCCTGATGATTAAAATTACTTTGACTACGAAAATAAAGGAGCGGATAAACGGAATAGAAGAAAAGCCAAGCATAGTACTTGAATTGTTGTTGGACGGTTCGGAGGGTAGTAAGAGGAAATTCCTAGAGGTGATAGAGGAATACTAAAAACAAGGAAAACCACATTAATCTTTGGAGGATTCTGCACATTGTGTTCAACATACTTGGAATTATGGACAATATTCCAAGAACTGTTCCAAATTTGAGTTGGGGTAAAAGTTAACGTTCATATCTGGATACAGTATTTAGGGACTTTAGTACATTAGGCAAGAGAAAATAACTAGCTATCACCCATATATGAGCGTTTTGTTATTATTATATTTCATCATTTAGTCCTGGATTAATAAAATTTATAGAACGAATTTGGCTATTTAACGGTTATGTGATTCTTAATCGGTTTTCTACTTCTGCCCTTCACCCTTTTCTATAAGTGCTTTGAAAAGGTTCTGCAAGACCTTTCAGCAGGTCGAAGTAAAAGAATATATTTATAACCTAGGACTAATAGACTAATATATCAGGTGGTAAATTTTGGAACGTGATCTGAATACCCTTTTTGGTATGCTTGAAGCTGGCTTTTACGCTGTCCCTGAAATGCAGCGATACTTTGTTTGGACGAATAGTCAAATTAGAGATCTCATTGACTCAATCTATAACTGGTATCCAATAGGCGGTATTATCGTCTGGGAAATGCCTAAGTCATTTCTTGACGAGTATAAGGAACTAGTAAGACCTCTAGCCTTCGGTCTACCTGAAGAGAACATAAGGTATATGGTTATAGATGGTCAGCAAAGGCTAACCTCGCTTCTTCTCATTAAACGACGGAGCATACGTATAATTACTTCTTCTGGCGAAGTTGAGCGTAAAGTAGAGCTTTTCTTTAATCCTGTTGATGAAATATTTGAGCTAGGTAGAAAAAGTTTTGTCAAAGACCCGAACTGGTTTAACGTAACTGACGTCTTAAACGCTGAAACTGTGTACGAAATTTTGGAAGAAAAGGCGAAGCTCTGTGGCGACGACCGGATAACTCGTAATTCAGTTCTCATTAAGAAGTTAGATATGTTACGTGATCGCTTAAGGAGATATCCTATATCACTTATTGAAGCTAAATTTAACTACTCCGGGGATCTTTTAGATTTATTCGAAAAGATATCACGGATTTTCGTTACTATAAACTCCAAAGGTACACGGATAAGAATGCCTGATCTAGTGCTGGCACTTGTAGGAGCTCGTGTAAGAAAAGCTATGTGGGTTTCATTTAGAGATGAATTTAACACTGTACTGAGGGAATTGGAAGAGAAAGGTTTTAAGCTAAGCGAATCTGTCATCACGAGACTGTACCTAGCTGTGCTCACGGGAACGACGAAATTAAAAGATGCAAGGGAGGAGCTTGATATGAAATCCGAACAGGATCTGTTTAAATCGCTGAAGGAGGCGGAAAAGGCTATGTTACATGCAATAGACTTCCTATGGAGGGAAGCATGGATTCCAAGCTCAGAATATCTCCAATCACACTACTTACTAGTCACATTAAGCTACTTACTCCACAAAGACATACTATCTAAGAATAGGTTGATCTCAGAAGATACCAGGAGAGGTTTAATTAAATGGCTTATTCTAGCATCTGTAAATAAGAGGTATACTGGGAGACTTGAGACAGATCTTTTTGAAGACGTTTCTAAGATAGCGGAGGGAAAAGGTGTAAATGGTCTGCTTGATAACCTCAGATTAAAGTCAATCCCCTCTGAAATTCTAGAGGGTAGCTATGATAAGTGTCATCTCACACTCCTGTTGGCCTCATACCGTAGCTTGCAGACAAGAGATTGGGATTTGAATCGGAGACCTACAATACCGTTAATAGGGGAAATTGATCCTGAAGAACTACAGATCCATCACATATTCCCGAGGGATCTCTTAGAAAAGGAAGGAAAAGACCAGTTTGTTGATGATGTTGCAAACATAACCATAATATCAAATAAAGCAAATAAAAGAATCGGCAACAAGCCACCATCAATCTACTTAAAGGAGTTGTATGAAGAAGACCCTGAACTGCTCAAAAGACATCTCGTGCCTACTGACGCTGAATTGTGGAATGTAAACAACTATGAACAGTTCTTAAAAGAAAGGCGGGAACTCATCTTAAAATATGTTGCAAACCTCCTCTAAGTCTAGGCTATATAAAAGTTACAAAGTTACCTCTTAACGAACATCTACCATGCTTAAAGCTATAGTTGCTTTTTCTGGAATCATGGATGATATCCCAACGTTGGCTTAAGTTTAAAATAGAAATAAGGGTTTAGTTTTAAGTGGGTATAAGTCTCTTAATGGAAAGAGGGAAAGCGTAGTTTGATGCTAATTCAGGCTTTTTAATAAACCTTGAGAAAAGTCTTAAGGACTTGAGGATGTTTGAATATCTTGAAGGACTTTTAGATTCCTTCACCGACATCAACAACTTTATCCCATCCTGATTCAAAGATGTATGTTTTCAAAATATATTTAATTGTCCTCACATAATCTCTAACAGTTCCCTTAAATATACTTCTTTCAAGAATTAAGTAACCCTCGAACAATTCTAAGACATTCTCTACATTCTCCATTCTCAAACCGAAGGCTGAGATTCTGCTATTCTTTTTGCACTGGTGGTCCCGGGTTCAAATCCCGGCGGCCCCACCACCTTTGTGTACGTAGACTTTATCCTTATCTATGATGTGTATAACCTTGTATCCTAGTTGTGTGAGGCTATCTGATATGAATCTTCTATGG
>JAJHRL010000065.1 GCA_020832825.1 Candidatus Aenigmatarchaeota archaeon | reverse complement strand
CTCATTTTAGAAGTTGCACTCCAAACTTAAAACCTTCTGTTTCTTTGCAACGTATGAGTTTGCCAAGAATATTTTTTCAATTTGCTAGTTTTTCCATAGCCGCAAGCAGAACAGTAATGCTTATCAACCCTATAAGAAGTTCTACCACATCTTCTGCATCTAATATGCAATACATGATGCTTCAAACCCATCGATGGGGTACCTTTTGTCATGTCCAAGCACCTATTTATTGAATAGGAAAATCATTATTTAAATTCTTTGAAAGAGCGTTTTTTAGCTTGAACTTATAAAATCAAATGAGAACCGTCACATGTTTTAGCGCTGTTTAAGTTTAAGAAACCTTCTCTACAAGCCGCAAAAGTTATATTAAACTTCTTTGTATTTTCCCAGACTTTCTTCATTAACTTGTACCTATATTCCTTAGGCAAATAATAGTATCCGTTAATTCTTTCTCCTTTGCCAAAGTAAAGATATTTCAACTTTTCCATTTCTGCTGGAAATTCTTTTTTCATCCTTTTCCAGCTATCCAGTTTGACTTTATACGTACTTGAAACTATATGGTTTGCTCCAGCTTCTGCCACACTCTTTACTAAATTATCTATCTCTTCATCGTTTATCAGCGGAATTATAGGATCAATCCTAGCTATCGTTGGTATATTATTTTCAGAAAGAATTTTAATTGCTTTTAATCTCTTTTCAGGAGAAGGCGCATTCGGCTCAAGTCTTTTAGCTTTATTCTCATCTAAAGTTGTTATTGTTATGCTTACTGCAGCTCTTGATTTTTTCAATATATCCAAATCTCTTAAGACCAAACTAGATTTTGTTACAATCATTATTTTAAATTCATGAGAAGAAAAAATCTTCAAGGCTTCTCTTGTTAGTTTTAATTTCTCTTCTATCGGTTGATAAGGATCGTTGCTATTTGCTATTGTTACATATTTGTTTTGTTTGATTTTCGAAATTTCTTTGTTTAATTGTTTTATCACATCCTTCTTTGCTCTAACTTCAGAAAACCTTGGAATATAGCTGCTAGCATAGCAATATAAACAGCCATGATAGCAGCCAACATAGGGTGAAAAAGAGTATTTAAAAGGACAAGTGCAAAGTTTGCTTTTCCAAGGATCAAATGGTGTTATAACTGACATAAAATTATGTGGCAGTAATAATTTTTATGGAATTGGAAAAAGTTGTTAAAGAAATGAAGGATAAAGGAATAAAAAGAGTTTTCGTCCAATTGCCAGAAGGTTTAAAAACAAAATCTCTGGAAATTGCTGATTTTTTAGAAAATAGAGGGTTGGAATCAATAATATCTCTAGAAAACACTTATGGTGCTTGTGACTTAAGAGACGATGAAGCATCGAGATTTAAGTGTGATGCTATTTTGCATTTAGGACATAATGATTTTGGTTTTGAATGGCTAAAATCGAAAATTCCAGTTTTTTATGTAGAGTGGTTTTCAGATAAAAGTGGAGAAGAAGGTTTTGAGAAAATAGAAAAGGCTTTAAAAGAGTTTGATAAGATTGGTGTAGTTTACAGCATACAATACAAAAAGGCTTTTGAAAACATAGTTGAGTTTCTTAAAAAAATAGGTAAGAAAGTTTTTGTAGGAGGAAGCGGGCAGACAACTGGATGCAATTTTTCGAATGCCATTTCAATTGAAAAAGATGTAGATGTTTTTCTTGTTGTTTCTTCTGGAAAGTTTCATGCGAGTGGCATAGCTTTAAATGTGAATAAGCCGGTTTTTGTTTTTGATGTTGAGACGAATAATGTTCAAAAAATAGATGTTAACAAATATTTGAAGATAAAGGCTTGGAATAAAAAAATATTTGAAGATAGTAAGAGTGTTGGATTGCTATTAAGTTGGAAGAAAGGTCAAATAAAAGATTTTGAGTTAGTTAAAAAGAAAATTGAGTCTCTTGGTAAAAGAGTTTACGTTTTTGCTTTTGATGAGTTAAATGAAAATTTATTAGAGGGATTAAAGATAGATTGTTTGATAAACTTATCTTGTCCAAGAATTTCTGTTGACGACTTAGAAAGATACAGAATTCCAATTATAGATTATAGCGATTTATTTCTTTAGAAGTTTATCTTGTTCAAAATTTTAACAATTGAAAATCCAGCAACAAATAGAGCAAATCCTAATCCAATCATTGTCACCCAATCATACAATCCAAGAGGAACGATGCTGAAATATCTATACAAGAAATAAACAAGAAAGATTTGGAGAATTATTGTTGAAATTATTGAAATTAATAGCATTTTGTTTTTCTTAAGATTTTCAAAACTTAGACTTCTCTCAAAACTTTGAACTATAAACACTTTAAACATTTCGAAAATAACAAATGAAGAAAAAACAACAGCTCTTACTTCTTCTTGGCTTTCAAAATCTAGAACAAAATATTCTAAAATTATCAAAATTGAAAGTAGAGCACCTGCTAAAAGAATGAAAGTTATATCTCTCTTATCAAAAATTCTTGTTTTGGCCTTTCCTTTCATTATATCTTTTCTAGCAGGATCATTTGCTAGAGAAATTGCTGGCAAGCCATCAGTAACTAAATTAATCCAAAGTAAATGAATAGGAAGTAAAACGAGATAAGGAGAAAATAAAGAGAAGAAGAGAACAACAATAATCTCTGCAATGTTTGTTGAAAACAAGTACAAAACAAACTTTCTTATATTTTCAAAAATTTTCCTCCCCTCTTTAACAGCATTTCTTATGCTCGCAAAATTATCATCAAGCAAAACAATATCGCTAGCTTCTTTAGTAACTTCGCTCCCTTTAATTCCCATTGCAATTCCGACATCAGCTTTTTTAATAGCTAAAGCATCATTCACCCCATCTCCAGTCATCCCAACTTTTAATCCTTCTTTTTTCAAAATTTCCAATATCCTTAACTTGTGGAATGGAGAAGCCCTAGCAAAAATGTT
>JAJHRL010000064.1 GCA_020832825.1 Candidatus Aenigmatarchaeota archaeon | reverse complement strand
AGAAAGTTGCTGAGAATTTTAATGTAAAATTTGT
This sequence comes from Candidatus Aenigmatarchaeota archaeon, assembly GCA_020832825.1. Lineage (GTDB taxonomy): Archaea > Aenigmatarchaeota > Aenigmatarchaeia > CG10238-14 > SpSt-28 > SpSt-28. The sequence goes on along the minus strand of JAJHRL010000064.1, from coordinate 2,907 downwards.
TGTTGTGGATAATGAAATAACAATACCTTCTTATGCTCTAGGGCTTGAGAATTTTGGATTTGAAAAAGTCTTTGAGTACAAGAATGTTAAGGTACTGAGAAAATTAGAATGAGTTAATTCTTATTAATAAAACATGAGAGTAAATAACTATCTTCGGTTTTCCAAAATTAATTTCGGTTTTCCGAAGTAAGAGGAATAGAAATATAAGCAAATGCTCAAAAAACTTAGAAGCAAAAAATAAGCTTTCTATAAGTTTCTTATAGCAATTCATCTCTTTGATAAAAACCAATGTTTTTCAATGGAAAGATTTTACTTGGATACAAACATCATCTTTAGCTATTTCCTTAAAAAGTTCTCTGAGAAAAAAGGTAGAAAAATAGAAGCAAAAATTGCGAATTTTCTCATGAACTCTTCTCAAAGAGTAAAGTATGTTGTTTCTGCTCTAACTAAAGCAGAAATAGTAAGAAAGTTGAGAAGCGAATTCAATAGCGAAGAAGATGATATAAAGGAGATGTGGGAAGATTTTTCTTTCTGATGTTTCTCCACTTTATATTTCAGTTACACAGTCTCTCGATGAGATTTATGAGGAAATTACAAAAATTGTTTTTAAGATCCCGATTAAAAAGAGAGTAACGAATTTAGAACACTTGATAATAGCTAAGAAGAATGATTTAATTTTTGTTACTGGTGTTTTCAAAAAATTAAAAAAGGAAAGAAAGGAGGAAAGAAAGTTAAGCGTTTACATCGGAGTTACTACTGGAGCTGTTACAGTTCCGCTGACTTTAACGCCGCTTGCTGTTTGATCAGCAAGCTTTCCTTGAGATAGCAAGCTTGTTGCCAATCTTGTATCAGCTGCATTTGTACCTGCAACTACTAGAGCAATTCTTCCTGTTGCAAATGCATCTTCAACTACTTTAACATAAGCTGCTCCTGGAGTCCAAGCTGGACCCGGAGTTCCACCAGCACATGTGAAACTTGCATCTAGCTTTCCTGCATCTACCAATGCTTGTACTAATGAGTTAGCACATGGTCCTCCTACTAGCACAATGTTTGCATTTGTTTTGTCTGCATCTGTTACTTCACTTGCTAACTTAGCAACTGGTAGGCTTAGTGGAGCATATGTCTTGTATGTTCCACCAGCTGTTGTTACTGTTTTCAACTTTCCTACATAGACATAGGCTTTTTGTTGATCTGCTGGTAATTTAATTACTACCTTATCTGCTGCTGCATTTGATTTAACAGATGAAACTACTGTACCATATGGTGAAACTACATCATATTCCCAAGTTCCTACTGTGTTAGGAGCCTCCCAATCTACGCTAACATCACTATCTTCTGCAGATTGCTTAGAAACTCCAAGTTGAGCATTTGGAACCACTGCACTCAAATTGAAAGCAGCCGTTATAACATTGTTTCCTCCATCTATTAATTTAACTTCTGTGATGTTTGTTTTGTCTCCTGTAACATCAAGAGTAAATTCGTGCATGTCGTACTTTCCTTTGAATGTTATATGTGTTGTTGCTAAATCTGTAGAATTACTTACAACATCATAGATGTATTTACTTACAGACGAATCCCAGTAGGCAAGAACGACGTATGTGCCATTTCTTGCTACAACAGCCTTGTTTGTTTCTAAATCCTTAAATACTGGAGAATCTGCCTCAAATACTATTCCGCTGACTCCAGAGAACCCTGTCATTGGTGAAGTTGATGTTGGTGCTTCGTATATTGAGACTGTTTCTGGACGGATTATCAATGTTACAAATTTCTTCACACTCAAATCCGGAAATCCTAATTCAAAGTAGCCATTTGGTGCTACTATCTTATCACCAAGTTTTAAGTACTGATATGTCGCATTGGGTAGTTGATATGTGTACTCTATAGCTCTAAGTGCACCATTCTCATCAACTTCCACATCTGTTAACTTCCATAAATCTGTTCCTGGGAAGTAATCTTCATTTTCTTTATATTCTTTTTCGACTTTACCTATCGGACCAACTGTTAATTCTACTCCCACAACTCTACCATCAGATAACGCTCTAACCTTTGTGATTGTTACAGTCAATCCTGCTAAATTTGAATCTTGGCTGGATCCTTGATCCACTATCAATGTATCTACTGTGTTACCATTTTTATCTTTTATAACTACTCTAGCCCATTCATTAGTTGATCCCAAGTCTGAGTATATTTGATAATCTCCATAAACTACAGGAGTCGATTCCGTTGCTGTGCCTGTAACTCCGGTTAATGCTTTAAATGTTGAACTTGTGTAATTAACTATTTTGAATTCTTGACCAAAGAGAGATATAGTTAATGGCTTATTAACACTTAAAGGTTTATTGAATGGTGTTATGAACTTGTATGTGTATTTAAGCGAACCCTCGGCTGTTAAATCTAAGTAGACAGTACCATTTAATGTGTCTTTATCATATTCTACCTTGGCACTTGGTAGTGTTATCTCTTCTGCTACTGTGAATTTATCAGTACCATAGGTAATGTCTCCTCTGAAAAGTTGAGGAACTTGAGTCTTTGTTAGAACTGTTCCTAAATAGCCTGTAATATCAGTGTCAAAGGGTATGTCTCCTCTTGCCTTCCCATCAACATCAAATGCTGTTACTCCAGGTACTGTTACTTCTTTTGTAACCTGTTGAGCTAGAGCTGAAGCAACATCAATTGCTCCAACTACATCGCTAGCTGCAGCTGTATCACCAACTACTACTAAATATGGTATTCCAGCTGCTGCTTGTGATCCTAATGTCTTCAATACTCCTCCTACACTAGTAGCTGCTAAAGCAGCACCAGCAAATGTTGCACCAGCCATCAAAGCAGCCAAGCTGGATGCAACAAATCTTTTAATTTGCATCAAATTTACCTCCTTTTACCATTGAATTTAAAGAGACCCCATAC
>JAJHRL010000013.1 GCA_020832825.1 Candidatus Aenigmatarchaeota archaeon | reverse complement strand
GTTGCAACAGTCTCTGGATAAAGTTTTATCTCGGCTCTTTCAAAGTTTCCATAAAATGCGCTTTCAGTTAAATTAAATGACCCTGTAAGAACGATGTTATCTACGATGTAGGTCTTATCATGAATTAACTTAATCTCTGGTTTATCCTCCACTCTTACTGATAGAGTTTTTAACCCTAAGTTTTCTTTTAGAATTTTGAGAGATTCCTTTTGGAAACCGTATTCTTTATCTTCCTTTTTAGGCATCCAAGTTATTACCCTCACTTTTACCCCTTTAGATGCTAACTCAACCAATTTGTTGGCATAAGTTGGTGAAATGTATGGGCAAAGGACGTCCAAATTTTTCTTCGCGTTAAATAGTATGGGTTCTATGTATTTTCCTAGCTCATTAGATCTTTTGGTTAGTCCGCGCATTATACTATCCTTTAAATTCTCGCTAAACTTATGAAGTAGCATCCTACTGGTAGTTAATATTTGTTGAATTCCTTCCCCACAATATTTCTCAAGCCTAACACATCCGTTACATCCATCTAAACAGAGTTTGAAACCGTATTTTTCAAGAATATCATCGAAATAATCACCTATTTCTTCCACATCATTTTCACTTACAATTTCACCGGCCAAAAGTACTGTTCTAGCAAGAGTTATGTCAAGTTCTATGTCGGACTCTTCCAATCCTTTCTTAAATTCCTCAACTTTTTTACACACTTTCTCAATCTTTTTAGCCACCTCCTGTTCCCTCGGGTTTCCTTTCTGTAACCTACTAATAGCTTGATTTAAGGTTCTTTCGGCTTCTTTCATTCTTAGCAGTGTTACTTTCTCAAAGTCGTTATAATGAAGTGTAAGATACTTAGATAGCCAATCGGTGAAGTAATAGATAAAGGCGTGGAATCCGTTTTCCTTAACCATTTTAACAATCGTATCCACTATTCCTATCCTACCATTTTTTGCATTTTCCGCTAGGATTATTTTATCGCTGTACTTGTGGTAATACTTGGTAAGGACAAAGCTCATATCGACACCGGCAAACTTCTCTAATATGTATTGAGTTAAGTTATGCTCAATCGAATGCAAAAGAACTCTTTTAGCAAACTCTATTAACTCGTCGTCGATACGTCGACTTTGAACGTAGTTGGTGTACTCTTTTGATAGCTCACTTTCCTTACTCATCAATGCTTGAACGGTTTTACTGAGCCGTTTGTAGTCAAGAGTCTTACCTAACGCTTTATAGAGAATAAATTTGAGAGCTATGCTTTTTCTCACCTCTTTTTCTTTTTCCAAAATTTCTTTTATTGTATCAGTAAACCATTCCCTTTGAAATGAAATTTCCATGACTGAGGTTGGTATAGCATAACCAATCTCTGCATCGAAAAATATCCTTACTGTAGGTCTCGCATTGATAAACCACGTACCGATCTCAACCGCATACCATCTAGATTCAACCTTTTTCTTTTCATACGCTGCAAAGTTGATAAAGGAGAGTGGGAATTTCTCATCATATACTAGTAAACCTCCACTAGCTAGGCGCAGTCTCTTCAAAGGATAGGATTTTGGATAGAATCTTCTCTTACCATACTTTCCACTCCAAAACAGTTTTCCGTCGCAAGGACCACCCCTTTCTGAGCTAAGCCGGCATCTACTCTTAAATGGACAATTAACGTCAAATGGATCAGTGGACAACCCTAAACCCTTGTAACAAAAGTAAAGATAATCTAACCTTAACCCCCACGATGCTAATGAAGGACCTAAACTTTTTACTAGGGTCTTTTCTTTTTCTCTTAAATATTGTAGCAATTTCTGTTTGGTTTTCATAGCTGTTGTTTCTTTTTCTATCGTTGAACTTCCAAACTTCAAGAAAAACTGATATCTTCCCCCAACTTCCACAAGCAAACTTTTTGCTGATAAATCAATCAATTCTATGAGTTTAGGTACAAGCAATGTTCCTTCATACGTATATTTTCCCCTAATTAATGAGGCTGCTCTGCCGCCTGTTGTTTTTCTTAAAATTTCATTCCAAGAGTCCCAAGATACTTCTTTAGGCTTCATAAGCCATACAAACCGAGACCCAAGAATATCTGTTATTTCTTTATCACTTCCTATCTCATATCCGCATTTTGTTAATTCATAGGGAGGAACTCTATACATGAAACTTGTTATAGAAACTTCTGATAGAGGTTGTTCACCTTCTTTTAAGAGAACGTTTTCATATTTTATCTCATCGACCTTGTGGTCTATAGTTTCTATTCCAAGACCTCTGAAACCTGCTATGGCTTCTGCTATCTGTTTTCCTGATCCAGCAACAGCTGGTATATCAGGTAATGATAAAAGATAGACGAGTTCTTCAGGAGAATCTCTAAACTTTTCAGCAAGCTCCATAAACTTAAGCATTTTGATTTTATGCTCGGTGATTTTGCTTAGCGCGTCCAGAATATCTGTTGATATCGAGCTGGCAACTTTAGCATCTTTAAGCAATCCCTTTTCAGAAAGCTCCTCTTCTTTTAAACTAACCTTTTTCCGAAGTTCACTCAGTCTCCTTTTTATATCTTCTATAACTTCATTTAAATCGCTCATGGATGTATCCTCCTTACTAACTTAAGGAGATTTTTAGCAAGATTTTTAATTTCCTCATCTCCGACTCTTTCTCCAAATTTTATAAGTCTTCTTCCCACTTTTACTATAGTGCTTGTTACTTCACCGGCAATAAGAGCGTAATCGTTTAATTTCTTCCACTCATCTACTCTTCCTGGTAACCTCTTAAACTCTTCCTTTAATTCTTCAAGTAGAAGCTTACTATCGACATCTTCTTCTCTTCTTACTTTTGCATCAAATTTATTTAATAACTTTTCAATCCTTGTTGCTACTTTAATTATTTCATCGATGAACTCCTTTAAGTTTGAAAACCTTCCATCTGGACCAAGAATATAGGTACTCTTTCCTTCTCTTCCCATCTCATCCATAAGTAAAGAGAAAATATGGTATCTTTTCACAGCTGTATTTTTCCACGCAACTGGGATATCCTTATTCTTAAATCCTTCTATCAGCTCTTTGGGATTATATAGGTAATAAAGCTCCATAGGTGTATTCCTGAGCATTATTATAGCTAGCGTCGTGTAGAGGGTTTTTTCAAGATTTCTTCCAGCTCGACCTATTCTTTGAGGTATGCTTTCTAACGTGAAAGGTACTCCAACTATCCCAATGAAGGTTACACTAGGATAATCAACCCCAAGTTCTAGAGTTGAAGTTGAAATTAAAACGCCAAGCCTACCGTCTACAAATTCTTTTTCTATTTCTTCTCTATCCTTCATTCCAGCATGATGTAGTTTTATTTTTTGAAATATTTCATGGGGTGTCCTTACAGGATCAAAATGAGAATCTAATGCATAAGGCCAGTAAGCATATGGATCTGAGGGGTCAGATACTAACTTTACATCAAAATGGTCTTTAGGTTCATAATAATAGGTAGCAGCTACTCTCGCCTGATGAAATACTCTATAAAGTTCTCTTATGCTATCAATGAATATAACACCTTGCGCTTTTCTATAATAATACACGGTGCCCAAAAGTAAAGCAAGTTCGTAGACAACAGTTTCCCACGATCTTAATGGGTTTACTGCTAGGATTAAGTAAACAACTTTCTTGTTTTCTCCTGCTTCTCCAGATTCAATAACGGTAAAATCCTTATCTGGTTCTAGGTCAAGCAGGTCTCTGGCAAATTCCCTCGGTTTAGATATAGTTGCAGAAGAAAGCACAACCAATGGTTCTGTTTTTGAAGTTATCTCCAACCTTTTTAATAAGTATCTTACATTACCCCCTAGTAAAGATTGATAGACATGAGCTTCGTCTAATATGACCATCTTCAAACCTTTGAATACTTCATAATCATGTTGAATAGTTTTGCTAGGAAGTCTCCAATCAAGCGTCCAAACATTAGTTAGTAAAATGTCGGGTTTTTTCTTCCAAATCTCCTCCCTATACCCATAAATCCAGTCAAATGTTGCTCCACAATTAGAGCATCGTATCCATGTTCTCTGAGCAGTTTTCGCGTACTGTAATTCTCCTCCTTCCTTTCCAGCAACTCCGCAAGCAGGGCATATAGCCCCTCTAAACGATGAACCAGGCTCTATATCTTTGTTATATGGTGTTTCACCATCATCTATGCCGATAGTTATTTTTAAGTCCTTTGAGCCAAAGTTTTTAAAGTATTGGTTAAGTCTGTATAAAATTGCGAGAATTTTATTAAACTGGTCCCTTTCTAAGGATTTTCTTGGATAAATAAGCAGAACTTTAACACTATTTCCATTTTTCTCCTTAAGTTTGTTTTGTAGAACCATGACTAATGCTGGTATGAGGAATGCGTAAGTTTTGCCACCTGAAGTTGGAGCAATGAGGACGTATGCTTTCTTATCGGCTTTTAAAATAGTTCTTATAGCATTGAACTGAAAATCGGAAAAACTTCCGATTTCACCAAAACCTTCTATTCCTTTAGGGTCTTTATACAAAGCATGCTTGATAATGGGATATATTTCTGGAGGAATAAAACTCGATATTTCATCAAATGAATGGTCAGTAAAGCTGGGTATTTTTTCGTCTCCAACATAAATTTTAGTTTCTAGAGGATAGCGTAGCCTTCCATATTCAACTGTGATGTTTGAAATCCTATAAGCGACGTCAAAATGTAAAGTTCTTATCCTGTTTTCTCCGTTAAAAACTATAAAGCCCTTCTTAATTAAACTCTCTAAAAGATTTTTTGCCTCATTTTCATCACATTTTAAGCATGAAGCTATAGTATTAATCGCCTCAGAAATCGTCAAATAAGCTTCCTCTATCCTCTCTTTATTTTCTTCGTACTTCTTATATTCTCGGTCTATTAGGGAATGATAAGCTAGAGCTATGTTTTCCACGAGCTCACCTTATATTCAAAGATTCAATAATCTAATATATTAAGTTGGTCCTACTTGGACTAAAATGAGGAGCAAGAATATGGCAGTCGCTTATCCTTTTACCTTACTAGATAAAAGGCTTCAGTACTGGATTAGTAAGTTAGGCTTTTCTGAACCAACAGAGATTCAAGAACTTAGCATTGAGCCTATACTCAGAGGCGAGAATGTTTTATTGATAAGCCCAACAGGTACGGGCAAGACCGAGGCTGCACTTTTCCCGCTTCTACATAGACTATTGAGGGAAGAAAAGGAAGAAGGTATCAAGCTTCTTTACATTAACCCGCTCAAGGCTCTTACGAGGGATCTTGCAGAGAGATTACGAACTTATGCCCACTTCATCAATCTAAAGGTTAGACCGCTTTATGGTGATGTAAGTAAAGCGTTTAAGAAACCAGTTCCTGAAATCATTATAATAACTCCTGAAAGTTTAGAAATAATACTCGATTGGGCTCCTCGATGGTGGCCTTATATTAAAACCATAAAATATGTCATAATAGATGAAGTTCATGAACTTATTTCTTCTAAAAGGGGCTACCAATTACTTGTTCTATTAGAAAGGTTAAAGCAACTCGTTGGTAGAAATCTTCAAAGAGTCTGTTTATCGGCAACTATAGCTAACGCTAAACTGGTTGCTGAAATATTTGGAGGTTCTGATGGAAAATTAAAGGTTATACGCTCCTCTACAGAAAGAGAGCACGAATTCGAAGTAAGATTAGCTATACCTTTAACCCGTGAAGAAAAAGAAGATCCTTTCGTCGCAGGAGCTAGGTTAGTTTCTGAATACATCGATAATACAAAATCTCTCATATTTGCAAACTCAAGGTATTCCGCAGAAAGACTAAAAGCTGAAATTGAAAAGAGGGGTATAAAAGTAGGGGTACATCATGGATCTATTGGTTTAGAGGAAAGAGAATTTTCTGAAGATGCATTTAAACAGGGGTTGATAAGGGCTGTTATTGCTACAAAAACGCTTGAACTAGGTATAGACATTGGTGATGTAGAGCAAGTTATTCAGTATAGGTCCCCTGGCCAAGTTAATGCTTTGATCCAAAGAGCTGGTAGAAGTCTTCATAGACCAGGAGAAAAATCTGTTTGTAAAATAATTTCTACAGACCCAGAAGACTTCTTAGAATGTTTGGCATTAGTGAGTTTATTTAACAAAGGCTTTCTTGAGAAGCCAGTTATTTTGGAAAAACCTCTTGATGTTCTAGCTAAAGAGACCTTAGGCTATGCTTTGCACAACTATAGAGGGGTGAAGAGCTATAAGGGGTGGTTCAAACCAGTTAATTTAAAGTCCATCTATGGAACGGTTAAAAATTGTCTTTTGTTTAAGACACTCTCTGAAAAGGAATTTGAAGAAGTTGTTAGCAATCTAGTTGCTAGCGAATTATTGAGCTTAGATGATGGCATACCGTTTCCTGGGCCTAGATTTTGGAATGTTTGGAGATTTGAGGAAACTGAAATTGCAGAGTGGCCTTCCTTAAACTTTAGCGAATTCTTTAGTATGATTCCTAAACGTGAAACTTTCACGCTTTGGGCTGAACATGGGTTTGGCAAACGGAGAAAGCTTGGTGAGCTTGATTCATCTTTTGTTTACAAGTCTCTAGCTACAGGTATGGTGATAAGGTTTGCTGGCTCTAATTGGAAGGTTAGTGAAATAGATGAGAAAGGGCATAACGTATTAGTTATTGAAGCGAAAGAAGCTGGAGAGGTCCCTTCGTGGAAAGGCGAAGGTCCTCAGAGAAGCGAAATGGTTGCTAGAGAAATGTTAACAATTTTACGCTCTTTAACTAGAAGTCCGCAAATTGTTTCGGAGTTAGCTAAAGATGAAAAAGCTGTAGAAACGATAGTAGAATACGTCAAGAGCATAGAAAGCTCTTACTTAGATGCTATTGCTGATGGTAAGTTTGTAGTCGAATATGTTCCTTCTTTAAAAACTTGGATTTTTATAACATTTCTAGGAGAGAACATCAATCGTACGTTAGCTGCAGCTATTTATGAGAAAATTAGTGAAGTCAGTTTACTAGTTAAATATGTCATCTCTCCGATAGGTTTTGCTTTTAGATCAGAGGTTGTTAATCCTCTTCACGCTTTAGGTGAAATAAGCCTTGAAGAATTTGAGGAGCTTGTTAAGAAACACGTAACTGAAAAATCGCCTTTCACAAGATTGATTAAGGATCAGATGAAAGAGCATTTTGGTTTCCCAAAAGATGAGGTATTAATAGAGAGAGAGGCCAGCAGACAAGCGATGAAAATTTACTATGATGTAAAAGGCGGGATAGAGGCTTTTAAGAGAATTAAGAGTGGTTGTTTAGTTGAAGTTCCTAGAGAGAAGACTTCTCAGCTAGGTGAAAGCATAATAAGATATCCCTTCGAAAGACCGTGGAACGTTAGTCTGAAATCCATCATAAAGGAGACATTGGAGAAATTTCAGTTTGGAACTCTAGACGACATTTTTGAGTATACATGGAGCAATCCTTTAGAGGCTAAAAGAGAACTTCAGGAGTTATCAAGAGAGATCGATATTATAGCTTTTCTTGATTTAACTGTAAAAGGTTGGAGCATAGTTAAAGTACCTTTGGAAGAAAAATGGGCAACGATTAAAGTACCAGTAGCGACCAAATTCTTCATAATAAGGAACGAGGAAGACCTCGAAAAGATACAAAGAGAGTTAGCCAAAGAGAAGTTCCCCTTAACAAAATTGTTGAATCTACAAATAGAATTTGCTTTCACTAGAGTAGGCGGTGGTGCAGAAGAGCCTTATCGCCTAAAGATAACGAATGCCTTTGAAACTGTGCTTGATAAGTTAATTAAATCTAGGATAGAGAAGAACTACGATAAGGTAAATCTCAAAGTCCATATCAGCGGAACTAGAATCACTATGATACATTATGGGGTCCCTGCGGCTTTGCTGAAATACATAATTCAAAAAGACGTTATAACAAGCCATAACCTTCTAGAGAAAGGTATAGTTAGTGGAAGAAGGCAACTTATTTTTGAATTCCCTTAAATTTATCTAAAAACTTGTTTAGCAATTGAGAAAGGTTTTAGCTTATTAAAGAATTTATGATCATTTCCCCTAACTCTTGTGCATGTTCTTTACTAGGTGCCAAAAGAGAAATGAGAATACTAACTTTTGGAGGAAGCGCCGAGACCTCAATATATCCCTGCGTTGAAAAGGCTGTGACGTATGTGTATCTCTTTTCAAAAATAGTTGAAAGTTTAAATCCTCTTTCCTCAAGCTTTCTAACTAATTCTCTTACGTTACATTCAACTCTTCCCTCAATTAAAGCTCTAACCTCGTATTTAGATGCGTATTCAAAAATAGTGTATCGATATGAAGGTCTTTGAACAACTTTACAAAGTGGTTCGATGGTTTCTAGCCTCTTTAAAAGCTTCTCAAGGTCGAATATTAGCAGGCCAATTATTGCTTCTTTAAGTTTAGATGATTCTCTTAGCCGCTCTTTAAATTCTTTTGACAAAGATAATTCATATTTTAGACCCTTACGTTCTTTGTATAGATCCTTACATATTCTTTGTGCTATTCTAAATGAAGTAGAAACCTCTCTAAAAGACTGTTGGAATTTGATAGCGGATTCTTTCATCTTTAGAAAGTTGGTGATTATCTCTTGAACTCTTCGAATATCGCCTAACCATAAATTATCTCTAATTTGATTCATAACTTCCACTATTTCTTGCTCTACCATCATACTTCAACCTCGAAGATTACTCCTTCATAATTGGGATTCTTGTAAGCTATGAATATGAGTCCTCTATCTTGAGATGTACGAATTACTCGATTAAGCTGGCAAAGCGCTTTCTCAAGCCTTTGCTCATTTATTCCGTAAGTCGAGCCCTTAACCTCAGCATAGATCGGTAGCTGATAATTACTTGTCGAAATCAATGCTGTGGTGGCAATGTTTTTATCCCATATAACAAAATCTGGAAGGAAGGCAGCCTTGTTCTTATATGGTCTCAAATGACCTACTAAGTTAACGTCAACACCGAGATAATCTAGAAGGTAAATGAATAGACTTTCTGCTATCATCCCTGATACATCGCCTGAAAAGAACTTAACTGATAAATACCTAAGATTTCTAGGCAATTGGTGGAGAGGGAAGTTGAGTGATGGTCTCAAGCCAGAATGGTATTCTAAAAAATTCTCATCTATCCTCCTCACCCATTTCTCGGTATATCTTATGTTATACACTTCTAGCAATGCCGGATAAAGGGGTAATGTTATTAAAAGCTGCACCATCTTTCTTTGTAGGACATCATTTATAAGGTTTGGTAGCCAAATTTTTCCTGATGAGAAATTAGCCAATGAAATGGGTAAAACGTACTTAAAGACATCTAAAGATTGTACAGCATTCATAAGTGGTCCTTCAGAAGAATTCAAAGAAATAGCTCACCTCAAACTCTGAAAAATCTTTTTCCATACTTTTTCCTCGACATCTTTCCTTATTTTTGCATCAGCGATTAAAGTTAGCAAGAGTTTATCAACTTCTTCCTTTAGTTTTTTGTATTCCCCTTCGAAAGATTTAACTGCCAAAGCTGCTGCTTGTTTATCCAGGGGTATTCTAACACTTAAGCGCCCTGTCAAAGCTGCAAAGTATATGAACTTCGCTTCTTCTTGATTCCATCCTCTATAAACTTCCTCTCCTCTTACTCGAACATAAAATCCGTTGATATCGCTTCCGAGAGTAGGTTGACCAGTAGGAATTTTTATTTCGTTAGACCACAAACCTTTATAATTGCTTAGGTAAGCATCGGGGAACTTTCCAATTTTTGTAGTTAACCTAGTTATAATACCATTAGCTAAAGCTTCTATGTCAACTCCTTTTTTCTTTTTTCTTCTAGCAATAGTTTTAGCTCTTTCAACTCTAGTTTTAACGAGGTCAATAACAGCTTTATATAACTCTAACTGTTCTTCTACTTTAAATCCTAAAATTTCTTGTAAAACAATTTCATCAAGTATTCTTCGTACAAAATCTACTTTATTAATGGAAATCTCTTTAGGATCTTCGGTGCCTAGCTCCTGAAAAACTGTTAAAACTCTTTTTTCAGCTAGGCTTCCAATTAATTTTTCTAGCTTATGACAATAAGAGGCAGTTAGTTTGGATAGATCAATAAAAGGAAAGTTACTAACTTCATAAACAGCACTCCATAAAGCACCCATTCCCAAGGCTGTACCAGCTCCACTAATTATTTCTCTAAAGAAATAATTAACAAGAGTCGAATTTAATAACAAAGCAATTTCGTATGTTTGCTTATTATCCTTTGGATAAATTGAGTAAAATGTCTGATCATGTAATACGCCAGATGGGCAGATGTAGATTGCAGGCCTGTTTTCCGTTGCTCTTAAAAATAGAATTTTGGCTGGTTCTCTTTCTCCTAAATCGTACCATCTTTCTCTTGATTTACATGTTGGTCTTTCATGAAATCCTTGTTCTTCTCCCCATTCAATATATTTTAGAACATTAGTTCCCCTTAGTTCCTTTTTGTCCTTATGGATTAACAAGACTCTGTATTTAAGATCCTTTGGATTTACAATAATTGACCTACATTCTCTTGGCGACTTAATTACATAATTAGGAATCCATATAACGTTTCCATCTATTAAAACATCATCAAGTTTATATTCTTTAGCATATTGTGACTTTTTGAAATATTTTCCATTTTTATCAATCCAAATGTCTTCTTGGGGTATGAAGTCTTTTATCTTAAGCCATTCATCATATTTCACTGGATGCATCCAGAATTCCCTTTCAATCCCCAATTCATTGATTCTCTCTTGGGTTAAGTAGAAGAATTCATTAGCACCTGTTGTAAACCCTCTTCTTACGGTTGCGACTTCCTTTAGAGGCACGAATAGATCCTTACCTTTCTCTAGAATCTTGAAGAATATTTCAGGCGCTCTTATATATTTGCCCCACTTTGACCCATCATATTTATTTTCTTCTTCATTCCACCCTTCAGCCCAAAGATCTGCTTGACTAATCATCGTAATTCTGAAATTCTCATCTTCGTAAATCCAAAGAGTTTTTCCAAGGAAGTCTATTTTCTTCATTTGCTCTCTAATCTTCTCATCTTTGTCACAATTCTCTACAAAATTCACAAATCTCTCTACATTATTCCATCTTTCCTCTTCGGTCTCTCCAACTGGTATGATTTCTCTCAGCTTTCTCTTAAGGTAAACAAACTTTACTAGGTTAGAATCTCTAGCTTTTTCATCGTCACATTTTTCAAGGATGGTTATCGCTGTATTGATATCAGCGTCTTCAAACCATCTTTCAACTTTAGATTCGATAATCGCTATGATCTTGAAATTTTTCAAAAAGAATTCTTGAAGATGCTTGCCAAAGTCAACATCAAGCCACGAATTTGAAGTTATTAACCCCATTCTTCCGTTTTTAACTAAAAAGTTAGCCCCGTGTAGGAAGAAGTATGCGTAGATGCCGGATCTCTTGCTTATTTCAATTCCGCAAATGCTTTTAACTAATTCTCGAAGCCTATCTTTATATCCTCCTAAGAAAACATCCTCCATTTCCTCCTGCCTCGTGTAAGGAGGATTAGTTACTACAACATTACAATCCTTCGGGAACTCTGTTTCGAGTTCTTCCCTCTTCACCTTTGGTACTGGAAAGGCAAGCTCATATAGTAAAGATTTCTTGCCGGGTAAAACTTCAAAGAAATCTTTACAAGCTATATTGGGAATGATTTCGACAGCTTCTATATTCTCTCTAAGTATGTTGATTAGGGCTAAATGGGCTGGGAATTTAGCAACATCTATACCCCAAATCTCTTTAACCAATTCTTCATGAGTTTTAGATGGCTTTGTATATTTTCCCTCTTTGAACAATTTTTGAGCCAAAAATCTTTTCCTATGATACGCTCTGACCAAGAATGTTCCTGATCCACATGCAGGGTCTAGCACTTTATCATCGGGATGCTTTATCGTAAACCCAAGAATTAAATCAACAATATTTGTAGAAGTAAAGTATTGCCCTAGTTTATGCCTCTCAGTTTTTGGAATCAGTTTCTCAAAGATCTTTCCAACTATATCATATCCTATCTTTGAAAAGTCATATTTGTTAAGCTCCGCTATAAGCCGTTTAAGCCCATCTACAATTTCATCCGGAATAGGAATACTTTCTAAGAAGTCCGTTGCAAAAATTATGCCATAACGAGGATTAATCGCCATGCCAAAATTAAAATATTCCTGAAGCCTCTTCTTTAGCTCCTCACCTTTAGAGACGTTTTTAACATCGATTTCTTTTAAGCCAAACTTCTCTTTCAAAATATTGTAGAATAGAATTTTGTTAATCATTAGATAGACCGCTTGCCTCGCAACCCTATCATAGTCATCCTCACTATCCTCAAATAACCAGCCCTGACTAACAAACCATTCAACCAACTTACCATAAAAGTCAGCATCTTTCTCCTTCCTCACAATAAGATTGTTAGAAACGGAGATGTAGAGAGAATCAACAGCAGTTTTAAGATAGTGAACCAAAATCTCATCCGGCGGAAGCTTTGGTAAAACATATACCCCGGGCGGTTTTGCTATTTTCTCCTCATAATACACTTGTAAAGTTCGTAGGAACTTCTCTAGAAAAGACTTTACAGTTTTCTCGACTTCGGGTTTACTTAATTCTCTAAGATCCTTAATTTCTAGAACATCTTCATGAAGCAACCTTCTTTCAAGTAAAGTTGTTCCAGGTCGAAAAGTCTCCCAAAGAACTAGCTTGTTTATATTCCACGTTACAAAAAATGGAATCCCTGCATCAATGGATTTCTTTAATGCATCCTCAACCAATTCTTCATCATAAGCGCTGATTATTGGAGTCTTAAGTTCTATGAGGCAAACAATCTTCTCTCCAGCACCGTTCCAGATAACTATGTCAGGATATTTGATCTTACCAATGGTGGTTTTAACTTGAACTTCTTGATCAGCCCTCTTAAACGGGAGGTTATGCTCTTTTATAATTTGGTTAATCCATTGGAGAATTAGACCTTGAGCCCAACGCTCTCCGTACTGAACGCCCATAAATTATCCACCTTCAGCATAAAAGAGTATTCACAACCACTTATTTAATGTTGAACCTGAATCTCAAAAAGAGAATTGAAAATCACAATCTCTGTTTAATTCTTACCTAGGAGGAGAAAAAGTTTGAAAAATCATCTATGCTCCTGACCGAGAATCAGCCCTCCCCATTTCACCAAATCATGACCATGAATCCGCCTTAGATCATACCACTTACAACCATAACCCCAAATCTTATCAGAGAACACTGAAGCCCTTACAGCTTAGACGCAACCGCATCCACAAAGAAACTGAAAGACAACACGACAAAAGCCAGCAAAATAATCCACACCCACCACAAAACAAATCAGATAAAATTTTACTCAGCCAACACTCACCCCAAGCCAAACAATTCTTATAAACCAGCACCCAAACTATAAAACAACGAGCAAACTGCGGCGGT
>JAJHRL010000063.1 GCA_020832825.1 Candidatus Aenigmatarchaeota archaeon | reverse complement strand
AGTGAATTGGTTAATGAGGAAGTGCACTAAGTGTGGAAGATACACACTAGCCAGGGATAAGTGCCCAAACTGCGGGGGAGAACTAGTAGTTCCACACCCACCCAGGTACAGTCCCGAGGACAAGTACGTATCATATAGGTTGAAGATGAAAATAGAGAAGAAGCTAGTAAATCTAGATGAAAAACCACCATACATACCCTAACACACTAAAACATAGGAGAAACCAGAGGATAGGATTTAAAAACCACTCTACTTTATTAAATCCATAAAGGGAAGCCGCCGTAGTATAGCCCGGTTGAGTATGCGGGCCTGTCGAGCCCGTGACCCGGGTTCAAATCCCGGCGGCGGCGCATACTCCTTTAAATACCCAGATAAATTCTATGGTGTTGTCTCTAATAATTCACGCCTCTGTAGAGACTTAGTGAACCACTAGGCGAATTCATGCCTGTTAATCCCTTGCATACTAGGGGCAATGTTGTGTTCTAGGTAGCGTAAAGAGGCTTATCCTCGAGCGGGTTAGACATAAAGCTGGGTTTACTATGGATTCTCGTTGCTCTCATCCATGATTGTACAATCATTAAGTACTAAAAACAATGGCTGCCACGATTATTGCCAAGCCGATTAGCATGGTAATAATTCCGGTTATGATTTTATTTCTACCCGTACACGCGCCTAGTTTATATCCAAAAGCAAACAACATACCCAAGCCAATTATATTGGAGACTAGAATTGCGGAGTTTAAGTCACTTGTTAATAAAAAGAACGGCGAAATTACAATAGAGGGGAGGAAAACAAAGAAGATGCATATAAGAGCTGCGATGAAATGATCTCTTGAAATTCTCGGCTTCTCTAAAGCACCTTGAGATATTGAAGAAAGGCTTTTCAATACCATTTCGACAATTTGTTTCCTTGTCTCTTCATCGCATCGGCCTATTATTGTGTTATCTAATTCCATTTTAATTATTTCAGATGCTAAATTTTTATCAGATGATTTTACACGTGTAATGATCATCTTATTATATCTTCCTTCGGTTAAAAGATTTGTAAAAACCAGCATCCAGCCATCAAATATTCCCCAAATTAAATCAATGGTTAATATATTGAAAACAAAAAAGAGGCGGTTAATTGATAACGGATCCATCGATGAAAATCTTAAACTATTAATCATTACTAGAACTATAAGCAAGCCCGATACTATTTCCCAGGGCCAAGCAGGTGAGGGAAAATATTTCATAAAAGTTTTCTTGACTTTTCTCAGAAATACTGGGAGTGCCATATTTACACCGTGGCCTTTTATACTCCTAACATAACTTTGAATAAATCGGCAACTATTAAGAATGCGATTGCTAAACCTGCAAGAATTAAAACTAGAGAAAACTCTATTGGAGCCATTAACCAACCCTGAGTCGCTAAAACTACAGTTAGGAGAACAACTAGAATTGTGGCGAGAATGAGCCATCTTCCAGGATGTGGTTTTTTCCAGAAAAATCTTGGAGTGCGAGTGACATAAAGAGCTGCCTGACCAGCGCTAAACACCAACCATACAAAAATAAAAGTTTGTGTTTTGAGTTCACTTAAATGTAAAATACTGGTTGCAATCCATAATACAGCAATGCTAAATAGAAAGAGAAGCATAGCTAAAGTTAAACCAGTTCTTACCAATTTTTTAACATCCCAACGATCCGGCTTAGATGAAGGGATCACTTTATCCGTTGAAAGAGCAAAAGTGGCAACATCTCCAGTAAACATAAATAAAACCATCAGAAGAGGATTAACAACAAACTTGCCAAAAAAGAGAACTCCTGTAGTAATAAATAGTGGGACCCCAAGTTTTCTCGTTATCATAGCTACAAGCCAATTTTTCATTCGTTGATAAATTTTTCGACTGACTTCAATTGCCATCATGATTGGTTTTAGACCAGGCTGAGTTAGAATAAGACTAGCAGCACTTTTTGCTACATCGGTCGCGTTTACTACAGCAATACCGACGTCCGCTTGTTTTAAAGCCGGTGCATCATTAACCCCATCACCAGTCATTCCAACCACGTGACCAGCTTTCTGCAACTCCTTTACCAAAATAAATTTCTCCTCTGGGAAAGCCCCGGCAAAGACTCCATATTCTTCAATCTCCTCTAAATCAGTGCCATCTTTTATTACACCTCGAGGAGCGATTTTCCCCTCGATTCCAACTTTTTCAGCTATTGCTTTAGCTGTCGCCTCATTATCGCCAGTTATCATTTTGATTTTTATGCCGTTCGCCTTCAATTTTGAAATTAATTCTTTGGAGTCCGGCCTCATCGGATCTGATAGAATAATTAAACCTATAACTTTGGGATTTGATTTTTCTCCAGCCGCTATCGCCAGAACACGGTTTCCTCCTATTGAAAGTTCAAAAATTTCTTTATTAATCTTTTCCAAGGACGTATTCGTCACTTTGGCTATTGTCAATGGTTCTCCTAGAAGAACACGGTATTCTTTGTTATTTTGCCTGATTATAGCCTCTGAATATTTCTGACTCGGGTCAAATGGCTTAAAATCAATCCTATGAGAATAATGAATATTTATTCCTTTTTCTCTAGCGAAATTAAGAATAGCTAAACTAATCGGATCTTGAGCTGCTTCATTCGAAGCCATCGCTGCTAATTTAATTACCTCTTCTTCTTTTGTCGAATCAAAAGAAATTACTTTTTCAACAACCAAACGGTTTTCAGTTAGAGTTCCAGTTTTGTCAATACAAAGAACATCCATTAGTGCTGCATCTTCGATGGCTGAGAGACGAGCAACTAAAACTCCGTTTTTTGCTAACATCTGAGAGCCAAGAGAAGCCGACATGGTAAACATTACTGGCGCGGCTACGGGAACAGACATTATTAAAAGCAGTAAAATAAAAGGAAGTACTCCAATCAATGGCAGACCTTGGACAATCGTGGTTACAAGGACTAAAAGTG
>JAJHRL010000062.1 GCA_020832825.1 Candidatus Aenigmatarchaeota archaeon | reverse complement strand
TTAAAGCTTACCCTACTGTTATTGGAAGAGAGAGAAAAGATTTGGAGAAGTTTGGAAATATTGCTGCTGGTTATATTGGTAAACATATTGTTGGAAAAGGAGAAGATGCCCATCTAACAACAAAAGTCTATCTAGATTTTTTGAAAGTTCATGTTATTTTGATTTGTGGGAAAAGGGGAACGGGGAAATCGTATTCAGCAGCAGTTTTGCTTGAAGAATTTTCTTTTTTGCCAGATGAATACAGAAACAAAATGTCATTTATTGTTGTTGATCCAGTTGGAATTTACTGGAGTATGAAATATCCTAATGAGCAACAAAAGAATTTGTTGAAGGAATGGCAATTGGAGCCAAAAGGTCTAACAAATCTAAAAGTTTTAGTTCCTATTGGTCAATTAGAAAGCTATAAAAAGGCTGGAGTTCCTGTTGATGGAACAATTGCTTTAAGTTTGAACGAATTAACTCCAGAAGAAATATTGTTAGCGTTTAAGCTGGACAGATTGAGTGAAGAAGGAGTTGCTCTTGAAAAGAATTTCACAAAGTTGCAAAGAGAGAAAGAAAAATTTGATTTGAATGATTTGATTGAAGAAATTAGAAAAGACGAAGAAACGAAAAAAGAAGTTAGAGACGCTTTGGTAAGTTTGTTATCTGTTGCTAACGAGTGGAAGCTTATTGTAAAAGAGGGAACGAAAATAGAAGAGATTGCTGAACCTGGGAAAATAATTGTCATAGATGTTTCTAGAATGAGATCAGAAGAATTGAGAAATTTGTTAGTAGCATTAATAGCAAGGGAAATTTATAGATTAAGAGTTTTAGCCAGAAAAGAAGAAGAAAAGTTTAAAATAACTGGAGAAAAACCAAAATTCACATTTCCAATAGTTTGGTTGATTTTAGAAGAAGCTCATAACTTTATACCAAGCGATAAAGAAGTTGCTAGTAGTGAACCAATAAAAATAATTGCAAAGCAAGGTAGAGAACCTGGAGTAGGTTTAATAGTTATAACTCAGATGCCTAATAAAATACACCAGGACATTTTAAGCCAGACAGATATTGTTCTTTCTTTTAGATTAACATCTAGAGATGATATTCAAGCGCTTCACGCTGTTATGCAAACCTACATGCAGGAAGAATTAGAAGCTTACTTAAATTCTCTGCCAAGATGGCCTGGTGCAGCTCTGATTTTAGATGATAACTTAGAGAAAGTTTTTACAGTTGCTATAAGACCGAGAGTATCATGGCACTCCGGAGGAACTGCAGCTTTGGTTTAAAATTTTTAATATGGAGAAAAAGAAATAAAGAATTATGGCAAAAGAGTTTGAGGTTTGGGCGGAAAAGTATAGACCAAAAACATTTGACGAAATAATTAATCAAGAGAGTGTTGTTGAAAGGGTAAAGGCTTTTGCTAAAAACAAAAATATTCCGCATATGCTTTTTGCAGGGCCACCAGGTACAGGAAAAACAACTCTAGCATTAGTTTTAGCTAGAGAATTATATGGCGAACAATGGAGGCAAAATGTATTACAGCTAAATGCATCAGTTTCAAAAGATACACCTATCTTAGTAAAAATTAACGGAAAAATAAAAAGGACAAATTTTGAGGAGCTTGATAGTATCTACTTTAAGGAAAACGAATTTTACAAAGATGTTAACGATTTAGAGGTTCTCACGGTGGATAATAATCTAAAGGTAAAATGGGAAAAAGTTTCAAAAATAATAAGACACAAAGTCAACAAGATATTAAAAATTAGATTTGAGGGTGGAGGCGAACTAAAACTTACTGGAAACCATTCCGTGATGGTGTTAGACAAAAATGGTTTAAAGCCAAAATCTGCAAGTGAGTTAAAAGAAGGAGATTACATTATAAGTTTTGTCTCTAATCTTGAAGCAAATCTGCCAACAAACATAACTACTTTTAAAGCAGACAACCTTTTCTATGCTTTTGGATTGTTTACTGCAGAAGGTTGTGTAGGATTTAAAGGAAACACTTCAGGTCAAGTAGTATATACCTTTGGTGCTCACGAAACGAATCTTATAAATGAAATCAAAAATTTTGCGAATGATTTAGGAATAAATGTTTATGAAAGATTAGTTGGTTCTGGTTTTAATAGAAAAAAACTATCGGCAATTCACCTTAGACTTTTAAACACTAATTTAGCAAGATTTATGAAAGAAAACTTTTATGACGGTAAACCTTTTATTGCAGATAACAAGAGAGTACCATCGTTTGTTTTTCATTCTTCAATCAAAGAAAGAAGAAACTACCTAAAAGGTTTGGCTGATGGAGATGGCTGCGGAGAATGGAATAAAGTTGTTAGAATATCTTCTGTCTCAAAGGAATTGTTAACTGATGTTGTTTGGTTAGCTAGGACTTCTGGCATTGAGTCATCCATTTTCAAAAGAGAGGTAAGACTGATATGGAAAGGAGCTATGAAATGGAAGAAAAGCGAATTGTTGCCAGCCGAAATTGTAGTAAAGCTTTTAACGGATATTGAAAGGAAAATAAAAGGAAACTGGAGATATAAATTGAGACATCAACTTTATGAAAAAAAGAGAAGGGTTTCGAAAAATATTCTAAGAGAGATTTTAGAGATGGTTGATAGGGAAAAATTAGATGAAAAAGAAAGGTTCACTGTAGAATTTTTGGAAAAACTCGTTTCTTCAGATATACATGTACTGAAAGTCAAGAAATTGGAAATTATAGACTATGATGGGTTCGTTTATGATGTTAGTGTTCCAGGTAATGAGATGTTTTTTGCTGGTAATGTCCCAGTTCTTTTACACAACTCAGATGAAAGAGGTATAGATGTTATAAGAGGTCAAGTAAAAGAATTTGCTAGAACTGTTGCTATTGGAGATGTTCCGTTTAAATTAATAATTTTAGATGAAGCTGATGCAATGACGAGCGATGCTCAACAAGCTTTAAGAAGAATGATGGAAATGTATGCAAGCGTTTCAAGATTTATATTGATTTGCAATTATTCTAGCAAAATTATTGAGCCAATTCAATCAAGATGTGCAGTTTTTAGG
>JAJHRL010000061.1 GCA_020832825.1 Candidatus Aenigmatarchaeota archaeon | reverse complement strand
TCATTGATTCACAATAACGACTTGCTAATGTACTAACACTAAAAAGAATTGAACGTGAAGAAGGTTCAACAGGAGGAGAATCAAAATTCCAACCTCTTAATTCTTCACTAATATTCTTACCTTCAAGCTCCTTACGTAAAAGTCTAAAACGTCTATCTAGATCAAGTCTATCAAGAAAGAACAAAAAAAGACACCCCTAGTTCTTAGTTGTTATTATTATTATAGTTAACAAGTAAGCTTATGATCATATAATCCCCACAAAAAGCCTTTTTAAGATAACCCTTCAGGGATTGCTGAAAGCGCTATATAATAATATCTTTTTTGTTTTAATTGTTTCTGAATTTGTTGAGCTACTTCTTCTAATTCATTCCAATTCACTTGCTGAACTATTTTAAACCAATATTCACTTCTTGCCGAGGCCGCTCTGTTATCAGTCAAGTAAATAAATCTATATAAAGCTAGGGCTGGCGTAATGTACTTTGGCTCCCTTATTTTTTCTGTATCAAGTTCTTGATCCATTCTTAAATTAATTCCTTGATTATCTTTTAATTCACTAATTGCACAATTCAATATTTTAACTAGAAATAAGTATTGTGATTGTGTGATAATATTTTTAATTTGCAGTTGATTAAGAACTTTACGAAGATTTTGTTCAAATAAGAACAAGCGATCATAAGCTGTAGTATAAGAAAACTGTGAAAGGGGAGATAGAGCTTCATGAAGATATGAAGAAAGCAGTATACTTTGTTCTATAGTTTTCCAATCTACAGCTTCATGATGGAATAGAATAGCATAAGCCATTTTTAGGGCTATGTCATCATCTAATAATACTTTTCTTAACGTTCTTCTAGTAATTACTGCTGATACTTGATGATGTTTCACATACTTCTTCGTACTGATACATCGATCAATAGATTTTTCGTAAAGATTATAAACTTTAGAAGAATACGTACAAGTAACATATTGGTCTATAAGTTTTCCAATATCATGTAAAAAAGATATAGAAAGTAAAGAATCCCAAAATCCATCTTCGGTTTGTTTAATATTTTTTTCAATTCTACTTACTGTAAATATCCTGTAAAGAGATCTCTTGAAATAAGAAGTTATTCGTTGCATTTCAATCAGTGTTAATGCTACATGAGCAACTAAACATCCTTTAAGAGTAGAATCATCTTTGTAGGAGGGAGTATGTATAGCAGAACATGTATTGTAACAATTAAGATTCTCTCCTAAAATTTCTAATAAAGTTTTACATTCTAGTGGTCTTTCCATAGGGTTTCACTAACCCTAAATGATAATCTCCTTCGAAAAGATAATAAGCTGGGTTAATTATGAACCAACTTGTAAAAACTCTATGATTTTTTATGGCTTTAAACAAGTTATCGTACTTAGTTACTTCTATTTCATAATATGTATCATGACTATGTAATATGGAAGATAAGAGATACACTTCCCTATCATTTATTTGATGTTTAAGAGAAGGGATTTCAACACCCTTAAAGAGTCTTTTAATGGAGAGACTTAAGGTATTTTGATTTAACATATTGACTGCTTGATCAAAACTAAAAGGCAATTTAATCGAAGTTTTTCCTTTTTCAATTAATGACATTCCTTTTAATATTCTTTGATAATTTTCTTGAGGAAGAAGAATGCATTTAATTTCCATACCTAATCTGAGAATATTTTGTGCTTGTTCTTCAAGAAGATTTCTTTGCTTAAAAATTTTGTCAGTTGGAAAAGTCTTTATGAAAGCAAGAGCATTACATAACTCTTTACTTACCTCACTTTTCAGTTTTTCTACAACATCTTCAGAATATACTTTATCAACCAAACTAGATGCTATCGAAACATTCTTCACACTTTCTTCTAAAAGATACTTATCAAGAACTTTTATGGTTTCGCTCATAATCACATATGGATAAACACCTTCAGTTTGATCTAAATCATTAAATACAAAAGCTATCCCATAACATTTTCTCCCACAACGTCCTAATCGTTGTATGAGAGAATCTATCGGAGATATTTCTGTAGCAAGTGTCTTAAAATCATAGTCTAAGCCAGCTTCGATAACTTGTGTTGCTACAACTATTAAATCATCGTTAATAAAGTCTTTCTTTTCAAAATAAGATTCCCTTTTCTTTCTCTCTTCACTAATTATTCTTGAGTGAAGTAATATAACATTATTATAACCGTTTTTTATAAGTTGATAATAGGCCTCGACTGCTCTTTCTACTGTGTTGAAAATAAGTAACATAGGTTTTTTATGATTTTTGACGATATCAAGTATACTATTTAAAAGCTTTCCTTTTTCGATATTTACTTCTACCTTACCCCTTTTTACGATATCCTTATTTGGATCCATCTTAATAAAAGTCCGTTTGTACTCTACTCCTTGAAGTCTTTCAAATAGTTCAAGAGCTTCTTCAACATTTTTAACAAGTAAATGAGGAAGGGTAGCTGTCATGACAATAACTGTAGCACCAAAAACAACTAAATTTGCTATGTGATATGGTAATAGCGAGAGAGAATACCACCATTCATCTTGTAAAAGTTGAACTTCATCAAGTATCACTAGAGAACCGGCAATTTTACCTAATGAAAGAAAGTAATGATGACCATAAGACCTAAAACCATAGGAGGTGTAGAACAGAGTATCATATGTAGTTATGGTAAGATCTCCTTCTATAAATGCTTTAAACGGTGTAAAACCTCCATAATCATAATCAATTATAATCCTCTCTGGTTTTCTAAAAAAGCATTTACATTTTTTCAATGCTTTGTGAATACGATGAAACATGTTAAATACTAAACTACGTGTTGGAAGAACATAAAGTAATGAGTGCCATATTCTTTCACCACGTACTAAACTTTCAATGAATGGTGCTAAAGCAGCTTCTGTTTTTCCAGCTCCTGTTGGAGCTTGTAAGAAAATTAATTGGCTGTCATTATAAATAGAATTCCATAGATCTTCAAAATACCGATACTTTTGAAGTTCTCTTCCACGACTTTTAACAATTACTTCTACGATATCCCAATTGCTCTTTAAGTCAACTGAGTAAGCCATGCTAATTCCCTACAGAA
>JAJHRL010000060.1 GCA_020832825.1 Candidatus Aenigmatarchaeota archaeon | reverse complement strand
AAATTATTTTATGCTATACAAACCTATTATGCATTTATCTTAAAGTTGATAGCTGCAGAGGTCGTTGCAAGGTTTTATGACAGCTCGGCGAACTTCTATATCCAACGTTTGCGGAGAAAAGATTTAGACCTCAAACAGGAACTCGCTAATTTGGAATCTGGCTTTGTGTATAAGTGGAGGGGGATTAAAAATTTCTTGGAGGGTGAACTTTTCGGATGGTACATAGAGGAATGGAGCAAAGAGATATCGGAAGCGGTAAGACTAGTTATAGAGAAACTTGATGAATTTGATGCTGAGACTCTTGCACATGACCTCTCGGCCGCTAGAGATGTTTTCAAAATATTGTATGAGGAACTTGTTCCACGAGAAGAAGTTAGAAGATACCTGGGGATTTATACTACTCCAGACTGGTTAGCAGAATTGATATTGGATGAGCTCGGTTTAAATGAGAATGGTTTAGCGGAAATGGAAACCAAAGGTATTAATCCTTTAGATATAAAGATCCTTGATCCTGGTGTTGGAACGGGAACGTTTTTGTCCCTAGTGATTCAGAGACTAGCTTTTTACCTAAACAAGAAATATAAGGGAAAAATCGATGCAGACATTGCTAGGAATGCCTTGCTATCTATAACGAGGAATGTTATAGGCTTCGATATTGATGCTTTGGCCTTGCTGACTGCTAAGACTAATTATATCCTAGCGTTAAAAGCTACAGGTCTTCTTGATCATAAAGGAAACGAAGAAATAGAGATTCCAATCTATATGGTGAACTCGATCCTGACAGTTGAAGAGCTCAAGGATAAATTGACAGAAAAGGTGGATGAGCATGGAAAATATGTCTACGTAGAGGTTGTAAAGATACCGACCGCAGTTGGGGAATTCATCCTGCCTCTTAAATTCGTGGAGACTGTAAATATTGACGAATTTTTGTTAGAGGTTGCATTATTGCTTCAGAGAGACTTGCCGAGCAATAACCCACAGGTACAGGAGACTTTCAGGAAATACATTGCCGGCGACCTCGAAGAAAACAAGGTAAAAGCCTGGTTAAGCATTCTGGGCAGATTCTATGATTCTCTGCTTGAGCTTAAGAGCAAAGGAAATGATTCATTTTGGATAAACCGTATAAGGGACTACTTTACTTCGAAGAAGTTTAAAGGCAAATTTGATTATGTTGTTGGCAATCCTCCATGGATTGTATATAGAAACCTGACTAATCCTCTTTATCAAGAAAAGATAAAAGATTTAGTTACAAAGCACTACAGGCTTGTAACCGAGGAACATCTAATAACGCATCTAGAGATAGCTACGCTCTTTTTCGTGAGATCTATGGATCTCTACTTGAAAGACAATGGTCGAATTGGCTTTGTTTTGCCGAGATCTATCTTTAGTTCCGATCAACACGATAAGATTCGTAAAGGAAAAGTTGAAAATCCAATCCGTACACTATGTATTGATTACAGGATCCTTAAGATAATTGACTGTGAAGAGGTGGAACCTTTATTCTATGTCCCAGCATGCGCATTAATCGCAGTGAAGGGAAATAATACATCTTATCCAGTAGATGCTATCGTCGTCAGAGGGAGATTACCCAAAGAAAGACACAAGATAATTCCATTAGGAGATGCGATGAAAGACGGATATTTAACGTACACCACCGAGAAGCTGTACCTTAATACACTTGGTTCGAGAACATGGCTAGATTATAAATTGTTGAAAATTCCACAGGAAAAAAGCTATTATTACAAGTATTTTAAACAAGGAGCAACAATAGTTCCACAGGCATGCTGGTTCGTAGATATAATTGAAAAACATGAAAAACAGGTCATAGTAACAACTGGCAAGAGGGTTAAACTTAGAGGCAAGCTAGAAATAGAGATTCCGCCACTACCAGTCGAGACAAGCTTTATTTATGGTGTTCTTACCAGCGCAGAGGTTATGCCATTTTGTCATTTGCAGCCTACAATCGCGGTTTTGCCATTACTTGCATCCACAAAAAGAAAACAAGAAGAAGAAACACTTAGTAGAAGTTTTCAACTCTTAACAAGGGAAATGGCTCTTGAGAAAGGATTTTACAATTTAGCAAATTGGCTTAAGAAAACTGAAGAAGTGTGGAACCAATCTAGAGGCCTTAAACTAGCTAAAGCATCAATATACGAATGGTTAGACTGGCAACATAAGCTATCTAGCCAAGATCCTTCAGCTAAATATAGAGTTGTATATTTACGTTCAGGAACGAACCTCGCAGCCACCGTTGTTGATATGAACAAAATACTTAAAGAAAATCCCCTGCTTAACGGTGTAATAATTGAGAGCACGTTGTATCATTATGAAACAAAAAATCTGGATGAAGCTTACTATCTGGTTGCATTTCTTAATTCGAATGTTCTCGACGAGTTGATTAAGCCAATGCAGTCAAAAGGTGAATTCGGCGAACGAGATATACACAAGAAGCCCTTAGAGTTTCCGATTGAAAAATTTAACAGCAAAAAAACAATTCATAAGAAGATTTCCAGCCTGGGCGAAAAGGCAACGAGTAAGGCCTTTAATTTATTGCCCATCGTTCTGGCGAACCATGGTTATGACAAAAAACTTGAGGAAAGAGGTGTCCTTATGCCTCAAGAGGTTGCAACTGTTAGAAGAGATATAAGGTCAAGGTTGAAGGATATTATAGAAGAGATAGATGACTTGGTGCGCGAGATACTTTTAAACAATGATGATCCTAGCTTAGATAAGTTTCTAAGTCAAGGTTGAAAAGATAAATTTTATCCTTGCTAATATTGTTTAACTTGTATTATTTGTTGTGGTTAGCGCTCCGGCTTTTTGGTGGTTGGCACAGTGGTCTTCAGCTCGCTGGACTTTGGGCTGGAGCTGGAAACCAGATTAAAACCAGATTTCAGTAGAGTGGCTTCAGGTCACTAAAGGCCCTACTTATACGGGCGAGGAGGTACGGCGCGGCGCTAGCCGACTAGAACTCTTATAAGGCCGCCGGCGATGGCCAATACCCCGACTACGAAGTTGACTAAGGCTACGTGTTTGCTTTTTGCAAACTCTAGTAGAGCTTTTATTGTGACTAGGCTAACAGCTACGCCT
>JAJHRL010000002.1 GCA_020832825.1 Candidatus Aenigmatarchaeota archaeon | reverse complement strand
TTAAAGATAGAAAATACAAAATAACTCCAACGACAGATGAAAGCGCCAGTGTTGGAAACCAACTTATTTTAAAGTATAGATTGAAAATGAGACCAGAAATTACCAAAGCTGTTACTCCTATTACAAATGCTTTGTCTTCTTTTGAGAGCATGGATAATATTAGCAATTTTATTTATAAGTTTTTCAGTAATTAGCTTCAGAGACATTATTTAATTATCCTTAATTTTTGTTCCCACTCTTCCTACAACTATTGCTCTGCTTGTAAAGACAACGACAACTCTTCTTTTTCTCCAATGAGAGTACTTGTTCTAATAGTTTTTTAATGTAAGCACTTATTCTTTTTCAAGTCGTAAATTCGCTGCTATAGAATTTAAAGATGAGTTCCAACTTAAAATTATGGATATAGATGAGAAGATTGTTCAAAAAATTAGAAGAATGTTTTTCTCTTTTACCTTTTGGAGAAAGAAAACTACCAATTGTAAAGGTTAATGGCAAATTTTATACGTGGGAGGAAGTTTATAAAGAAGTGGAAAGAAAAAGCGAGCTTGCTAGAAAAATGATAGATGAACTTAAAAAGATGGGATTGATATGAAAGAAGAAATTCCAGAAATTTTTTGGGAGCTGGTAAAAGCAAGGTTTGAAAGAATGCCACCCAATTTAAGATTAGTTATAGGCGGTGTTGGTTCGTTGAAAAAAGAAGAAATCTTAAACCACATAGAAAAAAAGGACGAAATTGGGGAACTTTTAGGTAGAATGGAAATAGAGTATTTGAAACTAATTAAAGAAGAGGTCGAAAGTTATGAAGAAGCTCTTAATAACATTGCCCGACCATGATGATTCAACTTTTTACATTTTTCATTGGTCCAGGTACATTCTTCAAGAAGCAGAAAAAAGAGGAGTTAAAAGTCTTGAAGCTAGAAAGAGAGAAGGCAAACAGGGAAACTTTCTTCGATTTTCTTAATTCGCATAGGCCTTCTTTTCTCATACTTAATGGTCATGGTGATGAAAAAACAATTTATGGTTATAACGATGAAAAAATAGTAGAAGAGGGTGATGAGGAAGCTCTAAAAGAAAAAATAGTTTATACAATTGCTTGTGATGCTGCAAAATCTCTTGGTAAATCTATAGTTGAAAAAGGTGGTAAATGTTTTATCGGATACAACAGAAAGTTTGTTTTTTGTATGGATGAAACAAGAATGACAAGACCTCTTGAAGATGAAAAAGCAGCTAGTTTTTTTAATGCAACAAACAAAATTTCGATAAGCATAATAAAAGGAAATTCTTCGCTAGAGAGCGTTGAAAAAGCAAAAGAGGGATTCAGAAAGGAAATAGTTAAATGGAGACTTTCAAAAGACCTGGAAGCGCCCTTCATACTAAGAGCATTAATTTGGGATTTACATTCATTAGTTCACTTAGGAGAAAACTCATTCTTCGAGTAGTTATTTTCTTCCATGCTGAAATTTTTATTTTTGGATAAATCAATAGCTTCCTTAGAAGAAGTTGGGTAAAACTCGTATGTGATACTTAAAAATAAATTTAGAATTAGAATATGAATTACTAAAACGAGCTTTAAGAACGAAGTCATTAGAAAAATATGGTGTTTCAAAGAAACAAACAAAAGTTTCTACTTAAATATGTACAGAAAACTAAATAGCAAAGGAATGCTAATTACAGATACCAACCTTTTAGAAGCTTCTATAGCTATTGCTAATAATTTGGTGCTTGTTACGAAAAACATTAAACATTTCAAAATATTAGAAGAATTTGGGCTTAAAATTTTGTAATTTAATCTTTCCATTATCAATAACATTAGTTTCCAAAAGGAAACTAAAAATTTAAATATAAGTTTCCTTAAATACACTTATGAGTATTGAAGAAATTTTAAGAATCCTAAATGAATGGTGGATAACAGAAAAAGTTAAAGAAGAACTTGCTCCAGCCTTCAGACGAGACACCTTTAAGCAGCTTGAAGAGATGGTAGACGTAAGGCAAATAGTTGTTCTAACAGGTTTGAGAAGAGTTGGCAAAACTACGCTTTTCTATCAACTAATACAAGACTTGATAAAAAGAATAGAACCAAAACACATACTTTATTTTTCATTTGATGAGAAAGTAGAAGAGCTGAAGAGAATTTTGGATGAATATCAAAAAATAACAGGCGTCGATTGGAAAAGGGAAAAGATATATGTGTTTTTTGATGAGATCCATAAATTAGAAAGTTGGAGTTCAAAACTAAAACTGCTTTATGATGCCTTTCCAAACATAAAGTTTTTTGTATCCGGCTCAAGCTCTGTAGAATTGGAAAAAGAAGCATATTCGAACCTCGTAGGAAGGCACTATCTTTTAAAAATTGAGCCTCTCTCTTTGAAAGAGTTTTTTGAACTTAAAACTGGTAAAAAGGTCGAGAATTTTGAAATATGGAGAGAGGAACTTTTCCTTGCTTTTTCAGAATACTTGAAAAAACCTTTTCCAGAAATAGTTTTTGAAAATAATGAGAAAAGGATAATGGAGTATTTGAAAGAAAATGTTATTGGCAAGATAATTTACCAGGATTTACCAAAAAAATTTAAAAATGCGAATGAAGATTTGCTTTTTAATTTAATAGAAATATTCTACCAAAATCCTGGCATGATTTTAAATCTTGATAATCTAGCAAAAAATTTGCATGTAGCAAAAAAAACTTTACAAAAGCATTTGTTTTATCTCAAATTCTCTTATTTAATAAGAAGCTTGAAAAACTTTAGAATTTCTATGTTAATGGCAAGCAGAAAACTTCAGAAAATTTATCCTTACCACTGGTCTTTAATGTTTGGGTTGTACAGGGAAATAGAGAGGGGAAAACTATTGGAATGTGTGGCTTCTTCTTTGCTAGACGCGAAGTTTTACTGGAGAAAGGGTAATAAAGAAATTGATTTTATTTTGAAAAATAGAGAAATAATTCCTGTTGAAGCTAAGGTTAAATGCGAAATCGATGAATTTGCAAAAGTTTTAAGAAGAATAAACCTAAATAAAGCAATTTTGCTATATGAAGGAAAGTATAAGGAAGTAAAAAGTCTTGGGAATGTTCAGATAGAGATTATACCATTTTTTGAATTAGCTTTTTATGGCTTTTCTAAGCATTAAATTTTTAAATTAAAACAAATCTTCTATCAATTCTTTCAAATTAACATGGTTTAAAATTTGCGGATTTACTAAAGATGCTCTTAAGATATTTGCTTTAAGCCAAGAAGAAAATGTGCCTGCATCACTCCAGTATCCTTCCAATTTTATCGCTTTCAATCTTCCTTGCTTCAAATACCAATTGTTAACATCTGTAATTTCAAGTTCTCCTCTTTGACTTGGTTTTAAAGTTTTGATGAAATCGAAAACATCGTTTGGATAAATGTATAAACCAGTAACAACAAAATTTGATTTCGGAATCTTTGGCTTTTCTTCTATTTCAACAATATTTCCTTTATCGTCAAAAACAGCAACTCCAAACCTTTCTGGATGAGAGACTTTTTTGAGAAAAACATAAGCATATTCGTCTTCAAAGGCTTCTTTTGGTACCTCAACTTTTTCAAAAATGTTATCTCCTAAGATTGCAACAACTTTTTCTTTACCAAAAAAATCTTCTGCTTGAAGTAATGCATGAGCTATCCCCAGGGGACCGTCTTGTATTTTGTAAGTTAATCTCACTCCAAATTTAGCTCCGCTTCCCAAGAAACGCATGAAATCTGCCATATATTCTCCGCCAGTGACTATGCAAATGTCTGTAATTCCTATTTGTTTTAAAGTATTCAGAGGATGAACAATCATTGGTTGATCGAAAACTGGTAGCAAGTGCTTGTTTGTAACTTCTGTTAGCGGCCTTAACCTTGTGCCAAGACCGCCGGCTAAAATTACTCCCTTCATGAAAATCATTTGATGATTTAAATATTTAAATATCTGATGATTAAATGATTTTTATGCCGTTCGAATTCGAAAGATTGGAAATTCCAGATGTTATCCTAATAAAACCTAAAGTTTTTGAAGATCAGCGAGGGTTTTTCATGGAAACTTACAAAAAAGAGGATTTTGAGAAAGCTGGTATTAAAACTGAGTTTATACAAGAGAACCACTCTAAATCTATCTATGGGGTTTTGAGAGGGTTACATTTCCAAAAAGAGCCATATTCACAAGCAAAATTAGTTAGATGTATTAGAGGTGTTATTTTTGATGTAGCAGTAGATTTAAGAAAAAATTCACCTACATTCGGAAAACATGTAAGTGTTATCTTGTCAGAATTCAATAAAGAGATGCTTTTTATTCCCCGTGGTTTTGCGCATGGGTTTGAAGTTTTAAGCGAAGTTGCAGAAGTTG
Organism: Candidatus Aenigmatarchaeota archaeon; assembly: GCA_020832825.1. Lineage (GTDB taxonomy): Archaea > Aenigmatarchaeota > Aenigmatarchaeia > CG10238-14 > SpSt-28 > SpSt-28. Next base: position 54,240 of record JAJHRL010000002.1, on the reverse strand, counting down.
TTTATGTCGTAGATAATGTATACGCTCCACAATCAGAAGGTGGGATAATTTGGAATGATGAAACCTTAAAAATAAAGTGGCCCATTAAAAACCCCATACTCTCAGAAAAAGACAAGAAATGGCCATCATTGAGAGAATTAATGGAAAGAGGTGAAATCTAGTGAAAAAAATTCTGATTATTGGTGTCTCTGGTTTGTTGGGAAATAAGGTATATAATCTTGCTAAGAATGATTATCAAGTTTTTGGAACGTATAATACTCATAAACCAAGTATAGAAAATGTGTACCAATTAGACGTTACAAAACGAGCTGATGTATTTAAACTGATTGGAAATATAAAACCAGATTTTGTTATAGATACGCATGCATTGCATAATGTTGACTATTGTGAATTACATCCTGAAGAAGCTTGGCTTGTTAACGTAGAAGGAACAAAAAATGTTGCCGAAGCTTGCAAGACTTTTGGCTGCAAATATGTATTTATATCTACCGATTATGTTTTTGACGGTAAAAAAGCTACCCCTTATACCGAAAAAGACAAACCAAATCCGTTAAACTATTATGCAAAAACTAAGCTAATTGCTGAAGAAGCCATTAAGATTCTAACAACAGATTATATAATTGCGCGGACTGCTGTTTTATTTGGTGTAGGAGGTTTGGGAAAAGAGCCTTTTGCATTATGGCTTGTCAAAAAGTTAAAAAGTGGAGAAGAAGTCAAAGCAGTTATTGATCAGTATAATAACCCCACTCTTGTTGATAATTTAGCTGAAATGTTGTTAACTTTATGCGAAAAAGATAAAGTAGGTCTTTTTCACATAACTGGGAAAACAAATTTGAATCGCTATGAATTTAGCATAAAGATTGCAGAAACGTTTGGATTAAATAAAGAATTGATTAGACCAATAACAACACCGGAACTCAATCAAGTAGCACCGAGACCACGTAAAGTAGCGCTAGATGTTTCTAAAGTAGAAAGAGCAACAAAATTGAAAGCCTTAACAATAGATGAAGCTTTGAATATATTTAAACAACAGGTGAGTTTGTGAAAGTATTAGTAACTGGTGGTGCTGGATACATAGGTTCTGTTTTGGTTAGACTTTTAATTGAGAGAGGTTATGATGTTATTGTTCTTGATAGATTGTTTTTTGGGATTGATTCTTTAAAAGAAATAGAAGATAGAATAAAGATTGTTAAAGATGATGTCAGATGGTTCGATCCTTCTATATTAAATGGTGTTGATGTAGTAATAGACATGGCCGCATTGTCTAATGATCCCAGTGGTGAACTTGACCCTCAAAAAACTTTAGAGATAAATTATAAGGGGAGGGTTAGAGTAGCTAAACTTGCAAAAAAACATGGAGTAAAAAAATACATTCTTGCATCTTCTTGTAGCGTTTATGGATTTCAAGATGGAATTCTTGATGAGAATTCTCCAGTAAATCCTTTAACAACGTATGCTAAGGCAAATGTTCTCTGGGAGAGCGAAACATTACCGCTAGCTGATAAAACCTTTTGTGTAACTGCATTAAGGCAAGCCACAGTTTATGGATTTTCTTACAGAATGAGATTCGATTTAGCTATAAATGGAATGGTTTTGGGACTGTTTAAAAATGGAAAGATATCTATTATGAGAGATGGCACTCAATGGAGACCGTTTGTTCATGTTAAAGATACGAGCAACGCTTTCATAAGGGTAATAGAAGCGGAAAACGATATCGTAAATGGTCAGATTTTTAATGTTGGCTCAAATGAGCAAAACTTTCAAATTTTTCCTCTTGCTAAATTAATTGCTGATAGTATAGGAGTCGAATTTAACTATGAATGGTATGGTTCTCCTGATAACAGAAGCTATAGAGTTAGTTTTGATAAAATTAGAAATGTGTTAAAATTTTCTCCTAAATACACTCCAAAAGAAGGAGCAAGAGAAATATTCCGAGCTCTTAAAGAAGGAAAATTAATTCCAGACGATCCTAGGACAATAACAGTTAAATGGTATAAGAATCTAATAGAAATGGATAAAATACTCAGAGAGATTAAAATTAATGATGTCATACTATAGAAAATTTCAAGTTTCATATTCCAAATATACTAGAATTTAATTTTCTAATCTTTTGTAGAAACTTCTCCGCTTTAATCTTCAAATAAAGTAGAAATTTTCGAGATAGCGGAATTTCATTAATTTCTGGTATTATTTTAGTTTTTCTTCCTAAGATCATAGAGTACAGACTAATATTCGATAGATTGTTAGGGATATATTTTTTAGGCTTTCTGGCCTTAAGAAAAACTCCACAATCTGGATCTTTCTCAATAACAATAATATCAAAATCGGAGAATATTTTCTTCATATCATCAATCTCATACCTCCAAAAATCGTAAGGATATCCATGATATGCGTATCCTCTAGAGCGAGTTGTAATATATATATCCGCCCTTTCTAACTACATTTTTTAGATTGTTTATAACACATCTCCAATCTTTTACATGCTCTAATAGCTCTGTGGAAATTACAACATCAAAAGATTCTGGACCAAAATATTCTACTATTTTTTCTGCTGGTAAAACTAAATCAACAAATTTTCCCTCCTCTATATCCACACCTATATATTCTTTAGGTGAGCAAAAACGTTCAATTAGTGGTCTTACACTACCATTGACATATCTACTGCCTACCTCTAGAACTCTTTTTCCTTTAAACTCGCTTATTTTTATATTTTTAATAAAAAATTCTATAACTGTTGTATGCATATATGAATCTGGTTTTATATTTTAAATAATAAATGGACAACTAAATACACTTTATTTTTTATTGTTTAAAAATATAAATGAATTACCCAAAAGTTTGTATAATAATTCTCAACTGGAATGGTAAAGAATTGCTCAAAGATTGTTTATCTTCTCTCTTTAAGCTAACTGATTATCCAAATTATAAGGTAATAGTAGTGGATAATGGCTCAACGGATGGTTCTGTTGAATTCGTAAAGAAAAACTTTCCTAAGGCAAATGTTTTAGCTTTAGATAAGAATTATGGATTTTCAAAGGGAAACAATATTGGAATAAAATACGCATTGAAGAAATATAAGCCAAAATACATTTTGCTATTGAATAACGATACAAAAATCATTCAAAAAGATTGGCTAACAAAATTAGTTGAAACTGCAGAGAGTGATGAGAAAATTGGTATTGTCGGATGTAATTTAATTTTTCCTGACGGGAGTCTACAACATTATGGATTAAGGTATCTTTCTAACCTAATTTTTCCTACATACATTGAAAGAAGGCTATATACTAATTTCGATTCAACACAAAAGGTCGTTCTAGCAACTAATGGTGCATGTTTCATGGTAAAATCCGAAATTGTGAGAAAATATAATCTCTTTTATGATGAGATATTCACACCTGCATCTCATGAGGATATAGATTACTTTTGGAGATTGTATAAATTAGGGTTCTTCACAATACAGAGATACGATGTTAAAATAATTCACAAATTATCTCTTAGTTGGAAACGACAAGTAGAAGATTTTAGATTTTGGTTGATCTCGAGAAACCATTTCATATTTTTACTGAAACATTTTAAGAGATTTCTTCTAATAGGAATATTATCTAGATTTGTGACGTGTCTTTTTGATAAAAAAGATGAAAAACCATTAAGCTTAAAGAATATTAGGGTTAGATACCTTTTTTACAAAAAGATTTTTATTCTAATTAAAGCTTTCCTTGATGCCACCAAAACATATTATTTATATAAAAATACAATTGAACTATGAGAATTGCACAAATAACGCCTTTTTTCTTACCAAACTCTGGGGGTGTAGAAGAGTACGTTCATCAAATTTCAAAAAATTTGATAGAAAGAAATATAGAAGTAGATGTACTAACAACTGATATCTTAAGAGGGCATCAAAAGAGATTAAAAAAATTTGAGATAATAGAGGGTATCAGAGTATTTAGATTTTCTCCCATATTTTCTCTTGGAAATTTTGGATATTTTTGGCCATCCTTCATTTCTTTTTTAATTAGGGAAAGATACGACTTAGTACACGTTCATGTCTATAGGCATCCTCATACATTTATTGCAGCACTTATTTGCAAATTAAATGGCATACCATGCATAATAACGACTCATTCTCCATTTCATCCTTCAAAAAATTTAATTAGAAAAATTTTAACATCCTTTTTTGATAGCTTCTTCAAATGGTATCTCACCCTATTTGATAGAATAATAGCAGTTAATGATAGTGAAGAAGAAAGAATTGGGCATTTTATAAAGAACAAAATATGCAAAATACCAATTGGAATACCTTCGTATTTTATCTCTACAAAAAAAGAAATAAATAAGAAATCAAAAAAACCTGTCATACTTTATGTGGGTCGAATTCATGAATCAAAAGGTTTGGACTTTTTGCTTAAAACAATAGTAGCTGTCGATGAGAATTTAGAACTGCTGGTTGTTGGTCCGATCGAAGATAAGAATTATTACTTGAAATTAAAAAACTTTATAAAAAGAAATAAAATAAAAGTCAGATTTCTTGGAAAAATAAGAAGAGAAAAATTAGTAGGAATATATGATAGAGCAGAAATTGTTTTTATTCCATCACCTTATGAAGCTTTTGGTATTGTAATTCTTGAAGCTTTTGCAAGAGGCAAACCAGTAATAGCAGTAGATAGTGACGGCCCAAGGTTCTTAATAAAGCATGGAGAAAATGGATTCTTAGTGAAATATGGAGATGTCGAAAATGCTGCAAAGTATATTAGATTGCTATTGAATGAGAGAAAACTTTACTATAAAATCTCCCAAAACAACATAAAAAAAGCAAAACAATTTACATGGAATAAAATAGTTGAAAAAATAATTAAAGTATATGAAGAAGTGCTCAGTAATAATAACCGCTTTTAAAGAAGAAAAAACCATTGGAGAAGCTATAAGTCAAATAATTTCACAACTACCAAAAAATTCTGAAGTTCTTGTTATCGCTCCCGATGAACCAACTTTATCAGTAGCTAAAAAATTTAGTGAAAAGGATAAAAGAATAAAAATTTTGAAAGATCCTGGAAAAGGAAAGCCAACAGCATTAAATTTGGGTTTTAAAGAAGCGAAAGGAAAAATTCTAGTCTTAACAGATGGAGATGTTATAGTTGGAAAAAATTCGATTAAATTTCTCTTGAAACATTTTGAAAATCCGAAAGTTGGCGCTGTTTCTGGAAAAGTTATTTATCAAATTTCAAAAAATTCTTTGTTTTATGAATGGGCAAAGTTAAGCGAAAAAGTTTTTGATAAAATGAGAAAAATACAAGATAAGAAAAATGAACTTTGGCATCCAACTGGTTATTTATATGCTATAAGAAATGGCTTAGTAAAAGAAATTCCCTCGAATGTTTTGTCGGATGATGCATTAATTGGTTATATGATAAAAGCTAAAGGATATTTGATAAAGTATAAACCGAAGGCTAAAGTTTATGTTAAATTTCCAACATCAATTTCAGATTTCATAAAGCAAAAATCCAGAACAAGAGCCGGTTTTTTACAAATTAAAAAATGGTTTGGGTTTGAAGGAAGAAAAATTTCAAGTGAGATTTCAGTTGGATTGAAAGATTTATTTAGAGTTTATGGAATTAGAAAATTTCACAAAATGCTTATCGTTAGCTTCGTTTATCTAATTTCTTGGCTTAGAGCTTATTGGCTAATTTTTAGAAGAAAATCTTTTGAAAAAATTTGGGAAAGAATAGAAACGACAAAATAAATTTACATTCAGAGCTACTTTCAAATAATTCAAAGTTTATAATTTTTATAATTATTACGAAGTTTATAATCTACTTGACTGCTTCTGCTTTTACTTGTGGATAAAACCTCTTAGAAAGAATAGTTAACAATTTTATTAATGGAATATGTTTCTTTAAGATGCGTCTTTCGCATATATAATATTCTACTTTTATCTTTCTGAATCCAACATATCTCAACCAATTTTCTAAATGGTTTGGTGTAAATAGAGCGTAATGTCTATCTTGATTAATTCCCTCATTCTCTCTAATCTTTTCGTAGTCACCATGATGAACTCTTCCAAAAATTCCAAAGAAACCCGCGTTATCAGTAATTATTATTAGTTTTCTGCCTCTTTTCAAAACCCTGTAAGATTCTTTCAAAAAGTTTAAAGGATTTGTTAAATGCTCAAATAAATTTATTGCAATAACTTCATCAAAGAAATTATCTTTAAATGGAAATTTATCCTTATTAACGTCGCATTTTATGACTTCTTTTCTAATTGGATATAAATCAATAAAATGAGTACCATAAGTATCATTACCGCAACCAACATTCAAAATTTTCTTTTTCATTCAATCACTCATTTGCAATTTTTTGATAGTTTTCTATTATCTGTGGAATAATATTCTTCCATAAAAATTTTGGTTTCACCATTTTTATGTTTTCCTGAAATTCATTGTATCTACCATTTACAGCAAGTATAGCTTCTGCAAAAGATTCAGGTTTACTCTCTGCATATATCCCAATTTTAAGTTGAGCAATATCCTCAGGCAATACTGTGGAAACAACTGGCTTGCAGTATTTTATACCATCAAGCAAAACAGCAGAATTAGAGATTAGAAGGTAGGGTAGAAGAAGTATGTCTGTCTTTTTCATTACTTTTATTTACTAGCAAACGAAGAAGTTTATTAAAACTGTGAATAAATGAATCCCATTGATAGTTTTTTGCAATCTTTCTATTTAGTGCTCCTAGTCGTTCTGTTTTTTCCTTTTCAATTATCATTCTATCTATAACTTTCGCAATCGTTTCTATTTTATCGTTTTCTTTGATTTTATAACCAAAGTATGAAAGAGGAACTGTAGATACAATAGCACAACCAGCTGCCATTGCTTCTAAGATAGAATATCCTAAAGTTTCTGCTCGAGAAGGAAGAAAAAAGATTAAAGCTTCCTCATAAAGTTTAATTAATGTTCTTTCAGACACAAACCCTTTCCACTCTACGTTTGGAGGAAACTTTTCTAATTTTTCGTACGGATTTCTTTTTCCTACTAAGATGAATTTAACATGAGGTAACCTTTTTGCGACTTTTATAACTATATCTATTCCTTTCTGTCTCTCTAGCCTACCGACAAAAAGCACACACTTCTTCTTTTTTCTTTTCTTAAACTTATTTATCTCAATTCCCGGCGAGATTACTATTGTATGAGATTTATTAACACCTAGCTTTAATGCAGATTTTCGAGCAAAATCAGAAAAAAATAGAAAATACGAAAATGGTAACTTAAAAATAATCTTCTCGAGAAGAATAGCAAAGAGAGAAAATATACCTTTCATTTCTAACCACTTCTTTCCGTATGCACCATGTACAATACAAATAGAAGATTTTTTCAATAAAAACGAAGCAATAGCTGTTGGAATAGCTGAATGATAAGTATTACCAATTAAAACATCGAACCTCTTGCCATAAACCAACAGCAATGGAATGCCAAAAATATTAAACAGCATTCGATGAATTGGTATTCTAATCGTTTTTATTCCATTAAACTCTTTAATTTCTGGATTTCCTGAAGTTATTACAATTATTTGGTGTTGTTTTTTTAACCGCTTGATTATTTCAAGAAGAAGTTTCTCCCCTCCGCCAGAAAGCTCTGGTGGAAATATCTCATGCGCTATAAGTAATTTCATTTAATTTTATTATTTCCTGCCTACTTATTTATCTGTCTTAAGCAACTAAGAAGCATCTTATAGCTATCGTATGGCAATTGACAAAATTTTAGCACTAGAATCAAATTAATGATTAGGGGGTATTTAAATCGCTTATTGCCTTTTCTTATATTTCTCTTCATCGATTTATCTCCATCTTTTGGTTACACAGCTTATATTTTCCATGATGGAAAGCATTTTGATCATGTTCAGATGTTTATAGAGTTGTTCAAAAATAAGAGCTTTCAAGTCGAAGAAGGAACGTCCTTTCCTAATAATTTAACTAAGTACGATATCTTATTACTTGAATTTGATTCCTACCCAGCTCCTACCTTCGACTGGAAAGAAAATGAAACACGTAAATACATTTCTAATGGTGGGATATTCATAGGTGCTGGAGACGGAGGAATGTTAGCCTCTTTAGTACTAACTAATTCTTCTATTTCTTCTAGTTTATGGGCGTCTTCTCTTGACTCGGAAATACTCTATAATAATTCAGTGTTATTCAAAGAATATCCTATTAGCGATGTACTAAAATTGGGAAGTGCGGCAAGTTACCATCTTACCTATGCCGAATCTCTTTCATCAACAACAATACCACTTTTAAAAATGATAGAAAATAAAAAAGTTATAGCGATTACAAACGAAGAATTCAACATATTTGGTTTTACATTGGGATGTGGCGGATGGGTAAATATTCCAAACTGTACATATGTCTATTCGTCTTTTATCGATACAATTCTCAACTTTAAACTTAAAAAATTTTCAATTTTTTCTCCCCTCAACAAAACTTACTTCACTACTTTACCCTATACACAAATCCCTCTAAACATTTCCCTTCATTCCCTAAACGAAACTTTCTACTTGCAAATCTTCATTGATAACAATCTTTTCCTAAATCAAACATTCTACGAAGGGGCAATAATCAACGAAGAATTAAACCAATCAATTGGTTCTCATTGCATTTCAATTTATACAAACGCATCTAATGTAGAAAATCAAACTGTTTGCTATTCAATAGTTAGAGTTTTAGAAAAACCTCTTTTCATTACTGATAAAGATTGGAAAAATATTGTTTCTTTAGCACCTTTAAAACAACCAGTTTTAGTTTTTGATAATAACGAAGATCAAATAAATCATTTTATTGAACTCTTCAAACCACAACAAATCTTTCTTCTGGGAAACATTTGCTTAAGCATCAAAAATTATCCAACGATAAAAATTTCAAGAGAAGATTTGCTTCAATTTTTCGAAAACAAAAGAGGAGTTTATGCTGACTCTCTAGAAAAATACATTTATGCTTCTCAAATAGCTTCTTTGCTAAACTTGCCAATAGTTTTCGAAAAAGAAAATTCAATTTTAGATTTCTCTCAAAACTCAACAGAAGAAATAGAAGATTTTTATCTAAAGCTAGCAAAAGAAAAAGGAATCAACATTAATTACATCATACTCTCCAAGCCAATTGCCTACTCTTCAATAATTTCATCTTTAAGAAATGGCTTTATAGTTTTAACAAACTCAAACAATGCAAGCGAGATAAAACAAACTTTAAAGCAAAAAGTTTCAAAGTTGAATTCCTTTGGCTTTCTTTTTAACAATTCACAAAACATTCTAAGAGGAAATTATTTGCTTTTAATTGGTTTACCAAGTTTTGAAGTTGAAGATCCTGTAGAAAAACAAAAATTTTTAGGAATAATTCAAGCTGAAGATAAAGAAGATGGGGATAAATTCATTTCAGACATTCCATATGCTGACATAAACGACGATACTTATCTAGATTTTGCAGTTGGAAGATTGCCAGAAGATGAAAACTTATCTTCTCTAATTTTCTCAAGAGGCTATTTAGATACTAGCAAAAAAGCTTTGGTTGCAAGCGAATATTTGTACAATGACTACTTCTCGATTTTAGTCTATGGCGGAGGAGGAATGTTAAACGCACGAAATGTTGCTGAAATTTTAGAAAAGAAAGGATATGATGTTAGCAGATTAGTAGAGCAAAGAACAAACCACAAAGCTTTTCTAAGCCAATTAAAAACTAGTGAAATCACAAAGTTCATTTTAACTTATGAAGGCTTGAAGAAAGTTTTAGAAAAGTATGTCTCTGAAAGTTTATCAACAGTTTTAGCAAATATTTTGCTTTTCTTAAAAGGCTCTCAAATTGCTGGAGAAGCTCTGCAAACTTATTTTGAATATGACTGGAGCTCTTTTGGAGAAAATTATGAAGATGCTTTATACTACTTATCACAAAAGGAAGCAAAGAATGAAAGTGTAACATTGAACGATATTATCAAAATTGTTGGAATGCTTTGGCCAAATTCTTGGCCAGAATTAACGAAAGAAAATTTAATCGAAGAGATGCCAAAGGCTTCGATAATTTACTATGAAGGTTTGGGAAATGGAAGCTTATGGATTTTGCCAAATAACTTTAAAGAAAGCGGAGATATACTGGAGTACAAATTCTGGACTCAACAAATCACAAACTATCAATACAATGGTAGTAAAGTTTTTATTCCAGAAGACATTCCTTTGATAAACGCAAGAATTGTTTGGGATAATTCAGATTTTTCGGCATTAGGAAAAATGAAAGATAAATTTTTAGAAAATGGAGCAGCAAGTTTTATTGGAGCTTCGGCTTTAAACTATGCTCCTTTTAGCGGAGAAATTGACTCAAGATTTTTCTCAAGCGAAAACACAATTGGTAAGTCTTTAGTTTATGCACTAAATTCTTTTCGCTCAGACTGGTTCACTTGGGATCCTTTTGACATAACAAAACCAGGAATAAAGAAAAAATCTTTACTAGAATTTTTCTTGTTTGGAGATCCATCATTACCGAAAGAAGGAAAGGTTGAGTTAGAATATCAGAAAATCTTGTTTGATTGTAAGGAAAATTGTGAGCTAAAAGTTTTCATTCCTTTCAATTATACTTTCAAAAATGGAACGCTTGAATATGAATCTAGAGAAAACCTAATTGAAGAAGATGAACCAATAACTCCAATAAAAAGGTTTGTTTATTATTTGCCAGAAAATGTTTTAGTTAGCGAGGAAAATATCACAATAAATTTTGATGAAGAGAAAATAGAAAACATAAGCTTGCCAAAAGTTAAACTACTTTCTCATTCAAATTCATCTCTAGAAACAAACAAAACAAAATCAACTACAAGCAAAAAATACAAAGTTAGGGTGAACAAAACAATTGACAATAGAAAAGAAGTCGAAGCTATCATTCCAACTATAACTTATGATGAAGAAAATAGCTCAGCTACAATCATAAAAAACATAACAATAAGCTTAAAATATTCTTCCATTCTTGATTTTGATGTTAAAGCGAAAGATGTGAAACTTGGAGAAAAAGTTCCAATAAACTTGAAAATCTTTAGCAAAGTTTTTGACAACGCTACAATCTATATCGAAATCTCAAATTCTACTTATACTTTCAACTTCACATTTAACGAAAGTTTAGAAAATTCAACTTTTGAAAAAATTTATGAATTCAAACCAGAAGCTCCTGGAATTTACAGGGTTAGAGTAGTATTAGAAAAATGGGATCCATTAACTGTTGGTCCAAGGGAAACAACATTTACTGTTTATGAGAATGAAAATTATAGCAATTCAAATACTTCAGATTCTACAGCTTGTACAGAACAAAAAGTTATAATAAACGAGATAATGTACAATCCAAAGGGAAGCGATAAAGATAGAGAATGGATAGAATTGTTTAATGCTGGAAATTGCGAAGTCAATCTAACTGGCTGGAAGTTTTTCGAAAGCAACACAAATCATAAAATAACCCTAATCTTTGGAAGCATTATACTGAAACCGAATCAATTTGCCATAATTTCAAACAATGCGACAAAATTCAAAGAAGAATATCCATCTGCTTCTTGTAGTATATTTCAATCATCATTTTCTTTGAGCAATATCGGTGAATTCGTAGCAATCAAAAATTCTTCATTACATATAATTGATTCGGTTAATTATTCTGGTTCCTGGGGTGCTGATGACAATGGAAAAAGTTTAGAGTTAAAGAATGGAATTTGGGTTGAGAGCTATGCTTATGGCGGAACTCCTTGCTTGCCAAATGAGGATAAACCATCAGAAAATCAAACAACAAAAAATGAAGCTATAACAGGATTTGCTGCTTTACCTTCTTTAAACAATACATTGAATGCAAGTTTAAACCCTTCTTCTAAACAAAACGCAACACTAACGGAAAATGAGACTAGCAAAAATGTTACAAGCAAAAATGAAACAAAGAGTGAAAAAAGCATCAACAAAACAAAGGAATCTTCCAAAAGTAAAAGTCCTCAAACAGGCTTGTTTGGTCTTACTCTTTCAAATTACATTCTGATACTTGTTATACTTCTCTCAATAACTCTAGGAGTTGGTAGCCTACTTTTGCTCAGAACATTAAAGTACTGGAAGAAAGAAATATCAAAAAAGAAAGTTAAAAGTAGTAAAAATTGACAGTGAAATGTCAAAAAATGCTTAAAAATTGATATTCAAATATCAAAAATGGTAGAAGTTGAGGTTTTAAAAGAGCAAAACCCTTGGTGGATTTCTAGAGATAAAATTCTCGAAGACGAAAAAGTGAAAAATGCATTAGAGAAAAAACACAAGCTTCTATACTCTTTCGAAGAAAGCAAAAACAAGCTAATAGTTGGACCTAGACAAACTGGTAAAACAACTTACCTAAAACTTCTTATTTATGATTTGCTGATGAACAAAAAAGTTGAAGAAAAAAGAGTTTTTTATTTTAGTTGCGAGATTCTCAAAAATTTTGAAGATATAGTTGATGTTATAAGAAAGCTCGATTTTCTAGTAGAAGGAGAAAAGTATGTTTTCCTTGATGAAGTTGGGTTTGTAGAAAATTGGGAAAGGGCAATAAAGTATATTTTAGATTCAAATCTATCAAAAGATAAGGTAATCTACATAACTGGCTCTTCTTCTTTGAACTTAAGAAAAGAAAGTTTTCCTGGAAGGGACATTGAAATAAAAAAATTTCTTCCTTTAACGTTCAAAGAGTTTTGCAAGATCTTTGGAAGCGATGAATTAAAAAGCAAACTAAATTTTTCTGTAAAGTTTGAAAGCACAAAAGAAATTTTTGATGCCGCTAAAAATCTAATTCTGCTTAAGGATGAAATAGATAAACTTTTCTACAAGTTTTTGGAATGCGGAGGTTTTCCAAGAGCTTTTTATGAGCTAATGGAAGAAGGAAGAATAAAAGAGGAGACTTATGAAATTTATTGGAAATGGTTAATTCATGACATAGCAAAAATTGAGAAAAGTGAAAAAATTGCTTCTTCGATCTTGGCTGGAGTTTTAAAAAATTATGCATCAAAGTTTTCTTTGTCTTCTATTGCAAAAGAAATGGAAATAGGTTCTCATGTTACGGCAAGAGAATATTTGGAAATTCTTGAAAATCTATTCGTAATTAGAAATTTTTACACTTTTGATCCTTACAAAGAGAGAATAGTTTATAGAAAAATGAGAAAAGTGTATTTCGTTGATCCATTTTTATTCCATGTTATAAATAGGAAAGTTTTTGGTAAAAGTAAAGTTGATGATTTAAGTAAGCTTGTAGAAGGAGTAGTAGTAGAAGAGTTAAGTAGAAAAATAGAGCATATTGGTTTTTATCACAACAAAAAAGAGGTTGATATTGTTTTCAAGAATTTTGGAATAGAAGTAAAATGGCAGGAAAAAGTTGATTTTCGAGATTTTCCAAATGTTGAATTAAAAAACAAAATATTACTATCAAGAAACAATTTTGACTTTAGCGAAAATGTTTTAATCATTCCAACTAGCGTATTTCTCTTGCTACTGTGAATATTGAATAGTTTTACCTAACAGCCTCTACAGTAAAATTTATTATGCAAATGTAATACGTATTACACTTACATATAAACTTTGCCATAAGCTAGTTATAAGATACTAAGATACTTCTAAGATCTTCAGCGAAGCTTTGACTTTTGTAAGCATTTAGAAGAAACTATCACAATAAAACACTCCGCATTTAAAAACATCTGAGATAGATAATCTATGATAGAAATATTTGCATGTGTAATCATTTCCGCTCTTGCAACCTTTCTCCTCACACCATCTGCCATTAGATACTTCAGATTCATTGGACTCACAACAACAGACGTTCATAAGAAAAATAAACCATTGATTCCAAATTCTGCTGGAGTGCCGGTTGTCTCCGGAATGATGGCAGGTTTGTTGGTTTATATTTTCTTAAATGTTTTTATTCATCAGGAATCCTCTCAACTTGTATATCTTTTTGCATCGATAACAAGCATTCTTATAATAATGTTCTCTGGTTTCCTTGACGATTTAAATTCTAGACAAGTTAAAGTTGCTGGTCATATAGAAGGAAAGCAAGGACTAAAAACATGGCAAAAACCATTGCTTACTTTACCAGCTGCTTTTCCGCTGATGGCAATAATGGCAGGAGATACTACAATGAATTTACCATTCATAGGAACTGTAGATTTTGGAATTTTGTATCCGTTGCTAATAGTTCCAATTGGAGTAGTTGGTGCGGCAAACATGGTGAACCTTCTCGGCGGATACAACTTTTTGGAAGCAGGAATGGGCTTAATTTACACTTTTTCTCTTGGAATCTATGCTTATTTGCATGGAAGTATAATAGCTTCAGTAATTTTCTTAACAACTTTTGGTGCTTTGCTAGGATTAGCAAAATACAATTTTTATCCAGCTAAAATTCTTTCAGGCGATAGTTTGACTTATACTTTGGGAGCAGTAGTTGCTGCTGGCGCAATAGTTGGGAATATGGAAAAAGCTGCAGTGATAACAATGATGCCATTTATCATTCAAGGAATTCTAAAGTTTTATTCAAGACTTAAGCTTGGAAGGTTTGCCTCAGATTTAGGAATTTTGCAGAAAAATGGAACAATTAAACCAAAATATGGTAAGCAAATTTACTCTTGGATTCACCTAATAACAAACCTTTGGAACTTAAATGAAAAGCAAATTGTTTTTGTGATGATGATAATTCAAGCTGTCTTTTCTTTAATTCCGTTTTTGAGCATTCTTTAGAAAACTAGCGAACTCGAGTTATTAATTGCAATTTTTCAATTAACAGTTTTTAATCCTGAGAAAAAATTAAAGATAATGTCGTTGGAGGAAAAACTTGTTTCAAACTCGTTATATTTATTTTTAGATTGGCTTTTAGTAACAATACTAGGCTTTTTTTATTGGATCGTAGCTGGTAAAACACTGTTACCTGAAGAATATGGAATTGTTTCAACGAGCATAAATTTTGCAACTTTTCTTTCCACTCTCTCTTTATTTGGTTTAAATGCAGCAATCTGGAAGCTTTTGCCGGAATATCAATGTGAAAGGGAGAGAGAAAAAATAAAATCATTAATAAGGTTCTCTTTTCAACTTCCCCTTCTAATAAACATAATTTTATCAATCTTGCTTGTTTCCTTAAGCTCTTTCTTTTCCTCCATGTTAAAAATTCCGTTAAATGCCGTGCTAATGATTCCATTAACAATGCTTTTTTTAACCCTTTCTTCAATCTCTGGAACCATAATTTACGCTTTCCAAAACATGAAATTTTACTTTTTCTCGGATCTTCTCGGAAACTTAAGCAGAGTTTTAGTAGCAACGCTACTAATCTTTCTAGGCTTCAGATACCTTGGCCCATTAATTGGTTTCATTATATGCTACTTTTTAATTTTTGCAGCAAGAATCTTAAAAGTAAGACCAAGTAGAGGAAAGATAAAAATAGATAAAAGGAAAATTCTACTAGAATATGCCTTGCCTGCTTTCATTTCAACATTGGCCTGGAATATTTTTTCTAGCGGTCAATACGCCTTACTTTCAATAATCCAAAACCCCAAAGCAACAGGAATATTTACTGTGGCTTTAATAATAACAATTCCCATAGTTGCGCTGCCAAACACATTAAACTCAGCCTTACTACCAATAATTTCTTTTCTTTCAGCAAATCATCAAACAAAAAAACATCAAGAAAGATTGATAGAGCTAGTAGTAAGGTATTCACTTTTCTTCTCACTACCAATAGCTTTGTTTTTGATTATCTTCTCGAAACAAGTTATAGTAATCTTTTCAAGCGAAAAGTATTTAGAAGCGAGTAATCTATTTCCAATTCTAGCAATTGCTTCCGTTATTTACGGTCTTGGAAATGTTTTTCTTTCAAATTTATACGCAATTGGGAAAGCTAAGCTAAATAGAAACATTGTTTTGTTAACCGTTGCTACTTTTCTCGTTCTTGTCTATCCATTGACAAAACTATATTCAGCTTCAGGTATGGCAATTTCTTATTTCATATCAATTTTGGTTCTTTCAATCGTTAGCTACTTTTACATCAAAAAATTCTTGAATGTTGAAATACCAAAAAAAGATTTCATGAAAATTTTAATCTCTTCTCTGATATCCTTTGCTTTCCTCTATTTAACAACAAAAATCACTTTTGGTACTTTAATTGATTTAATCTTGCTACTTTTTGCTGTAGCTATTTATCTTTTTGCATTAGCTTTGTTAAAGTTTTACAAGAAGGAGGATGTAAAGGTTTTAGAATTTTTCGAGGAAAGAACGCCTATCTTAAAGAAAACTATTCGCAACTTAAAAACTTTTTTGGAGAAATTTATAGAATAAAATCATATTCTTAAAAACTCGGTTTCTACTTAAACTAAGCTGCAGGTTCATAAAAAGGGAGATATAAAACTATACAGCTAATTAACATATGGAAAAATTTGACGTTTGTATTCCAACTCTAAACTCAGGTAAAACTTTAGAAGCTTGTTTAAAAGCAATAAAAAAAGTTATTCCGGTTAACAAAATAATAATTGCAGATGGTTATAGCACAGACAACACTATAGAAATAGCCAAAAGGTATGGATGTGAAATTTTTCAAACAAATAGAAGTTTAGGTGAAGTTAGAGAGATGCTTATAAAAAGAGTTAAAACTAAATGGTTTTTCTTTATAGATGCTGATATTGTTGTGAACAAAAAATGGTTTTATGCGTTAATCGCAAATAAGAATGAGAACGCTGGGGCTGTTCAAGGATTTGGCTTACCAAAAGGACCGATAAGCTTTTTGAGAAAGCTATTGCTTTTTATAAAAGTTAAATTTAGGTTAAAGCAAAGAGGCTTCACTTCAAACACTTTGGTAAGGAAAGAAGCTGTATCAGGAATAAAATTACCAAAGAGGAAGAGATTAGAAGACATTTATTTGCAGGAAGAAGTTGAAAAAAGAGGATATGAATGGAAGTTCGTTCTAGCTTTTTGCGAGCATCTAAAAACAGAAAAGCAAGTCGTTAAGGAAGCATTAAGAGATCTTTGGAAGCTGGCAGAAGAAAAAGGTTTGATTAGAGCTTTATTCTATATCTAATTCTATAAGGCTCCTCGATGTTAATTTTAAATTCTGAGTAAACCTATTATTGATTAAAATTTTATTTATCAAAAAGGTAGGTTCTGTTATGAAAAGTGAAAGTGAAATAAAGAAAAAGCTAGAAGAATTGGAAAAGCTAAAATTTCATTGGTATCCGTATGATGAAGACTTCAAAATAAAAAATATAGATGAGTATAATACAGCAATTAGAGTGTTAAAATGGGTTCTTGAAAAGTAGGAATTTATATCGAATTTCAAAATTCTTTAAATGGAATTAAACCTAATATACAAAAATCTTTGTCCAAACTGTGGAAACAATATTACATCTGAAAGGTTAGCTAAGGGCTTACCCTGCGAAGTTTGCTTGCCAAATGAAAATGATAAAATTAAGTTTGGTCCTTTGTTTGAAATTGAAAAAAGAAACAAAAGAGTTGAAGAAATAGATGGATTCTTTGAAAAAGTGATAAAGGCAAAAATGTGGGCTTTGCAGAGATTTTGGGTTAGAAGGTTTTTGGAAAATGAAAGTTTTGCCTTAATTGCCCCTACTGGCTCTGGCAAAACAACTATCCAAATAATTTTATGTCTTTATGCAGC
Source organism: Candidatus Aenigmatarchaeota archaeon (assembly GCA_020832825.1). Lineage (GTDB taxonomy): Archaea > Aenigmatarchaeota > Aenigmatarchaeia > CG10238-14 > SpSt-28 > SpSt-28. The sequence continues at coordinate 36,583 of JAJHRL010000002.1, read as the reverse complement.
TAGGTTTCTTAGAAAGAGATGCTTGGTAATTTTACCAACAAGCTTATTAGTAAGTGAGGTTTCAGAAAGAATGAAAAAATTTGCTGAAGAATTGAAAATTAACGTTGTTATTGCAAGCTATCATTCGATGCTTTCAAATAAAGAGAAGAAAGAAGAACTCGGAAAAATGAATATAGCAGATATAATAATTACAACTCACCTAAGCGTAATGAAAAGAGAGGAAATAAATAAACAAGAAATTGATGTTGTTTTTGTTGATGATGTGGATAGTTTTTTGAGAAGGAGTAAAGCCATAAGATATGTTTTAAAAATGATCAAACTTCCTGAAAAGATTAAAAGCTTAGTTGAAGAGGTTTTTGAAAAAAAGATTGAATTTAAACAAGCGATTTCGGAAATTTCAAAGTTAAGGGAAGAGTTAAAAATTGAATCTCAACTTATTGTTAGTGGTGCTACTCAAAAAGCGAAAAGAACAAAAAGCGTTGCAATTTTAAATTCAATATTCGGGTTTTCTATTGGTTTAAAGCCAGAGTTTGGTAGGAATATCATCGATTGTTTCACGGTAAGCAAAAACGTTAAAGAAGAAGTTCTCAATCTCGTAAAAAAGTTTGGTGATGGTTGTCTAATTTTTGTACCAATGGATAAGGGTAGTGAATTTGCAGAGGATCTGGAGAAATTTTTAATTGAAAACGGTATAAAGGTAAAAGCATTTCTAAAACCAGATAAAAAAGCTTTTGAAGATTTCAAAACTGGTAATTTAGATGCTTTAATAGGAATGGTAACCACAAGAAGTCCGCTCGTTAGAGGAATAGATTTGCCAGCCAGAATTAGATATGCTATTTTTGCTGGTGTGCCAAAATTTGTTGTCAGAATTAGAATAGAGGAGTTTCATCCGACAAAATGGTTAATGCTCTTGAACAACATACAGCAGGCTATAAAGGAAGAATATAGAAAAGATTATGAACATCTTGTTGCAAATTTGATAAAAATTAAAACTTTGAGAACAGAAGACTTAGAAGAAGTTAGAAGGGCTTTAATCGAAAATAGAATGTTGGAAGGATTTCTAGAATTCGTGAGGAAAGTTGCGTTAAATGGAATGGAATTTTTCAGAAAAATTTTGAAGGATGAAAATGTTTTAAAAGCGATAAGAGAATCGCCAACAATAAGTTTTAGCGATAAAGAAGGAGAATATACTTTCTTAATTCCAGATGCTGTTGCTTATATTCAAGCAAGCGGAAGAACAAGCAGATTGTATGTTGGAGGGGTAACAAGGGGTCTAAGCATTGTTATAGTCGATGAAGAAAAAGCTTTCAACTCTTTGAAAAAAGAACTAACATATTTTGAAGACATTGAATGGAAAAGTATTGGAGAAATTGACACTAAAAAAGTTATAGAAGAAATTGATGAAGATAGGAGAAAAGTCTTGCTTGCAATGGAAGGAAAGCTAAAAGCTGAGGAAACAAAGATTGCTTTGAAAACTAGATTGTTCATAGTAGAATCTCCAACAAAAGTTAAAACAATAGCAAGATTCTTCGGAAAACCTTCTAAGAAAAAATATCAAGATTTAGAAGTTAATGAAGTCTTTGGAGCAAATTCTTTATTAATGATAGCAGCTAGCAAAGGACATATAACAGACTTGAGCTTGAAAGAAGGTTTATTTGGTGTTGAAGTAAAAGAAACTTTTGTTCCATACTTTAAACCAATAAAAAGATGTGTGGCTTGTGGTAGAGAAGTTGAGGAAGAAGAGGAAGTTTGTGTTTGCGGTAGTAAAAAATTTGTTGATGCAAAACCAAGAATAGAAGCTTTGAGGAAGTTAGCAAGTTTAGTTGATGAAGTTGTTATTGGAACAGATCCTGATAGTGAGGGGGAAAAAATAGCTTTTGATTTGTGTTTGCTCCTAAAACCATTAAACAAAAGCATAAAAAGAGCTAGATTTCATGAGGTTACAAAAAAGGAAATACAAAAAGTTCTAGAGAATTTGGAAGATTTTGATTTGAATTTGGTTAAAGCACAAATTGTTAGAAGAGTTGAAGATAGATGGATTGGCTTTGGAATTTCTCCAGTTTTATGGAAAGTTTTCAAAAACAATAGATTATCAGCAGGAAGAGTACAAACTCCAGTTTTAGGATGGATTGTTGATAGAACAAGAAAGTTAAAAGAAAAAGAAGAGCAAATAAGTTTGAAACTGGAGAATGGTTTAGAGCTAAGCTTTAGGGCAAATATTGGCACTTACAAAAAAATTGTTGAAAATGGTTTTGTTGAAATAAGAGATCTCAAAATTTATGAAGAAGAATTAAATCCTTATCCACCATTTACAACAGATACTTTGATTTCTTCGTTGACCTCTGCTCTTAAAATTGATGCTAATGAAGCGATGCAAATAGCTCAAAAACTTTTTGAAAATGGTTTAATAACTTATCATAGAACAAGCAGTACAACAGTTAGCGCTGTTGGAATAAATATTGCGAAAGAATACATTTCATCTACCTTCGGAGAAGAATTTTTCAAAGGAAGAAAGTGGGAAGCTGAAGGCGCCCACGAATGTATAAGACCAACTAGAGCAATAGACCTTCAAAAATTGAAGAATTTAATTGGATTGAAAATGCTTAGATTTCCTTCTCCTTTAACGGAAAAAGATTTCAGAGCCTATGATATAATATTCAGGAGATTTATAGCGAGTCAAATGAAAGCAACAAAAGTTGAGAAGGTAAAGTTTAAACTTGTTGCTGCAAACGAAGAAAAAGAGTTTGAGTTCATTAATAGAATTATAGATGAAGGTTTTACGAAAATTCTCAGAATACAAGAAAAGAACATTTCTGGGTTGAAAGAAGGGAAAGTTAGATTTTTAGAAATTAACAAAAAGATTGTTCCAAAATTCTATCCTTACAGTTACTCAGAAATAGTTTCAATGATGAAAGAAAAAGGAATTGGAAGACCTTCAACCTATGCAAAAATCTTGGAGATCTTAAAAAGAAGAAATTATGTAAAGGAAATAAAGAAATCCATGCTAATTGCAACTTCTCTAGGAACAAAAGTCTATCAATTCTCTCAACAAAATTTCAGTAGATACTTGAATGAAGAAACAACAAAAAGACTAGAAGAAGAAATGGATAAAATAGAAACTGGAAAGAAGAACTTTGAAGAAGTTTTGAATGGAATTTATTTGGAGGTCAAAGAAATTATAAAAAATAGTATGCAAAAAGGAGTCAAATATCCGTCGCTTTTTGATGAGCTCATTTGATGCTTCAAACCTTTTCTATTCCGGCCTTGCTCCTAACGTAAACATTTTTCAATCCAATTTTTTCTTTAATTTTTGCCGCAATCGTAACAAGCTGCCTATGAGCTACTATTTTCTCGCTTAAAAACTTTCTATCAACTAAATCATTAGATGGATAAAATTGCTGAAGTACAAAGATTGCATTTTCAACAATTTCCTGAGCTTCTTTCCATGCTTCTTCAATATCTTCAATTTTTAGTAAAGATGGAACAAAAGTCGTCCTAATCTCTACAAATCTAACTTTTCTAACAATCTTTAAACTCTCCTTTATTCTTTCTGTTATTCCTTCAATCTTAACTCCAATTAATTTCCAGTAATCTTTCTCTTTAAGTCTTGTTTTAATGTCAGTTGCATAATGATCGATTAAATCTTTTCTTACAAGCTTTTCAACAGCTTCAGGATTGCTAGAATTTGTATCTAAGCTGCATTTTAAACCAATTTTTTTAACTTTAGAAAATAATTCTTCTAAACCATCAATTTGTAAAGTTGGTTCTCCACCAGTAGCTTGAACGTATTCAATAGCAAAAGAGTTTTTCTTAATTTTTTCAATTATTTCATCGACTTCAACAAATTTTCCCTCTCCTTCGACTAAAGGAAGAGCAAAGCACCAAGGACATCTAAAATTGCAACCTGAAAACCAAATAACGAAAGAAGGCTCTCCTATAACATCAACCAAGCTATTTTCTACAATGCTTGCAATTTTAATCTTCATTCTATAATTTCTCTTTGAGAATATTGAACTCTTTGCTTAAATTCAGCGACTTTTCCAACATTCCAACTGCTTATTGGTCTATAATAACCAACAATTCTGCTCCATATTTCAGTATTTTTTCCGCAATTTGGACATTTCTCAAAAATTCCGACTTCATTCCATCCACAATGCCTACAAGTACTTATTGTTGGTGTAATACTGAAATAAACAACTTTTGTATTTTCAACGATTTTCTTAACCAATTTTTTTAGTGCATTTGGATCAACCGATTCATGTAAAAACAAATGCATCATTACCCCACCTGTAAACTCTTTTTGAACCTCTCCTTCCAGCTTTGCTCTTTCAGCAATAGAAAATTTAGCATAGTATGGAATTATACAGTTTGAGTAATATGGAACTCCATTCTCCATTGGAATGAAAAATTCTCTCTTTTCAAAAGCATCTTTGAACCTTCTTAAATCTGAGCTTGCCATTTTATAAGCAGTGCTCTCAGCAGGAACTTCTTCTACATTATAAAGGATTCCATCTTTTCTGTAGAACTCTTCTGTTTTTTCTCTAACGAAGCTAATTACTTTTTTCATCCAAGAAACAGCTTCTAAAACTTCTTTCTCATTCAGATTTTTCCACAAATCAAAATTTCTCAAAAAGTTTGAAGCAGCTTCAGGCAATCCAACCAAACCGAAAGTGTTGTAATGATTGGAAAAACCTCCCAAATATACTTTGGTTATTGGCATTAAACCTGCTTTTAAGCTTCTCTCATACCTTTCTCTCATCTTCATTAAAACCTCTCTCGCAATTTTCAAATCCTTTTCAAGCATTTCCTCGAACTTACCTTCCTCTCCTTTACTCAAAAACGCAAGTCTTGGTAAATTTATTGTTATAACACCGATTGAGCCAGTTGCATCAGGGATGACCCAAGTTCCATGAGTTTGGGGTAAAACTTTTTGCTCTGGTAAAGAGGCAACAAAATGATTATTTATCTGAAGTTTGCTGACATCAATAGTTAATCTACAACACATAGCATATAGCGCATCTACATCCGTAACATAGCCATTTAACAAGTAAAAAGTTCCTCTTTTTGCCAGATTTTCAAATATTAAAGAAGTCAAACCATCCCACCTTCTATCGTTCCAATCAAAATTCTTTGTTATCATTAAAGTTGGTATTGGAAATGTAAATGGAGAATGTCTCGAATCTCCTTCATTGTATAATAAAATCATTTGTTTAACAACTCTGATAGCTTCGTCCAAATAATCTGAAACTCTTCCTACCTTTTTTCCTCCAACTATTGCATCCAATTCGCTAAAGGCTTTTGATGTATCTAAGCAAATTGTTATGTTTGAAAATGGGCTTTGAAAGCCCATTCTTGAAGGATAATTAAGCTCAAAAAGCATGCTTTGTAAACATTGTTTAATCTGTTTGTCAGTAAGATTATCATTTTTGACAAAAGGTGCGGTTAATAAATCGAATGCAGAAACTGCCATTGCACCTGAAAATTCCTGAGCCGCAAGGAAAATAAAATTAACAAGCTGGTTTACTGCGGCATCAAAATGTTTTGGCGGAGAAGAAATTAGAGTCGGTGTTCTTAAACCAATTTGAAGCAATCTCGTATAAGACCATCCGACACAGTAAGGAATGTGCAAAGACTGAGGAAGCTTATGAATATGTATTTCCCCTTCTACATGTTTTTTAACTCCTTCCGCTGGAAAAATTTTTTCAAGAATAGAGGGTTGCTTTAATGTTTTATCAAGCAAGTAGCTTAAAAAGTTACCATAGCTTCTAGATTCATTAGCATTCTCCTTTATTTCCCAATCTCCATCACCAATATATTCTTTCTCAATTTTCTCAAAATCGGTATATTCGAAGACCATAGTTTGTTAAGTTGTCTCTATATTTTTAAATACTTTTTGATAGGAAAAAATATACATCGACGCAAATACTTGAAACTTTACTTTAATATTTTACTAAGTTACACACGGATTTTTACATCCTTAACGAACTTTTTCTGCTTATTATACTCTAATAGATTTCTAACTTTTCTCAAAATTTTTCTCTGGAGAGAATTGTTTTTACTTCAATTTACACTAAAGAGTTAAAGATTAACTTTCGCCTCAGAACAACTATCGAGCACCAAAAAGATAAAGTATAATATCTACAGCGAACAACAAAACGATTATGAATTCTAGAAGTTCTGTCCTTTTTTCATATGTAATTCTTGTAGCAAACTCTATCAAACTACTTAGGTAATTTAATTTCGTATTTAAAACATCCAATCTGTATCTAAATTCAAAGAAATCTCTTAGAGAGTAATATGTCTTCAGAACTTTTTGATTAGTAGATGCTATTTCTGGTCTTTCTATTAACATTAGATCAGAAATTATTGCAGACTTAATTTTTGTCGTGTTTATTATGAAATCCAAAATTCTGCTTGCTCTCGTGAAAATAGCAGGTCTTTTTATGTAGGAAATTATTTCGTTAGCAGAATCAATTAACTTCTCGACTTCTTCCTCTATAGCAGCTAAAGAAGCGTCTTGAGCGACTACCAATGAAATGACTTTCTTTAATTCTTCATCGAAACTTTTCTTCTGGACAAATATATCTTCATCTTTAACAAAGATGTGTCCTTTAAAATTTGGCGGTATTCCTTCTACTTCTTTCCAAGAATCAACGAGAGTTATATTCAATCTAGATGTCTCTTGTTTGTCTTTCTCACCTATCAGATACTTTCTAAAATCCTTTAGCACTTCTCCTTTTGCTTCATCACCAACATTTTCTAGAACTATCGCTCCAAAAGCAAAAATATACGCCCTTCCCTCTCCAAAGTCTACTATCAATGGTTCTTCCCAACTTTTTCTCCAAACTTTTTCAAATTTATCTGAATAATATCTCTTAATGTCAATCTCGTCTGCAACACAATAAGCTGAAAAAATTGTCCTTTCCATAAATCACACCCTATTTTTATTAGCATTTCCGAATTTAAGATTGAAACTCATGTGAATGGTACGAGTCGCGACTAGAGATAAGAGCAATTATCTCTAATTAAACTCTTTTGTTTAGCAGTTCAGTTTTTATATTCTTATATTCTACAGAATATATTTCAGTGTGAATAAATCATTCGTAAATCACATTAGCCTCCAAAACCATTGCCTTTCCTCCTCTAGCCTTTATAAGAGAGGCTACTTCTATTAATTTTTGAGCGTTCTCATGAGTCCAAACAGACTTCTGGATCACCCTTGCGCCAGTTTTCTTCAACTTTCTGTTTATCTTTAGTTTTAAAGTTGAAGAATCACCTCCAAGTTGGAAAATAATCAAATACATTTGATACTTTAGTATCAAAAATATAAATACATTTACATACTATAAAATATATGTTGGTGCGAAATATTTAAAAAGAATCAATTGAAAAATACATAATATAAAATATAGTTTTAAAACACAATATTATAAAATATAGTATGGTGTGGATGTGAACTAAAGATAAAATAAACTAAAGATAAAATCCAAGAAAGTGAAGTTCTAAACAGTGTGAGATGAGTTAGAAATAAACTCTATGTGAGGAAGCATCAGAAAAATTCAAGAAGAGAGAATTAAAGTTGATACAAACTATAGGTAAAAACTTGCATCAAAAATTATTGAAATTAAACAAAAAGCTACAAAGGAATGTGAGAATTATTAAACATAAAATACGAGATAACAGAGTAACGAAAGTACAAAAAGTAATTAACCTCATGAATAAAATGCAAATTTAGAAAGTGTGATACTAACAATAGATAAATTCAAACATATGAAAGTGAGAATTCAAAACACAAATTTAAATACAAAAACCAATTACATAGATGGGCGTGATATCTTTTATAAAGAAAATATTATTTGGAGAGAAACAACCTGAACGATTCAGCGATTCACAGCGATTTGAATCGATGAATCAATCGATTCATAGCGATTTGAATCGAGCTGAATCGATGAATCAATCGATTGAATCACTAAAATCGACAATTATCTCTAGCGATAAAGAGGAAAAACCAACAATTTCGATCGATAAAGAATCTCTTAAGGTTGGCATGGCAGCTGGCTATATCTCACGCTCACTAATAAGTATAGAAGATGGAATAGAAAGAATAGAAATTTCAATGCCATCCAAAGAATGGATAACAATGAACATTCTTCCAAAAATAGAGCAAGTACAACAAGCAATACACAACATAAGAGAAATCCTAATGGATCATGAAAGAAGCGAGGAAAAAAGATTTGAAGTATTATTAGAAGCAATAAACAAACTAAAAACTATGGCACCCTCACTCCCAGAACCAATAAAAACTGAAATTTTATCTACAGTAGCGTCATTGAAATCTGCTACCCTAACTCCCAAAATGCAACAAATTCTCGATATTCTCAAAGAAAGAAGAGAAATTAGTTATCAAGAGCTTGCTGAAAAACTTGGAATAACAACAGATGGCCTAAGAGGTATACTATCCAGAATGGTAAAAGTATGTGATGAAATCGAGCGATTCGAAAAAGATGGTAGGGGATGGGTAAGAATTAAATCGATTCACAGCGATTTGAATCGATCAGAATCGCTAGATCAAAGCAGTAGACTAGAAATAAAAGAACAAAAAGAGGAAAATAAGGAAAATAAAGACCTTTCAGATATGCCATAAATTCACACCCTCAAAAATTTCGATTCAATAAGAGATAAAATGAAAAAGAAAAAATATCGAAAAACAGAAGAAAATAAGAAAAAATATAAAGTTTTGAAGAGCATGATTTTACCTTTTAGTCTCACTCACGATCTATAGAATTGTAAAAAACACGTTTCACAAACAATAATTTTTAAATGCAAAAACACAAATTTGTGAATGGAAGGAATCGAAAACATAGCAAAGATTCTTTGGAATTTGGGAATAACAATAACTAAAATAGAGAAAAATCGAATTTATGCAAAAGATTCTAATGGAGAGTTATTGATAAGAATTAGCAATGTTGGACCAAAAATCAAAACCTACGAAAAGAGGATTATAGTTATTTCACCATACGTTGCAAAAAGAATTGACGAGGAAAGAATGAAGAAAATAATAGAAGGATACTCACAACCAGTATTCGTAAACAAGAAAAATCTCGAGGAGTTAGCCCCATCAACTCTATTCAAGATAGTAAATTATCTCAAGGAAAATCCTAATACTTACATAAAGAAGATCTCAGAAGACTTGAAAATTCACCCAGAGATAGTTAGAAGAAATTTGATAAAGATAAAAGATTACCTAGAAATAAAAGAATTTGGAAGTGGAATGAGTTTGCCAAAATTACCAAAGCTAATTTCTTTAAAAGAAGAAATACCTCCTGAGAAACTCAATGAACTATCTAAAACTAAAATATCAATTTTACCAACTAGAAATAAAAGAAAACGAAGAACTAGATATGAAAAAACAAATAGATCAGAGGCCTTGTTTAAAGTACTAAAGTTTATAGAAGAAAACCCTGGAACTTACCTAAGAGAAATCTCGAGAGAACTAAAAATATCTCCTTCTTTAGTTTACTCTTGTTTGAAAGAAGTAAACGAATTTCTAGAGCTCTCATCTCCCATAGGAAAAGAAGATATCGAACTACCAAATTTGCCTATTTCCATAAAGCTAAAACAAGGTTATACAGCTGAAGGGATTATAAGATACTTAAGATTCAGAAGAATGCTAAAGTTTTGAATTTTTTGTTTTTCCAGTAAGTCTACAAAAAGCACAAATTTCGGTATTAGTTGGCTCTCCACATATTTTACAAAACTTTAGCTGATCTTCGCTTTCGAAATAGGTACTCATTTTTATTACAGAGTTCAAAAGTCTTTCCTTAAAGCCCGGAGCTTCCGACTCCAATCTATCTATAATATCATACCACTTGTTTGTTTTTTCATACAACTTTATCTTTTCCTTAAAGTATATGCAAAGACTTTCTTGAACGTATGGTACTCCAAGATTTTTCACAAATTCCTCATTTTCTTTTCTACCAACAAAGAAAAGTGGTCTTATTTTTGTTAACAATTTTGGATTATCGCTTTCCGCTTTGGGCCTAAACTTACCTATCCAAGAATAGTTCATTCCAAGAATATTTTTGATGAAAAACACAAGAATGTCATCTCCATGATGTCCAGTTGCTATCTTAGTCGCCCCGAGTTCTCTGGGAATTTTATTCATCAGATATCTTTTTATAACACCGCAAACACCGCAAATGGGTCTCCTATTCTTTTTTGCTATTTCGCCAAGATCGATACCTTCTTTCTTCAACTCGAAGACAACAAGTTTTACTCCAGCTAATTCGCATTGTTTTTCAACAATCTCTTGAATTTTTTCTGAACCAATGGTCCCAAGGTTTATGTGAAATCCTACTATTTCAAAATCTGGATCTCTCTCCTCATTAAATTTTTTTAACGCAAACAAAACCGCTGCACTGTCTTTTCCTCCACTCAAGGCTACAAAAATCTTATCGCCTTTCTCAACAAGCCTGTACTTTTCAATCGTTCTAAAAATTTTATTTAAGTACCCGCCTTGGTCCATAAAAGAAAATTTTATACAATAGTAAAATAATTAGTTAATGAAAGCTTTGATTGCAAACTTGGGCTTCATATTTCAAATTGCTGGTTTGCTTATGATTCTTCCAATTATAATAGCATATTATTATAGCGAAGCTGAAGCAATGGTAGCTTTTATGATTACTTCTCTATCGTTCTTTTCAATAGGCTTTATGATGAATGCATTATCAGAAAGAAAAGAATTAGATTATAAAACATCATGCTTGTTAGTTTTACTGACTTTTATTTTGATAAGTTTAGTTGGAAGCATACCTTACTTTTACCTGAAAATATTCAACTCTCAAAACATCTTAGAGGATTTTGTAAATACTTACTTTGAAAGCGTCTCTGGCTTCACAACTACTGGATTAACATTTCTTGATTCAAAAAATCTTCCTAAATCGCTAGTGCTTTACAGAAGCCTTACTCAGTGGATTGGAGGAATTGGAATAGTTTATTTAATACTTGCGTTTTTATATGAAGAAAACATAGCAAATGGTATAGCTGAAGCTATCGGAATAAAAAAGTTTCTGACAAAAATCAAAACTTCTATTATAGAAGTTCTCTTTATTTACTCATTCTACACTGTTTTGTTCTTTTCAATTCTCTATTTTCTTGGCATACAAGATTTTGTAACAAACATTTCTTTAGTTTTTTCCGGTTTATCAACTGGTGGATTTATGCCAAGCGTAGAAGCTAATCAGCAAATTCTTTTGACTTTAGTTACAATTATGATTCTAGGAGCGACAAGTTTTGAGATTCACCATGCAATCTTCTTTAGAAAATGGTACAAACTGAAATCCTTGGAAATCTTTACATTTTTGTTATTGATTGCGATTGGTACTGTTGTTTCTTACTATCTTCACTATAATGACATAACTCATTCTTTATTCAATACAGTTAGCGCCGCATCTACAACAGGATTTGGTTTTGAATCTATGAAAAATCTTCCTGAGACTTTAAAATTGATTTTGATTGCTTTGATGTTTATAGGTGGCTGTACGTTTTCGACAAGTGGTGGAATAAAAGTTTATAGACTAATAATGTTGTTCAAATCGATAGGAATTGCTGTAAGAAAAAAACTTGGAATTGAGAGCGAAGAAGACGTTAGAGAAGCGTTAATCTCTTCACTTACAATTTCTTTATCAGTCGTGATAGTTTTTATTTCAGCATTAATTTTCACATTTTACGGAAATTCTTTCATAGATTCTCTCTTTCAATGTATTTCTGCGTATTCGACTGTTGGCCTGTCTTTAAACTTGAATTTAAACATAACATTGAAATCAATCTTAATAGTCTTAATGATTTTAGGGAGAGTTGAAATATTTACATTCTTGGTTGCAATTAGTAGGTATAAGCAAAAAGGAGAAAAACTATAATTCTTGGAAAATCAGTTTTTATTACTGTAGCAATTAAATAACCTTATGGGAAAAGAAAGGTTAGACTATTGGCAAGACGTAGAAACTTATGAAAGATATACGTTCGATTCTGAAGAAGGCAAAAAGAGAATTGAAGAAATGGAAAAATACTTTGCAGAATTTAAAAATTTTCTAGGAAGAAGAATTCTTGACATAGCGTGTGGCGCTGGATTATTTTCATTTTGGTTAGAGCAAAAAGGTTATGAAGTAGTCGGAGTTGATATAAACAAAAAAATGATAGAATTGGCGCTAAAAACAAAAAAGAAATATAAATTTAAATCTCAGTTTTTGTTAAGCGATGCGGCAAATGTAAAACTAGAAGGAAAATTTGATAGTGCAATTATTTTCGGAAATACTCTTTTCGGTCTTTCACCAAAAACTTTTGTCAACATAATCAAAAACGTTAAGAAGTATCTTAAGGAGAATAGCTATGTAATTATCAACTATAGGAGTTTGTTGGAAAAATTGGCAAATAAAGAGTGGAAAGATGTATACTTTGATTCAGAAAGAATAGTTAGCTTCAATTTAAAGTATGATGACTCCAATGCTGGAATAACTAAGCTATATGTAGATCTGACTGGAGAGAAACTACCAATCAAAGAAACATTTTATGCATGGTCAAGTGGATTTTTAGAGGCAATAATGGAAGCTTTAGGTTTTGTTTTAGTAAAGAGATTTGAAACAAAAGTTAGCATGTGTGAAGTTATGGATATTTATCAACTAAAATCAAAAGAGTGAAATTACAGAATTCTAGCAATAACAGAAGTTCATATATAAGTTTTGCTATAAGATTATTCTAATTTGATTTCAACTTTCTTCATAAGCTAAAGATAAATTTCATACAGTCCCAAGTACTCTCCCCCGAAGGTATTTTTATATAGTACCTACAGTTCTACGTTAGTAAATATAAATTAAGGTGGTAATAATGGAAGATAGAGATAAATTAAACGAATGTAATTTGATTACAAAAGCAAGAGACATAAGAAGATTAAGCGAAGAGGAATTTTTGTCTTTAACTAATCAAATAAAAGAACTAACAAAGAATTTTACTGAATTTAAGCAACTAATCAAAGAGGGTAGTCAGATTTTGTTGATAATTAGATGTCTCACCGGAATGAAAAGAAAAGATTTTGCTAGTGCTATAGGAATTAACGAAGAAATTTTAAGACAAATAGAAGTTGGTAGAAGAGAAATTAAAAATGAGAGTAAAATCGATAAGATAAGCAAGAATTTGGAAGAAATTTTCTCTAAAATTTCTGAGATAAGCGTTGAAAATGCATTAGAGCTTTTCAAAGAAGTAGCAATCCCAACCGATAATGAAAAAGTAGAGAAGATTAGAAGCGAGTTGGAAAAAATGGGCCTGCCTGAAGACCTTAGAAAAATGAATGAAGAACAATTTTTGAAAGTTTTTGAATGGTTGAAAGAAAAAACAAATAACTTTAAGATTTTCCCAGAAGAGGTCTTTTTAGCAAAAAATCAGCTTATCCTAATTTTAAGGTGCGCTTTGGGATTGACTAGACCTAGTTTTGCAAGAAAAGTTGGAATACATCAAGAAACGTTAAGACATGTAGAAGCTGGGAGAAAAGGTATACAGTTTTCACAAAAAACAGTCGAAGATTGGTGTAGAAAAATAAATGAATTTTTAAAAACCCAAGAAATCTCTCTGAATGTCGAAAAATCGTTATCTATTTGGAAGGAAATAAGTATTCATCAAACTGAGGAAAATGTAGCAGAAATAGAAAAAATAAAAAGCGAGATGAATAAACTCGGATTGATTGAGTGGGATAAAAAAGATTCAAAAGTTTTGCCTGAATTTTTTAACTTCTTTAGAGAAAAAACAAATAACTTTACTATATTCCCAATTTCTCTTTTTCTAGCGGATAGTAGTCTATCGATATTTTTCATTAGATGTTGCAATGGAATGACGCAAAAAGAATTGGCAGAAAAAATTGGATGCACAAAAGATCTTATTAGACATCTGGAGAACAAACACGGAAGAATTGTACATGCTGGACCAGCATTAAGATGGATAGATAAATTACAAGCATTGCTGCCAAAAAACATAAATTTCGAAAAATTCGAACAAAATTGGAAGAAAATAATTTTTTCGAAGATTGAAAATATAGAGAAAAAAGAATCTTTCAAAAGTTTATCTACAGAAGCAATTATTAGCAAAATAGAAGAATTGAAATCAAGAACAAACAATTTTAATGAGATATGGGAAATTTTAGAGAATGACGCTAGGAATATTTTCTTATTTAGAGTAATATGCAGAAAGAACAAAAGAACTGGCAAGAATATTAAAAATTGAACCAAGCGAATTAAGGAGCTGGGAAGGTGGGAAAAGAAGAATAAGTCCAGAAACATTAGAAAAAATCACTCCAATTCTGAAAGAAATGCTTAGAGATATTAAGATAGAGAAGGAGACAATATTAAGGAATTTAAAAAGATATAAAAAACGGTAAGATTTGTTTTAATAAAGATATACAAGTAAAAAACGGTATCAAGTTAGTTGAAAAACTTCCACCGACCGAATTAGAAAATAAAGTAATAAAAGTTCTGTCATCCAATAATATTCCATTCGAACTTCACGCTACAATAGATTTCAATGGTAAGTTCTTTAACGTAGATTTTGCTATTCCAAATTCGCAGAAACCAAAAATAATAATTGAAGTTTTTGAGTCAAAAAGTAGTAATAGAAATTTAAAGACTAAATTAATAGTTACCGACCATAGATTTGTGGTTTTAAAAAGCAATAAACCGGATCTGAAAACTGCTATGATAGGTGAAACTAAATCTTTACTAACGGAAGAATGGAAAGAGCATATGCTTAAAGAAATTATAGCAACTGATTTCATAGTTGTGGGAGACAATGAAGATGTAGAATCTTCAATAAAAGATACTTTAATTAATTTCATAAAAGCCAACTTACAATAAAAGATTGGAGGTATTGAAGATTTTACACTCGACGTCCCCTACGCCCGCCTTTCCTACGCATATATCCATGAATTATTGGAGTTACATCTTCGATTAAACCTATTTTTAATCCAGCTTTTGCAAGAGCTCTTATAGCAGCTTGTGCTCCAGGTCCAGGAATTTTTGTCTTTATACCTCCTGGAGCTCTAACTCTTATGTGCACTCCAGTAATTCCTTTAGCTAAAGCTTCTTCAGCAGCTTTCTTAGCAGCTAGCATAGCAGGGAAAGGCATTCCGCCTTCTCTATCCTTATCTGTCATCATTCCGCTAGAATACCTTGCTATTGTTTCAGCTCCACTCAAATCTGTAATGTGAACTATTGTAGAATTAGGACTACTAAAAATGTGAGCTACTCCCCATCTCTCTTTCTTTTCACTCATCTAACCACCCTCTTTAACCTCAACGCTAACTTCAGCTTTGGGCTGTTGTGCTGGTTGTTCTTGTGCTACTGCTTTTGGCATATTTGGTTTTATGTCGCATGTTATTTTATCTTCTTCATCTCTACTAACCAAATAGCTTGGATATACAATCCTTCTTCCGTTAATTCTTACATGCCCATGAACGATAAATTGTCTTGCCTGCTTTATTGTATTTGCCAAACCCTTTTTATAAACAATCGTTTGTAATCTTCTATTCAGCAAATCTTTAACAGTTAGACTCAAAACATCATCTAGAGTTGCGCTTGGAGATGGTAATAAACCAAGCCTATATAACTTTTGAATCAAAACTTTCTCTTTTTCCTTATCTCTTCTTGCGTTTAACTCTCTTGCCATCCTTCTATATTTTCTTAACTCTTCTTTAGCTCTCCATAGCTCCTTTTTCCTTCTCAATCCAAACTCTATCATTATTTTTCTTTCTTCTTCCAAAAGAGCTTTATCCCACGGTCTCCTTGGTTTTCTATACTTTTTCCTAAATCTCTTCATAATTCATCACTTTTTCTCTTCTTTCTTCTCTTTAGCTTGTTGCTGAGCCAATTGCTTCATTTTACCTCTTAAAACTCCAACGGTTCTACCATGCCTAAAGTGACTTCTAGTCCTTTGTCCTCTTACAGGTTGACCATACATATGTCTAAAACCTTTATAAGTTTTTAGCTCAATTTCTCTTTTTATATCCATACTTCTGAAGATATCAACATCGGGCCCAACTAAATGAATGTCTAAACCTGTTTCTGGGTCTCTTCTTCTATTGAAAAGAAATGACGGAATGTTATATTTTGCTGGATTTTTCAAACAATCTTCTATCTTTTCTATTTCCTCAGGAGTTAAAGTTGAGAGTTTTCTGTAGGCATCTAAACCTAAAGCAGCTATCACTGCTTTAGAAAAGGTATAACTCACTCCTTTAATCCCTGTTAAACCGTAGAGTAAGTTCTTATTAGCATCTAAGTCCGTATTCAAAATCCTCACTATACCTCCTATTTTCCTCTCTTCCTTCTTAACCTTAATCTCTTTAGGCTTTTCTTTTTTCTTTTTTTCTTCCTCCTCCTTTTCCTTTTCTTTTTCTACATCTTTAACTCTAGATACTCCCATACTGATGGAATTAAAATTCAAGCTTAAAAATATTCTATCTTCTCTTTTTAACGAAATTTAGAATACTCGTCTTACTTAGTTTATCTGCAATCTTTAATGGCTTAGGATACTTGAAGTTTATCATTTTTATAAACCTTTCTAAACTTTCTATATCTATATTTGAGCCTATACTTGCATAATATCTTCCAAACTTTATTCCAACTTTCTGACCACCAACAATGATATAACCATTTTTTATATCTCCATGAAGGAAGCTCTTCGCTATTCCAATTGTTGGCTTCCCTGTTAATATCCCGATTATGGTTGCTAAGCCCGCCTTTCTAGGATGAGCAAGACCATGACCATCAACAAGGATTAAATCATAATCCCTATCAATTTCTCTTATAGCTTCTAGCATTATTGGAGCCTCTCTAAGAAAGAGCAAGCCGGGAATGTATGGAAAATCTATGGTATCCTTAATAATCATTTCTTTTACTATTTTATCTTGCACCAAATTATAAATAACGGCACCACAAAAAGCTAAATCATCTTTATACGCAACATCTAAAGCCAAAACATTTTCCATCTTTTCTATCTTTTTGAATTCAACAAGCCTGCTTAAAGCTTTTTGCAATTCTTGGAAGAACTTTGTTTTCATAATTTATTTAGGAAACTCTTAAAGAAATTGGATAAACAGGCAACTTCTTACAAAGTAGTCCATATGAGTTAAAATTTTTAACTGTTTTTTAAAGCTATGGACCGGCCGGGATTCGAACCCGGAGCCTCCGCCTTGCAAGGGCGGCGATCTACCGTTGATCTACCGGCCCTCTATCAATATTTAACTAGACTAAAGAAAAAGTTTAGTATTTTTTAGGTGCTTTCTTCCAAAACTCTATGTTTTCACATGCCTTTCTGACATGACACCCCTGACATACTCTCTTAACGTAATTAGGCAATTTACTTTTTGGTGGGATCCTTCCTGTTGAGTAAAGCTTTTGCATTTGCTTTTTTAAATTAGAAAACTGTCTCACAAGATTCTCATTCATTTCAATTTTGATTAATGAATTTGTCTGAAAATAAACAAGATATGAATATCTAACAGTCTTCCTGAAATAGCTACCTGCAAGCATGCTTTCACCTACACTTTGAAGTAAATGCTCTTTTTTCAGTTTTCCTTTAAATGCAGCGTACTTTATTTCAATCGGAACAACCTCATTCTCTTTAAATCCTATAACATCTATTGAACCTATTATTCCTTCCTTCAAAGATTCTATTGTTCTTTCTGAATAGAGAGATACAAAATTCTCGTCTTTTATTAGCTCTAAAAATTTTCTTAAAAAATCTTCTAAAGTTTTCTTCTCCAACTGAATCATCCCTTCGTACTTTTTTATAGCTTCTTCACTTGCTGTTAATATTAGAAAATTTTCATCTTTTTCCTTTTGCATATTCTCTATCATTAGCTTTACTGCAAGATGTACTGCTTCACCATCCCAGACCTTTCCCACTTTTTCCTTTTCCTGTTTTGATACCACAATCTTTTCAAGCCATAACCTTCTTGGACATTGATAGAATTTAGCAACTTCTAAAGGCGTAACAAAAACCTTTTTCACTCTTTTAATCCTTTCCTTTAAATTTTCCTTTATCTTCTCTATAAATTCTTGAGGAATATTACCAACTTTAATGCTCCCTTTAGAACTTTCTATCAACTTCGCTGAAGAAAGTTCTTGTAAAACCAAAAAAAGATAATCTGATGATTTTATCTCATGTTCAAAACAAAGCTTCAGAAGATCTTCTACTTTCACTTCCTTTCCTTCACATTCTTTCAAAATCTTAAGTATTTTTTCGAATACACTTTCTTCGAATTCTATTCCAAATCTCACTAGAATCACCACTTATTTCTTCTTTTTTATCCATTTCAATCTCTCTTTCTTTCTTCCCATGAAGTAATATCTTTCGCATTTCCGAGAGCAAAAGTAAAGTATTTCCCCGCTGTTTTTAACAAAAATCTTACCAGTACCAAGTTTTATTTCTGAGTTACAAAAACTACATTTCATGAAAAACTACCTTTGCTCCAACTTCATTGCAACTTCCATCTCTATTTCTCTCAACATTAAAATATCTCCAACTCTAACAGGACCAACAACATTTCTTATCAAAATCCTTCCTGCCTCAGGTCCTTCGATAAGTCTACACCTTACCTGTCTTACTCCCTTAACACCAGATGCCTCTAAAACTTCTATAACTTCTGCTGCATAGGCATCCTTCATCTAAATCACTTCTTTAATCTTTGAACCTCTTTTACAACTTCCTCTAAAAGCTTAGAATGCTCTCCAGCGTCTATTATGGCTACTGCAGCTGCCTGAACTTCTATGCCAGAAGCTTTTCCAAGTTCAAGTTTGGATGGAACATATGTGTATGGAACGCCCTTCTCTTCGCATAGAGGAGGTAGATGCATGACAACCTCTTCTGGTTCAACATCCATAGCTATAACAACAAGTTTAGCCTTTCCTCTATCTACAGCCTTCGTAACCTCATTTGTTCCTCTCCTAATCATTTTTTCCTCCAGTTTTTTTCCTTCTTTCTTTAACGCTTCTTCTTTAGCCTTTTGAGTAGTAGCAACGGCCTCAACTAATTTTAGTGTTTTTTTAATCAGTTCTTCTGTTGGTTCGAATTTTACGTATGCCTTCATTCTATCACCTTAACATTCAATAATTTATTTAACTCTTTTTAAAGTTTTTGATTCTTCAATTATTTGTGGGCAAAATAAAATGTTAGAGTCTCCTTATTATCTAGCCTGCAAAAACCAACCCTATAAAATTGTACTATTTCCCCTTCCTTTAAGTATTTGACGCTTTCTTCTGCTATAGCCTCTTTTTCGCTACCATTTGGCATCACAATTTTTATTTTAACATACGGAACCGAAACCCAATGAATCTTTGGTACCTCATCCTTTACTTCCATGCTAACAAAACTTGAAATGGTATCAAGTTTAACTGTAAACATTCCTATAAGAGCTGCTTCCTTTCCTTTCAGTTTTTCTAGATCTTCTTTTTCTACGTAGATTTCACTAGGATCTACATGTATTTCTCTTGTTCCTCTCTCAGGATAATCTGGATGGTATTTTACTACAACTTTTCTTATGTTATAGTCAAGCTTTATTCTAACAGGATTTAAAACGGCAAAATACCTATTTGCAATTTTATCAATGATTTTTCTGTTTTCAGCATAAAGAATATCTACTGGCATTGTAATATCAGCTTCGCTTAAACCAAGCTTCAATATAAAGTTTCTTATTGCTTCTGGTTGAAACCCTCTCTTTCTTAAAGATTGAAGACTCCAAGTTCTTGGATCATCCCATCCTTTTATTTCTCCTTTTTCGATTAACTTTCTCGTCTTCGATTTGCTTAATTTAGCACCCTCCTCCTTTAATCTTAGCAACCCGTAGTGAATAAACTTTGCCTTCTTCCATCCAAATATATTCCAAATATATTCTTCCATCATATCTTCAATAACGAGTTCCTTTCCCCTTAAGATATGTGTGGTGCCGATTAGATAATCATCTATTGCCCAAGAGAACTCTAGCATTGGCCAAACCCTATATTTTTTACCAACTCGTGGATGTTCTCTTTCACAAATTCTTAGTAAGACTCTGTCCCTAAACGCAGGATTAGGATGCTTCATATCAGTTTTTAATCTAACTACTGCCTTTCCTTCTGGAATTTTTCCTTCCAGCATTTGTTTGAATAAACTAAGATTTTCATCAATGCTTCTTCCTCTACATAAGCACTGTACTCCAAGCCTTCTATTTTTTCGTATTTCTTCCTTACTACAAGTACAAACATATGCTCTTCCCATTTTTATTAGCTCTTCTGCATACTTGTAGTAAATTTCTAATCTATCAGACTTGTACAAAATTTCATGATACCTCACACCAAGCCAATCAAGCCCATCCTTTATTAACTCATAAGCTTCTTTATCAATAGGTTTCTCCTCGCTTCCAATTGTGTCATCGTAGAATAAAATTAGCTTCCCATTGTATTTTTTCACATAATAATCGTTTAAAATCGCCATCCTAGCATTTCCAATATGAAGAGGACCTGATGGAAAAGGCGCCAATCTCATAATTACCTTTCCTTGTTCAGCATCAGGAAGTTCTGGCAGTAGTTCTTTTCTCTCTTTTTCCTCTTTAATTTCTTGGATGTTAAGCTCCGAAATTTTTCTTTCTATTTCTTCTTTACTTAATAAGTTGACTTTCTCAACCATCTTTCTTACAATCTCGACTACTTTTTTAACCTCTTTCTTTGCTTCAGGCATTTCTGCTAGCACTCTCTTTATCACAGCATCTTCTCTCGCTTTTCCATACTGTTTTGCATTTAGCAAAGAATACTTCAAAGCTATTTCCTCTATTTTCATAAAATTTTGTTGCCTGAGGAAGATTTAAATAACCTGAAGAAACTTTATTATGGAAAGTGATAAACCTCTTGCATATTTTCTCCATGTAAAACCTGTAAAAATCTTAACCTCTTTGAGATCAGGTCCAAAATACGTTACATTAATAGCAAAAGAAGTTGATATAACCTATTCTCATGCTATAAAGTTACTTGACATTTTTAATGAGCTTGGATTAGTTGAATTTGAAGAAAAAGGTAGAATAAAGATGGTTAAGTTGACGGATTCTGGTGAAGAGATAGCTAGATTATTTGATACTCTCCTCTCCAAATTATCTAGAATGAAGAAGATAAAATAGTTACTCTAAAATTGTTACAGCATGTATTCCTTTCAAATACCATTCTCTTAGTTGTTCTTCAGTATAAAGCTCGTATTCATGAGCAAGATATCTTGCATGCCCCATTAATCTATCAACAATAGGTGCTGGTACTCCTGCTGTAAGCATTTGAGTTTTAAACCATTTTCTTAGGCAGTGTGTGTGAAGCGTAAACCTCTTTCCAACTTTTTTAGAGTGCTTTCTAAAAAGTTTTTCCAGCAAATAATGTATGTTTTGATAACTCATAGGTTTACCATCCTCTCTAGCTATAACTGGAGAATTTTCGTTTAACTCCTCGCCCAGCTCCTTCCTTCGATTTAAATACTCTTCCAAAAATTTTCTGGCTTCCTTACTTATGAATGTTATTCTACTTTTTCTTTCCTTAGAGCCTATTCCTCTAATTCTAACTGTCGGCACTTCTTTAGTTAAATCTATATCACCTAATTTCAAGTTATGAAGTTCTCCGATTCTCATCCCTGAAGACGCAAGCATAGTTATTACTACTTTCATCCTTAGATCAGCTTCCTCTACAATTCTTTTCAAATCTTCTTTTTCTGGTAAAGTATCTTCATGGATATTAAATATTCTTAACGGTATATCAACATTCACCCTTAAACCATTGGAGTTAAAAAATTTTTTCAAAGAAGAAACCCATGCAGCAACCGACTTGGGCGCCAAATTCTTATTAGCTAAATAAACAGCAAAATCCTTAACAATTTCGTCTTGATTTTGACTTTCTTTAACTTTCTCTACGAATGAATCTAAATCTTGTATTTGTTTATACTCTAAAAACTTTGCCAACCCTTTTAAATAGGTTTTTTTAGTGTTCTCGCTTCTCGTTAATAAACTTAATTCTCGAATCATCCTCTTTACGCTTTCAAATTTCTCCAATTCCTTAATTCTCATTAAATTATTGTGAGTAACTACTTTTTAACTTTGATAGCTTTTGCTGGACACATGTTGGCAATCTCTTTTATTTTCTCTAAAGGAGCTCCATTTTCGTTCTTGATTGTCGATTTTCCACTATCATCCATTTGAAAGACTTCTGGTAGCATAGAAGCACATAGACCACATCCAATACAGAGTTTTTGATCAACAACTACTTTCGACATACTCATTTTTGTCTTTTAAAGTTTATAAATCAGTACTTTCTGACTCTTTTTATAACTTCTGGAATGAACTCAATTAAATCTGTTGGTAAAATACCTTCACTAAATTTTTTCGATGCCAATTCGCCAGCTTTACCATTAACAAAAGCCGCAGCGCAAGCAGCAGTAAAACTGTCTACTTTTCTAGCAAGATAAGCAGCCAAAATCCCTGCTAAGGTGTTACCTAATCCGGCTTTTGTCATCGTTACACAACCAGAAGTATTTATTGCAACTCTCTCGCCGTCAGAAATAACATCTATGTGTCCTTTCAGTAGAACCGTTACACGATATTCCTTTGCAAAGTTTTTAACAGCATTTATTCTTTCATTCAAATCATTGCTAACATTTATTCCGCTTAAAACAAAAAATTCGTAAGAATGGGGGGTCAAAACAAAATTTTTTCCTCTCAACTCGTTTTTATATTTTGCAAAAGCATATATTGCATCGTCGTCAATTACTACTGGTTTATCTATTCTCTTTAAATATTCAAAAATTGCTTCCAAAACTTTTTCATCTCTTGTTAAACCGCCACCTATTTCAATAGCATCTCTTTTTTCAGAAATTTTAACAAGCTCGTCTATAACTTCATTTGAAAGAAAATCTCCTTTGAAAGGATGAACCATTAAGTTTGGAGAATAACTTGCTATTATTTTAGAAGCTTCTTGAGGAGCAGCGATGGTAACCCAATCCACTCCAGCTCTATAAGCAGCGAGAGCTGCTAAAACTGGAGTTGTTGGATAAAGCTTACTTCCTCCTATAACCAACAAATTTCCAAAATCATGCTTGTGAACCCAATCGTCTCTTTTTTTATAAATTTTTCTCAATATACTCCAATCAACTTTTTCCATAAAAATCTTTTTATTCATTTCTAAAAAAGCTTAAAAAATTTTCTTTTAGCTTTCAAAATAAATAAAAGTGGTGTTTATGATAAACGTTGCTGTCCACGGAATAGGAACAATCGGAAAGAGAATTGCACATGCAATAAAGCTACAGAAAGATATGAGGTTAAGAGCAATAGTTGGATATTCTCCTGACTCAACAATAAAAACAGTATTAGAACCTCAGGGGCCACTTTATGGTACAGACCTTTATGCGACAAATGAAGAATCACTAAAGAAATTTAAAGAAGCAAAAATGATTGTCAATGGGACTCTAGAAGACCTTCTGAAAAAAGGAGAAATTGATGTGATAATTGATGCAACACCAGAAGGTTTAGGAAAAGAATACAGAGACAAATATTACTCCAAGTACAACGTTAAAGCAATATTTCAAGGCGGAGAAGATGCAGATGTTGCAGAGATGACATTTAATGCAGTAGTGAATTATGAAAAGGCTTTTGGAAAAAAATTTGTTAGGGTTCCTAGTTGTAATACAACAGGCTTAATAAGAACTTTAAGTGCAATTGAAAAGTTTGGAATTGCCTATGTTTTTGTTGCTGTAGTAAGAAGGGCTGCAGATCCTCATGAACATAAAAAAGGTCCGATAAATGCTATAGAATTTGAAGAGGTTCCGTCTCATCATGGAGAAGATGTAAGAACAGTAATGTCAAACTTAAATATATTCACAATGGCAGTAAAAGTACCAACAACATTAGCACATACCCACATAGTAGAGACAACGTTAATGAAAAGAGTCAGCAAAGAAGAGATAATAAAAGCATTTGAAGATCAAACAAGAGTAATTTTGTTAGACATGAAAGAGTATCCAGCTACATCAAAAATCATAGAAAAGTTTAGAGATTATTGTAGACCTAGAAATGATATGTATGAAATTGTTGTATTAAGAGATAGCATAAGCGTTGAAGGAAATAAAGTAAGATGGATGCAAGTTGTTCATCAGGAAGCTGATGTTATTCCGGAAAACATAGATGCTATAAGAGCTATAACTGGAATAGAAAAAGACAAGTGGAGAAGCATAAAAATGACGAATGAAAGTTTAGGAATTCTGAAATAAATTCTTTTCTTCTTTTCTTTATTTTAATTTTTCTACTTCTTATATTGGGCCCGTAGCCTAGCAAGGATAAGGCGCCGGGCTTCGGAATTAGAAGATACCCGGAGATCGTGGGTTCAAATCCCACCGGGCCCAACTTCAGCTTCTATTCCTTCTTTGCTTTCTCTTTTTTCTTTGCTTTACTTGTTTCTTTCTTTTCCTTTTCACCTTTTTCTTCTGCTTCCACTTTTCCTTCTTTAGCTTGTAATTGTTTTTTTAATTCAGCTGCTGATGGTAATTTTAACCCGAATTTTTCAATTAGACCACTTTTCTTCCAAGCTTCTAAGATTTCTTCGTCACTTGCATCTTCTCTAACTTCGAGCTTATATTGTAGTGGTTGAAGGTGAATAATATTTGCTCTTCTTCTTTTAACGCCTGTCAAAAACTTTGGTCCACTTACAAGAACGAAGTTTTCATCTATTTTCTTTATAACAACACAGTATTTTCCTCTCTCCTTTCCAACAGTCTTAACACAGATCTGTCCTATCTCCATTATCTCACCTCCGCAATTTTACCGATGACAGTCCCTATAATCATGCAAAGTAGTATGTAGAAGTATACTAGCCTTAGCTTCGAGAAAAGTGGAAATGGAAGCTTTAAGTAATAACTTGAATAGTGAATAGAAATCCAAGAGAGAAAAAGAATGCCCAGAACAATAGAGACAGTTGCAATCTTTAGATTTTCTCTCATTAATCTCACATTTAACTTAATCATTTCGTCAAGTATTGTCTTTGATTTTTGATTTACTTTTTTCATTCTTTCAAGCTTTCTTTTCATTTCTTCAAGCTTTTTTCTTAGCTCACTCATCTCTTTTTTCTTCATATTCATTCTCTGGTAAAAAACCGAAAGAATAGAAAAAAGGAGGGATAGAAAAAGAGACGAAAGAATAGGATGTAAATCTAATAGGGGCATAAAGATGATATCCATTAATTTTGTTATCTCTGACACTATCATTTAGCCCACCAGAAATCTCTTAATGAATTCTGGAACTCCTTCCAACTCTTCATTTTTTATAATCTCATAATAGTTATAAATTATCATCACGCTTAAAAGCAATCCTATTCCGCCTCCAATTGCTCCTAGCAAATCTCCAATCACAGCCAGCAATCCAACGATTAATCCACCTAAAACAGATAGTGGTGGTATATACTTGTTTAGGACAGACTCTATAACTCTAGGATCTCTTCTGTAGCCCGGTATTTGCATTCCTATAATACTAAGTTGCTCCGCAAGAGATCTAGCATCCATTCCGCTGGTTTCTATCCAAATAACTGAAAATAGTATCGCTAGGCTAATTAAGAGTAAAGAATGAATCAAAATTCTAAGAAGCTCGTTGGTGTTCATTCCCTCTATAAGTAAGGATGCAATACTTTTTGGAGATGAAATGTAATATGCGAATCCACTAATGGCATTACCGTTGCGATCAAAGCATCCTAAAGGACCGCATATCTTGCCGTTAACTGAAGTTAATCCTACACGCGATATTAGTTGTAAATTTGCTAACAAAGCCCACGCGAAAATTACAGGAATGTTGCTTGTGTATAGAAGTTTTAAGCTCCATGCCCTTCCGAATCCTCTAAAAGCAGAAAAAGCAAGGGGGACATCAACACTAATTCCTTGCACGAAAACTACAAGAAGAAAAAGTAAAAGTGTGGAAAATATCGGAAACAAGGCTAGAAGAGCATTTGTAGGATTGTTATTGTAAAAGTTTATCAACATCTGCCAAAATAGACCCACAGGCAGATTAGTAGCTGATGGTATGCAGAGCGATAAGTTAGAAAACGAGCAAGAAGGTGGAAATGGTGAGAAAATTCTAACAAATATTTGTGTGGAAATTCCAACTACTATGAATAAACTAACCCCCGACCCCAATCCCCACTTTGCAATTGCATCATCCATTAAAATTACTAAGAAGCCACCAAGCGCTATCTGAAATATAACAAAAGGCAAAAAGATTGGAAGCGTAGTTAAGGGACCAAATGCTACATAAGCAAGCGCCTCAACAAAACAAAATAGTGTAGCTAAAAACTTCTCCAAAGCTTGAAACTTTTTTCTCCCTTCTGGCTTAGTTACATCCAAGTTTATTATCTTTGATCCTACAAGAAGCTGAAGGATTATTCCTGCTGTAACTAAAGGCCCTATTCCTAAAGTTAATAGACTTCCAAATCTTGCACCTAGTAGATGTTGGATGGTTATGAGGTATTGTGCTTCTGGTGTTAATTTTAGCCCAATTACTGGAACGTGAGAAAGAAAAACGTAAAAAAAGAGAATAAGAAATGTCCACTTAAGTTTTTCTCTAAAACTTAATCTGTAAATAGGCGAGGCTATGGAGGGTATATATTCCACAATCCTTTCCACTAACTCATATGGTTTCATACAAATGTTTTTGAACTTGAAGATTAAAACTATTCTGTAACAATCTTTCCCCCAATTTCACTAACCTTTCTTCTTGCATTTTCTGAAGCTTCTTTAACTTCTATGATCACAGGAAATTCAATCTTTCCTCTTCCAAGAAGTTTTTGGTATCCCAGTTCCCTCAAACTTATCTTCAAATTCTCCACATTTACATTCTTTTTCTCTATCATTTCTTTCACTAACTCATTGAGTTCATCTAGATTAATTGTTTTCTTTTCTTTCCTTAAAGGATATCTAAAACCTTTTTCTCTTTCTTTCCATTTCATTTTGTGCTTATGCAAGCTAACATTACCTCTTCCTCCTCTTGAACCTCCTCCTCTCCATTTTGCATGTCTTCCATGGTAAGTTCTTTCTCCCCTTCTTCTTTTCTTCTCCCTTCTAACGACCATTTAAATCATCCTCTTTAATAACTCGTTTATCTCTTTCCCTCTATAACCCAAGTCGCCTTTTGGCCAGTGCTCTTTTATACTCTTCAATCCTTTAGATGGTGGTCTAAGTCTGAAAAAAGGAAATAAAGCCTCAAACTGTTTCAATTTTACCTTACCAGAAATTAATGCATCTGCAAACTCTTCAAAACTATTAAAACCTGTAATTTTTTTCAAATCTTCTTCACTAACTTTTTTATTACCATTACCTTTCATTCTCAGCCTTTTTCTTAATAGATGAACTAATGTGTCTTTATCAATCTCTCCATAAGTAACAAAATCCTTCACTTTCTCCAACATACCCTTAACAGAATCTGTTTCTGGTAAAATGTTACACCAATAGCGTCTTTTAAGTCTTAACAATTTTAATGTATCCTCGATTCTTCTGGGAACACCAACAGTGCCTCTGAGTCTTATAACTGCATACACATAATTCACCTTTGATAGATGTAAAGATTCTTCAATGCCCTGTATATGGCAGTTATCAAGTTTATATGTGTGCTTGTGTTTCCAAATGTTTTAACCCATACATCCTTTATACCAGCCAGTCTTAATATTTTTTTGCTTTCATCATCAGCAACTAAGCCTACTCCCTTAGGAGCTGGCATCAAAATTACTCTCACACTACCACATTTACCCTCTGTCTTAAATGGTATTGAGTGTGGAGTACCGCAACCACACTCCCAGCTTCCACATCCTCTCCAAACTTTTATTATGTTCATTTTTGCTCTTCTTCTAGCCTTTTCAACAGCCTTTCTTGCATCTACAGAAACTCCTTTACCAATACCAACATAACCATCTTCATTACCTACAACAATAAAAGCTGACATTCTAAATCTTCTACCAGATTTTGTTACTCTTGCTGTAATTCTAATTGGTATTCTTTGTGCTCCACCACCTTTTCCGGTTCTTCCACCAATCAATATCAACTCTTCTTTTAAGCCAGGTAAAAGATAATCAACAATTTCCGGCTCTAATATTCTTTTTCCGCTTTCTAGAATTTCATCAATACTCTTTATTTTACCTGCCAAAACGTCTCTACCAAGTTGAGTTTTTGGTGTCCAAGCCTTTTCTTCCCTAACTACAACACCTTCTTCGGGAATTTCAGCCTCTTCTTTTTCACTTTCCTTCTCCACCAAACATCACCTCAATATTCTTTTTTACCTCTTCAAAATTCTTTGCTACTTCCTCGCTTATATGCAAACCTTTTATTCTATCTTCGCTTGGAAACATTTCCTCACTACAAGGAACGCTTAAGCCAGCATCTATTGCTCCTTTAGCAAAAGCATACATCCTTCCTCCTTTAGTAGATGTGTAAAGGCCAATATCTAAAATGGCTTCTTTTATTCCTTTAAATAAAGCCATCTTCCCCAACAAATAACCAGTTAAGTAGCTGGCCGGAGTATTATCACAAGCAAATTTCCATCCATACTTTTGTAGAATTTTAGAAGTTATTCCCACAAGTGTTTTATCTCCCTTTTTATCAAACTCTATGATTTGACCTATAATATACTTTAACGTCTTTCTATAAACAAGTCTTGGTTTTCCAGAAAGAAGCAACTTTAGCCTTTTTCTATAGTTTGTCTTTCCTTCTCTTCTCCTCCTAAAGTGAATTCTATAGGTAGGAGAAATTTTCGGCATTCACTCACCTTTTATAAGTTTATGCTGCTCTAGGTAAAGTTTCATGTGCATTTTGCTTTTAAACATTCCACCTTTTATCCATCTTCGAACAAGCCTGTAAGTTTTATTATCTATTTTACCTTCCTTCTTTAACTCCTTCGCAAATTCTCTCAAGCTTCTAACAAGAGTTATCCATCTTCTTTTCCTTGGAACTATAGAATATTTTCCGCCTTTCTTGCTTCCTTCATATCTCCTTTTTTTCTTTTTTTCTTTTGGTTTTTTCAATTTTTCTTTTCTCACTTTTATATAACCTTTTTCAATCAGTTTCCTAACATCTGCTTTAGTTACAGCTTTTTCTATCTCAGAAATTTTAGTAGGATCGAACCAAATTTTGCTTTCCCCCACCTTTAATATTTCTGCTGCGAGTCTCCTTTGTGCTTTCATTTTTCATCACTCATTCAAGATTTTTATTTTTAATTCTTTCGCTTTTTTAACTATTTCTTCTCTCTTTTTCCTACCAACTGTGGCAGCTATTCTTATTGCTTCTTTTGATGGATCAACTCTTTCTAAATCTTTTAAGTTTCTAACAAGAACTTCTTTGAATCCTGATGGATGTAGACCCCTAACTTCTTTAGGTTGTCTATAACCAATATCTGGCATCTTAGGTTTACTTTTCTCTTTTTGCCTAACCTTACTATGAAGTCCTCTTGGTCTTCTCCAGCTCTCTTTTATTCTTTTTATGGTTCCTGCTAGAGGTCTTTTAAATTCTGGAATTTTTCTTTTCTTAATCATTCTTACCACTCCAATACGTTCCTTTTTTCTTTTTCCATTTCAAATAATCCTGAAATATTTTTGCATGATCGAAAGCAAGCCTTATGTTTTTAACATCTTTAATTTTGACCCAAAAAGCCTTTGTTTCTATAGAATCTCTCGTTGTAGTCGTCTTTGGCTTACATACGAAAACTATACTTACGGTATGTCCTCTTGGATCTCTTTCTTTTTTCGAATAGACACCTAAAATTTCCTTAGGTTCCACTTCAATACCGGTCTCTTCAAAAGTCTCCCTAACAACACAATCTTCTACAGACTCGCCATACTTTAAATGTCCGCCAGGAAAAGCAAACATTCCTATAAAGGGTGGAATCTTTCTCTTGACAAGTAGGATTTTTCCATTTTTTTCCGCTATACAATCAACTGTAATTTTAATACTACGAAATAACATCACTCTTCACCCTTGCTAACTATGAATATACCATCTTGAAATACTCTTCTATCCTTACCAACAATTCTCGTAGCTTGTTCTATATTACCAGCCGTTTGCCCAACAGCATCGATATCTATACCAGAAACAATTATTTCCTGTCCTTTAACCTCAACTTTTGTGTTTCCAACAATTTTGGCTTCTCTTGGTTTCCTTTCTCCCAAGAAATTTTGAATTATGACTCTATCGCCTTCAACTTTAACAGTTATTGGAAAGTGTGAATAGATTATTTTCAACTTATAAACATAACCTTTTGTAACGCCTTCAATCATATTTCTTATATGAGCAGCAATGGTTCCTGCAATTGCTTTAATTTTTCTTTTTTCGTTTTCGGTAGAGACTTTAACCTTTCCTTCAACAAGCTCAAGTTTAACATCCCTTGGTATTATAAAGCTTTTTTCTAATTCTCCCTTTGGGCCAGTAACCTTAACCCTATTTCCGCTAATTTCAACTTTCACTTCTTGTGGTATCTTAACTTCTTTAACGAACATGTTAATCACAATTATTTTAAATTGGATATCAATTTTAATTTTCTATCTTTTAAATTGAATAAGCAAAATAAGTCTGGAATGAAACTTCGTTTAAACAGAAAAATAATTGAACTCGGCTAGTAGGAATTTGAATCAGTGTGAAAGTTTATCCTAGTAGCAATAAGCTAATAATTTTCCTCCTATATGTAAACTTTTAGCAGTCTTATGGTCCATCACGCCTTTGCTTGTTGTCAATATGAGAATACCAACATCTCTTGCTGGTAAAAATCTTTTTTCCCATTTTTCAAATTCATCAACTTTAACACTAAATCTTGGTTTAATGACATTAGTATCTATGATCTTGCCTTTTAGTTCGATTCTAAACACCCCAGATTTACCATCATGAATCAGTTCATAGGCACCTATATAATCGTGTTGCTGCAAAACTTTCAGAACTTTCTCTACTAGCTTGCTAGCTTTTACAAAACATTCTTTCTTTCCAATCCTATCTGCATTTTTTATTGCACTCAGTACGTCAGCAAGCAAATCATGCCTCATAACTAAAGATTTTGGTTTAAAAGTTTAAAAACTATTTCTAACGTATATTTGCTAAGGGTAAGAAACGCTATGTTAAAAATCTAATTAACTAATAACTAATTTCTATTTCTTTTCTACCTCTGTCTAAACTCGTTTGAAAAAATTTACCAATTCAAATTGTATTGTTAAAGAGGTTTTTATCTAGAGTTATTGTTCGTCAATTAAGTAAATAAAATTTGCGCCAGCCGGGATTTGAACCCGGGCTCCGAGCTTGGAAGGCTCGTGTCCTACCAGGCTAGACGACTGGCGCACAATTATTGTTATTTGTTCGTGCTCTAAAAATTTTTATGAGCAGGGAGGAATTTATAAGGAAAAAAATTAGAGAGTTAAAAGAAAAAATTCCAAGCATAGATGAAAAGCAGTTAGAAAGAGAGTTAATTCCGCTGGAAGGAAAAGAAGTTGGAATAAAAATTAAAAAGAAGAAATAACTAAGCTTATTTTTCAATTTTTTGAGAGAAGCAAAAGTTATGTTTTCGTCTTTTATTCCTTTTTCTTTACAAAACTTTTCCCAGAGTTCTCGATAATTCTTAGTAATTCTCTCTTTAAAGTTTAACCCTAACATCTTCGCTACTCGCTCGATTTGTTTCTTTCTTCCTTCTATTTCAATGAATTTTCCCATTGGTAGCGTATCGAAAAAAATTTCAGTCTTTCCCAGCTTCCACTCTTCACAATATTTCTCCATTATTCCTACGATCTCAAAACCAAATTTTTTCAAAATTTCCTTCATTTTCTCTGCATTTGAAATTTCTATTTCTATCTCTTTTGCTTCTAAAAATTTTTTAGCTTTAATCTTTTCTTTAAAAGTTATAGTATTCTTAAAACCTTACGAAGCCTCAAAAGAAATCCTTTCTTTCTTAAATCTTTCTCTCGAGTATCAAAATAGTAATTTCTTTCGAAAACTTTGCCACAAAATTTTCCACTTTTCTTTAAGTATTCTACGAAATGGAAGAAAGCTAGAAACTCTAAATTTTAGTTCAGTTTCGTTTGCACGCAAACTCATAAATAATGATAGCTACACTATTTTAAATTAAAATTCCATGTAGAGTGCGATAAAACTAACTAGAATTTGTAGCCAATTTTCCTCAAAAATTCTTTTCTTTCTTGAATTTCTTTTTCTCCTTCTATTCCTTTTGATTTAAAGCCGTCAATTACCCCAAGAATTCCTCTTCCTTGCTCAGTTTCTGCAACTATCACTTGAACAGGATTTCCAGTTGCACAGTAAATATTTGCCACCTCTGGAACCTCTTTTAATCTAGGAACTACGTTTATAGGATAAGCATTTCTCATGAAAATTAAGAAAGTATGACCCGCTGCAATTTCAAAAAGTTTTTCCGTTGCTAATTTCTCTAATTCCTCATCATTTCCGCTATGCCTTATTAAACAAGGTCCAGAAGCCTCTGCAAAAGCCAAGCCAAACTTAATATTTGGAACACAATTCACTAGACACTCATGAATATCTTCTACAGTCTTTATGAATCCTGCATGTCCTATTATAACTTGTGTATCCTTTGGAACATCAATATTAATAACTTTTATTTCGACTCCCATATTTTTCGTAAAGTTTACAAGATTTAAAATTTTTATACCAAACTTATTAAACTTCTTATCAACTTTTTAATTTCCTCATGAATTTGATAGTTATCAATTTCCTTAGACAAAACCCATTTACTATCAACATGTTCTTTACTCAGTTTAATTTCATCTGAAATTGGTTTAGCTAGAAATGTTATCCCAATGACTTGTGTTTTCCCATCATTTTTGAAAAATGTCCAAACAGATATTGGTTTTATGATCTCAATTTCTAATCCAGTTTATTCCTTAACTTCTCTTTTTAATCCATCTATAGGATGCTCCCCAAACTCTAATTTTCCTCCTGGTAAATCCCATTCATTTTTATAAATATCTTCCTTTGAACTTCTTTTGATTAGCAGAATTTTTCCGTCTCTAACAATCAAAGCCTTAACTGCTACATAAACTTCTCTCATTTGCCTCATTTAACAAGAGAAAATATAGGTTTACTCACTCGTCATTGACTCAAAAAACCTTTGGAAATTTTTATCCTTTTCCAAAACTTTAAAGTAGGGCAAAAATTCTGTTCTTATCTTTTTGGTAGAGCAATTTAGAAGCTTTGAAAGCTTCTTCAATCTTTCTTTTTCCCGTTCTCTCTCTTCCTTGCTAGAAGCCAAATATCTTAGTTTTGCCGGAAATTGGTACTTTGTAAACTTTCTGTACATTTCATCCTTTGCTAAAGAAACTCCAGCCGTCATTAAGTCATTCATATACCTCATAAGCTTCCAATAGTTTCTATTTATAATCCTAGCTCTGAACAAGTCTGCCTTCGCCAAAGCTTCATAAGCTCTTGCTATTTCTTCTGGCTTCTCATACTCATTAGCAATGTTTTCTTCTATCCACCACATAATGTTCTCTGGCTCTAAATCAACATTTGCAACGCTTAATCTTGCTGCAGTAAAAGATGAAGTTTTGAACAAAATTTTCAAAGCTTCAAACATGTCTCTTTCTCTTTCTCTATAGCCAAGAACTTCCAGATCTTTCAAAGTTATTTTCTTTTTCCCTCTTGCAATAGTTTCTAAATCGTTTATAGCTGCTCTTAAATCTCCTTCACTTCTTTTTGCTAATTGATTCAAAACTTCTTTGTCGTACTCTATTCCTTCTTTCTCACAAATTTCCTTTAGCTTTTTCTCAATATCCCAAACAGGTATATCTCCAAAAGGAATTAACTCACAATACTCTCTCAAAACTCTTAGTTTTGGATCATATGGATCGTTTGCGGTTAAAACCACAGGATGTTTACTTTTCTTAATTATTTCGATAATTGCTTGAATTCCTCCAGCATCTTCTCTTCCCGCAATACCATCAACTTCATCTATCAAAAATATCCTTCCTTTTTTGAAGAAACTCGCAACAGCAGAAGCATGACCAAAAACCTCCTCAATTTGTTTTTTGCTTCTCGTGTCGCTTGCATTCATTTGAATTAACTCTAAATTCTTATCATTAGCAAAAGCTTCGACTAGGCAAGTTTTCCCTGTACCAGGCTTACCATATAGTAACGCTGCCTTAGAACCGGGCTTCCAATTTTTATACCATTCTAAAAATTTTGCTAAAGCTTCTTTTTGGTCTACAAAATCTTTTAAGCTTTTTGGTCTGTATTTTATCGTGAACATAATTACTTCTTTCCTTTAGTTTGAGTGTGTAACAAGAAACTTGCAAGCAAGCTCTCAAGTTGTATTAGCTCATTTGCCCCTTCTGAAATTCTAAAATCGATTTCTCCACACTTTTCTATTAGCTCGATTTTTGATCTATCATCTATATTCAAAGAAGGAATTTGTCTATGAATCTCTGCAACTATATCACTGCCAGCTAAACCTTTTTTGATTATCATATCTTCAAGCATTTTTCTCGCTTCCATAAACTTTCCACTTAAAGCCAATTCTAACATTTGCCTAACCTCTTGTGGCTTTGCTAGTGATGCTGCTTCATAAACAACATCTTCAGTTATTTTCTCTCCTAGAGCAGAAGCTGCCTGCAAAATATTCGCCGCCCTTCTTAAGTCTCCTTCAGCGATTCTGACTATAGCTTTTATTCCATCCTCTGTTACTTTTAGTTTTTCTCCTTTAACAATTCTATTAACAAATTCCTCTACATGCTTATCGTCTAAAGCCTTAAACCTAAAAACTGCACATCTTGATTGAATTGGCTCAATAATTTTGCTAGAATAATTGCAAATCAATATAAATCTTGAAACGCTTGCATACATTTCCATCATTCTTCTTAAAGCTTGTTGAGCGTCACTTGTCATTGCATCAGCTTCATCTAAAATTATTAATTTAAACGGAACGTCTCCTATAGCAACAGTTCTAGCAAATTCTTTCACCTGACCTCTTATAACATCTATACCTCTTTCGTCACTGGCATTGAGCTGTAATACATTTTGCCTCCATTGCTCGCCATATAATTCTCTAGCTAAAACTAATGCTAGAGTTGTTTTTCCTGTGCCTGGTGGTCCTGCAAAAAGCATATGTGGTATGTTTTTGCTTTTAGCAAAAGCCTTTACCCTTTCAACAACGCTCTCCTGATTAATTATTTCGTCAAATGTTTTTGGTCTATACTTTTCTGCCCAAACTTCAAACTCTTTTGCCATAATTCTTTATTTCTTTTTCTTCATTAAAAACTTTAAACCAATGCCGCAGTTCCTCCGGAGTGCCATGATACTCTCGGTCTTATAACAACTGTAAAAACTTTCTCTAAGTTATCATCTAAAATTAGAGCTGCACCGGGCCATCTTGGTAGAGAATTTAAGTAAGCTTCTAATTCTTCCTGCATATAAGTTTGCATGACAGCATGTAGCGCTTGAACGTCATCTCTTGATGTAAGTCTAAAGGAAATTACAATATCTGTTTGACTTAAAATCTCCTGATGTATTTTATTAGGCATTTGTGTTATAACTACTAAACCTACTCCAGGTTCTCTACCTTGCTTTGCAATTATTTTTATTGGTTCACTACTAGCAACTTCTTTATCGCTTGGTATAAAGTTATGAGCCTCTTCCAAAATCAACCAAACTATTGGAAATGTGAATTTTGGTTTTTCTCCGGTTATTTTAAACTTTTCTTCTTCTTTTCTGGCTAAAACTCTTAATCTATAAATTTCTCTTGCTATCAAAGCAACAAGCAAATTTCTCAATTCTTCTGATCTCATTCTAGAAACGTCTATAACAGTTATCTTTCCTGGCTCGGCTATTTCTTCTATTTTCGTTCCTTCCTTCACAATAAGTTTCCACTCATTAGCGACAGATAACAAACTTACCAAAGCGTCTCTAACTTCTTTTTTCGTTTCTTCATCTTTTCTAATTTCTTCAATCAAATCAGTCAAGTCAAATTTCTCTTTTTCTCTTTGAAGTTTTGTAAAATTCTTTTCAAGAGCAACTCCCTCTTCGCTTAACCTATCCAACTTGAAAGCCAATAATATTTCTTCTGGAGTTAATTCACTTAAACTCAAAGCAATAGTTCCATCGATAGGAACTCCAGCCTTTTTATAGCTCTCTAGTTGACCAATAGGAACTAAAACTTTTAGATTTGTTAAACCTTTTGGCTCCAATTGCCATTCCTTCAATAAATTCTTTTGCTGTTCATTAGGATATTTCATACTCCAGTAAATTCCAACTGGATCAACAACGATAAATGACATTTTGTTTCTGTATTCATCTGGCAAAAAAGAAAATTCTTCTAATATTACCCCCGCGGAAAAACTTTTTCCACTACCTCTTTTTCCACAAATTAAAATAACGTGAATTTTCAAGAAATCTAGATAAACTTTTGTTGTTAGATGGGCATCTTCTCCTTTTCCAACAATATGTTTACCAATATAACCAGCAGCAATATTTCCAAACTTCTCCAAATCTTTTCTCTCTCTTCCAATAACAGTAGGGTAAGCTTTAA
>JAJHRL010000059.1 GCA_020832825.1 Candidatus Aenigmatarchaeota archaeon | reverse complement strand
GTATCACGTTAATCAGATCATTCGTAGACAACTTGTTGCTGAGCCAGTCTTGGATTGCTGTGATAAGCTCAGAAGTTTCGATCTTTCCGCTGCGATCCTTGTCATAATTCTGCCATGGTTCTGCAGCTTTTACTGTGACTGTTGTGCTAGCCATGTTGTTATCTTCGTTGCTCTCCTTAACCGTGTTTTCTGTGTCAGCAACAGCCTTCAGCGTGTACGTTCCGACTGCTGTTGGAGTCCAGCTGAAGATTAGCGTTGTGTTAGCTCCTGCTGCAAGGCTGTCAACTGCCCTCTCATCAACCTTGGTTTCGTTGACGTAGAATGCCACCTTGAATGCTCCGGCATCAGCATCTCCAGCGTTGCTGACTGTAACGCTAACATTTACAGCCTGTCCGAGGACTGCTGTTACGGGTGAGATGCTAACTGTGAGATCTGCAGCCTTTACTGTGACTGTTGTGCTATCGTTGTAGTAGTTCACGTAATCTGGGAATTCTGATGAGTTATTGTACAGCACAACCACAAAGATTCCGGGCTTGTTCATCGGAACTTGCTCGGCTAGGTCAGATGAAACGTTTACTTCGCTCCATAAAGCCTTGCTGAGTATTGAAGAGTTACTGATCGAGGCACCCTTAATCTGATCCCAGTCCGCTTTGCTCAGAATTGCAACATTGGTTGGACTAAGCTTTGTCGAGTTTGGCTTCAGCGAAATCACGATGCTGTCTCCAAGTGCGACGCTCTTTGGAGATACGTCAAAGTAATCAACCAAGTCCGTTATGTTCTTAGAAGTTGCTTTAACTATAGCTATAAACCTAGTATCGTCGTTGTACTTCCCTATTGCCCCACTTACGTTTTCGTAAACTATTAGCACATATCTATCAGGTGCAGAAACGTTGAACTGCGTAATGTTGCTGCCATTTATAGTAGTCCAATAGTTCCGCTGGTTACTGCTATTTTGTAGCGCTGCATAGTTCATTGCATCCTTGTCATTTGGATATTTATTAATCACTGTAGTCCAGTTGCTTTCGTTCATCACAACTACCTTCAAATCTCTAGCAAAGTTGGCGGTCAGCGTTATGTTTTCACCAACTACTGCCACATCTTTGTCTAGCCTTAGTACTGCAACTCCCAACTCAGAAAGACTCACCTTCTGAGCAACTGGATTTACGGCAAATCTGACGCTGTCGTTGTACCAGTTCACCATGTCGTTTGTAGTGTTGTTGTAAACGACAACAACATAGCTGGCTGGATAAAGTGTATCAAGCGTTGAAATTGTCCAGCTATAGTTTCCACTAACACTACTAACAGTTGTATTATTCCAACTACCTCCCTTCAATACTGAGCTGTTCAAAATTCCGGCTCGCGCTTTAAGCCAATCCCATTTTCCTGCTTCGATGATCACTATGCTAAGATTCGCCAATGGAGTCCCCGTGAAGTTAACGGTAAGGTTAACGTCTTCGCCGTAATTGAACGACGACTTGTTAACCTTCAGCTCTGTTATGTTCAAGCTTGAAAGCGGGACTTGGGTTGGGCTAAAGACTACTCTAAAGCTTCCAGCAATGTTGTAGTAGTTAACCCAATCTCTACCTGCAACGCTTGTGTTGTTGTAGATTACAACGTAGTAATCGTCAGGTATAAGCCCGCTCAAAATCGAAACGTTAGCGCTACTTATTTCGTAGTACTCACCGTATACGTCAGTCGCGTTTGAAGCCAGAGATGCATTGGTCATGTTAACCTTCTTGTCAATTACTCCTTTCATCCAATCGTAAACTGACTGGTTCACAACTGCAACCTTTACAGTTTTCGTTACCCCGCTGATGTAAAGCTCGATTGCATCGTTCAAAGCCCTCATTTCTGTCTTGTTCAGCTCTACTTTTCCAACGCCGAGCTGAGCTAAGTCGGCCTGCTTCGGATATGGAGTTACGTTGAACAGCGTTGAGTTGTTATAGTAGTAGATGTATCCATCCGTTGTGTTAAAGACAACAACCCTGTATACACCGAAAGCTGGTACTGGTATCTGAACCGGAATTGTTTCGCATTTGTTATTCACAAAGTTCTCCTTGTGCCACATTGCTTTGGAGAATACGCCATCTTTCTCTAGTATGCTGATGTTTGTGTAAAGTGAATCCCAAGTTCCATTTTCTACAATCGCTATGTTCACAGATTTGGTTGCGTTTATAGGTATATTCAAAGTTCCTCCCTCTGTAACATCTGTAACATTCAATCCTTGAGCTGTGATGTCCCATCCAACTCCCATCGTCTC
The DNA here is from genome assembly GCA_020832825.1 of Candidatus Aenigmatarchaeota archaeon. Classification (GTDB taxonomy): domain Archaea; phylum Aenigmatarchaeota; class Aenigmatarchaeia; order CG10238-14; family SpSt-28; genus SpSt-28. The sequence continues at coordinate 860 of JAJHRL010000059.1, read as the reverse complement.
AAGACTTGCTGGCACAGGACTCGGAATAACTGTTACCGTTGCGGGAACATTGTAGAGATCCACAGTGTTGTTCCAAGAGGAAGTGTTGAAAACAACTATCACATACGTTATATTTTCTAGATAGCCCGAGTCATTAACATAACGCATGCTACTCTGTATACTTGTCCAATTCGTTGCATTTGACAGAACTGTATCAGCATAGAGGGCTCGACCTTTATCTATAATGCTAGTTTTTATCGAGTTCCACTTCGTTTGGTTCACAAGTGCCAAGGTTACATTTCGTAAAGGACCACTCACAAATCCGATTTCTACAGCGAACTCCTCTCCATGTCTCACTGCTGTTTTATTCACGTTGAAATACGTTATATTGAGATCAGCTAAGCTAGCAACGCTCGCCGGTTTAACTACGTAGAAGTTTGTGGAAGTTGTACATGTTTCATTAGATACCTCAACCTTATAAATCCCTGGAATAACCGGAACGCTTGGCACCGTAAAGTTAGCTATTGCTCCCATATAACCGCAGTTTACACTCCTGTTCTCGGTCACCTTTGTGTAGTTAAAGAAAACACTTACATAACCACAGGGATCCCCATGGCTGACATTGACATACACTTGCGTTCCAACAATTCCGTTACTTGGTTGAAGCTCGAGTGCCATTGCTGGAGCTGCTAGAACTGCCAAAAGCAGTAGTCCTAATATACCTAACAATTTTCCCTTCATCTTATCAACCTCCCCGCATTTCTTTTCCCTCCTACTATATAAATCCTGCGGTTTCTGCAGCGGGTACAGCTATGGCTAACCCCGCCGCCCTAACATTTTAATTTCAAATGTATTTAAATCTTTTGCTAAAGATATTTCGA
>JAJHRL010000058.1 GCA_020832825.1 Candidatus Aenigmatarchaeota archaeon | reverse complement strand
CAACTTCGAGATGCTCGTACTCTGGTCCTGGTGCCTACTCTGTTAAGGATGCCTGTGGAGCTGACGAGTGGTGGATACCCATTGGTGCAGATCGTCCTGAGGGAACATATGTCGCGAAAATAGACGTCGGTAGTGGTGAAAGAAGAGCCGAAGCTACAGCAACTTTCCAAGTTGTTAAACCACAGGTAACAAGCCTTACAGTTCCACCTCAGCATGTTATAGGGCGCGATCTTGTAATTGAAGGTGTTAGCAATCTTGCAAAATCTGGAAGTAAAGCCGACGTTGGTTCTCCAGCAGATATTTCAAAGCAGAACTATGCACAACTTTGGATAAAGGACTTATCAGGCAACGAGGTATTTAATTTAAGCAAACAAAGAACTGATGCTAATGCAATATCGCTAATAGATGATGCAGGAAAGTTCAGGTTCAAGATCGACAACTTCGGAAAGAATGGGAGTGCTACAGGTTCCCTCGACAGAGGATTCTATGTTGTTGAGGTTAAGGTCTACTCCGGAGAAGTCTATAGCGAAGTTAAGACTGCATCCTTCGAATTGGTAAAAGCTACTGTAAAGCTTTCAGCTGATAAGACTACTGTTACGAGGGGAGACGACATAACGTTCACGATAACAACGAACCTCAAGGTGAACAATGAAGTAAAGTTCACAATTGAAGACACGAAGTTCTGCGTTGATGCATCTGGTTACGATCAGTGTACTAATGTGAAATCATACTACACAGACGTTAAGGGACAGATAAAGATAAAGCTCAAAGTCGCTAGCGAGGCTCCATTGACAGAGTACAAGTTCAAGGCCGAAGAGACGCTGACTGGAGTGAGCGATGAGATAAAGATCGTAGTTGCAAAGCAGGCCCTTCAGATTACTGCAGAGAAGACAACAGTTGCTAGGGGTGGAGAGATAAGGTTCACCGGAACGACAACGGTAGACTGTATCTATGTATATGCAAACGAGGCAAATGTATTCAAGATTGGTAATAATTCTGTAAGGGAATTGCCAAGCGAAACTATTATAACGGGCGAGTATCTAAATACAACGAAGGTTCCAGCATCTGATAAGAAACTAGACTTCAAGGTTGAGGTAGATATTAATGCAGATCCCGGCTCATACTACCTGTACTTCTTCGCTCCAGCCAATATTACAACGGGAGACAAGTGTGGAGTTGCAAAGATAGACAAATCTGCAGATACGCAGGCCATGGTTGCAGTTATCGTTACAGACCCGAGAATAATAAGCGTAGACATCCCGAGCAAGATACCGTATCAGGGCAAGTTTGAAGTCGGAGTGCTTACGGATCCAGGCAAGAGCGACAATGTGTATCTGACGTTTGTCATGGAAGGAACCAACGTAAAGCTTAGGCCAAAGGACTTTAATCTGAGCGAAGATAAGCCAGATGTTAACAACTACGTTAACTGGACAATAGATCTTAAGAAGTACTATGAGAACAAGGGCAAGACCCTTGAGCCAGGGCTCTACCTCTTCACGGTGAAGATGTACTTCAGGGCTAATGATCAAGAAATAGACTCAGCAAGGACTTCGAAGCTCGTTGAAATTATGAGCCAGGAGCTCAGCGTTGACATCTCGCCGACAACCGTTGTTATAGGAGACAAGATCAATGTTAGCATTAGCGCATACAGAGGAGGAGTTACCGGATACGATCACATCTTTGTCACAATGGTAGGTCCGAACTACAAGTCAACCCAGAGGGCAACCCTTGACAGCGCTGGAAAGGCAACCCTTACATTCGAGACATACGGTCTTGCAGAGGGTACATACACATTCTGGATCAGAGACACTGCCGGAACATGCGAATACGGCGGCAAGACAGAGTTGGACTTCGTAAACGATCTCTACGACATGGATCCAGCAAGCCCAGTTGCAAGGACTTACAAGGCCGACGATGATATACTGGTGAAGAGGACAGTCCAGCTCGTAAAGACCCTGCCAACCCCAACACCAACTCCGACACCAACTCCAACGCTAGGCCAAGTATACATCGAGCCGAACACGACAACTGTGGCTCCTGGACAGCAGTTCGCCGTTGACGTGAGCGTTAAGGATGGCGCAAACAGCGTTGTCGCTGAGTTCACCTTTGACGATTCAAAGGTGGAATATGTTACTAAATCAACCTATGGACCGTTTACAGTTCTTTCAAGTGTGTCCGGGAATAAGGTGAGCGTTGCTGGGATCTCTGACGCTGCAGTTGACACAAGCAGCAAGACCAAGCTTGCAACATTTGTTTTCAGCGTATATCAGAATGCAACGGGGACAATAGCATTCAACTGCACAACTGCTAACGTCGGCGGCAGCGATGTTAGCTGCATTGTAACCAATGTAAGTATAGCACGCGCTAAAATCTACATAGAATTCAACAGAACAAGCGTCGCTCATGGAGATTACTTTGCCATCGATGTAAGCGTTCAGGATGGGACTGCGAAGAGCGTTGTAGCAGAATTCGGAGTTGTTTGTGTGCAGATATTAACGCCATGCCTAACAGGCTCGTGCCAATTAATCTTGCTGGGATGTCCAGAATACATTTCTAGTGTGCCCTATCCTCCTTTCACAGTCTTTTCAAAGGCCAACAACGGCAGCGTGAGCGTTGCTGGAATCTCTGATACCCCGATAGACATAAGCAGCAAAACTAGGCTTGCAACATTTATTTTCAAAGCAGAGCCGTTATGGACTCCTATGTTGATATGCATCAAGCCCAGAATAGCAGAAGTGGATGGAACTAATGCGTCTGTAGTTTTGCCCCAGGAGTGCATTTCGGTAGCATCGGAGCCATGGCAGGCTTATGACAAAAACAGGAATGGAAAGATTGAAACTGTCGAGCTCATTGCAGCAATTCAGGACTGGCTTAACAACAAGCTGAGCACAATGGATCTTATCAAAGTTATACAGAAGTGGCTGCAGTCTTAAACCAATTTTTTTAATTTAAAGCCTCTGTTGCAATCGCGTGAAAACCTTTCCAAAAACTCACAAAGAAAAAGACTTAAACATAATTAAAAAAGTAATCTCATAAACATAATATGATCAAGATAAGATACTATGCTGATGACCTTAGTGAGCAAAGACACGAAAAAATAATAAAATTGCTAAATGAGATCCACAATCGCCA
>JAJHRL010000057.1 GCA_020832825.1 Candidatus Aenigmatarchaeota archaeon | reverse complement strand
AACGTTAAATCTTGGTTTTGTAACGCTTGGAATATTGTTCAAAATAGTTATGTTTATGCTTTTTGAGTTTGCAATGTAATTGTCTGTGGAGTTTGTATAGGCAGTTATATTTTTCTTTCCTAGCAAATCGTCATCTAAAGGAATTCTCCATTGAATGTTGTCTCCACTTCCAATGAAAGTAGATTCATTATACCAATAAGTTGTGTGAGGAGGCGATTTGCTACAAGAGGATGTTACAGTTGAATTCAACCAAATTGTTTGTCCTCTGTAAAAGCTTTGTTCGTTCGCTGGATAATCTATTGTAACGTTTAAATACTCAATTATAGAAACTTGCTGCCAAGCTTCATTGTTGCTTTCATTCAATTCTTTTATCAAATTGTCCGGATCAACTTTGACTGAAATGTTTGTTAAACAACTAACAGTCCAATTACAAGACGTTTGATAGCTCGAGCCTGCTGGTATTGAAGGAATTACTTTTGAGTCAAACAAATTACCATTTTCATAGCAAGAAACATTAACGTTATAAGCTGTTGTATCTCCAATGTTCCAAATAGTTATGTTTATTGTTACATTGTTTCCAAAAATTAAAGTAGATGGAAATTGAAGTGAAGAAGAATTAACCATTAAATCGCTAAGTTTTTTACAACAAAGTTTATTTGCATAGAAGTTGCAATCAGCAACATGAGAGTTTATAGTTGAATAAAGAGAAACTAAGCATGTTTCATTCTCATAACAAAAACCCTCTCTTATTGTACATTCCAAAGGATAAGTAGAATAACCTGCACAGAGCTTCCAGCTATAATAATCTGGCTTAGCTACATGAGTATTGTTCTGCTGGTAGAATGATAATATTGCTGAAGTAGAGGCATTACAGGTTTGATTAATATAGGAGAAAATTTCATTACAGCAAAGAGAATAACTATAATAGCCACACATACCAGCGTGGGAATTTTGAGTAGAATAAAGTGAAAATAAGCAGGAATAGCCCAATGGGCAAGAATCAGAAACAATTTTACAATCTAGAGAAAAAACAGGATTAAGAATAAAGAGAGAGAAAAAAATTAAAAACGAAAATATTTTTAATTTTCTCATTTTCTATTTTGGCTTTCTTTCTTTAAATTCTCAAGTTTTTCTTTCATAAACTTTTCTCCTTTTATCGGAAGTTGGTATCCACAATGCTTGCATCTAAAGTTTTCATCTAAATGCCAACCAACAATTTCAATACCATACCTTTCAATAGCAACTTTTCCACAGTTTGGGCAATAAGTATGTTCTAACGGATGACCGGGAACATTTCCTATGTAAACAAACTTTAGTCCCTCTTCTTTTGCAATTTTCGCATGTTTTTCTAAGATTTCGATTGGAGTTGGCGGCAAATTGCTAAGTAAATAGTGTGGGAAGAACCTTAAGAAGTGGATTGGAGTATTCTCTCCTAAATTTTCCACAATCCATCTAACAAGTTTTCTGGCGTCTTCTAAACTATCACCAATTTTTGGAACTACTAAATCTGTTATTTCAATGTGAAATCCAGCTTCTTTCATCATTAGCAAAGTTTGATAAATCTCTTCTTCTTTAGGAACGCTCATATATCTCAAGTAAAATTGAGGATTTCCGTTTCCTTTGAAGTCTACAGTTGCTGCATCTAAAAATTTCTTCATTAACTCAATAGATTCTTCAGTCTCATAACCATTAGTAACAAAAGTGTTTGCTAGACCTTTTTTCCTAGCGAGTTTACCAACATCATAGGCATACTCTATAAAAATTGTTGGCTCATTGTAAGTATAGCTGATTGATTTACATCCATAATCTAAAGCCATTTTCACAGCTTGCGTTGGAGTTAATCTAACTCCAATTATTTCTCTTCTTTGACTTAAATCATAATTCTGACAAAACTGGCAAGCAAAATTGCATCCCTGAGTTCCAATTGAAAGAGCTAAAGTTCCTGGCAAAAAATGAAATAATGGTTTTTTCTCTATAGGATCTACGTTTACAGCATTTGGTAAGGAATGAACTAAAAGCCTTAATTTTCCTTTAATATTTTTTCTTACACCACAAAAACCTATTTGACCTTCTTCCAAAACACATCTCCTTCTACAAGCTTTACATTGAACTTTTCCGTTTAATTTTTTGTATAGAATTGCTTCCTTCATTTTAGAATTTCCCTTATCTACAAAAAGCTTTTAAATGTGAACTAACTATTAGAAAAATGGTTGGTCATCTTTGTTAAGCTAGTTCTTATCTCTTTTTATTTGCTCTTCCCTTTGTTGAGGAGGTGAACTTATGAGGATAAAGATATTCAACACGCTAACAAGAAAAAAACAAGTTTTCAAACCAATAAATGATAAAGAAGTTAGAATGTATACTTGTGGTCCAACAGTTTACGATTATGCTCATATCGGAAATTTGAGGACTTATGTTAACGAAGATGTTATAAGAAGAACTTTTGAGCTTTTTGGCTATAAAGTTTTGCATGTGATGAACATAACTGATGTTGGACATCTAACTAGCCAGGCTGATACAGGAGAAGATAAAATTGAGAAGGCTGCAAGAGAAAAGCAGAAAACTGCTTGGGAGATTGCTGAATTTTTCACTCAAGAATTTTTCAAAGATATTGAAACTTTAAACATACAAAAAGCTCATATCATTCCAAAAGCCACTCAACACATAAAAGAAATGCAAGAGCTAGTGGAAAAGCTTAAGGAAAAAGGATATGCTTACATTTTGAAAGACGGAATTTACTACGACACCTCAAAATTCAAAGATTATGGAAAATTGACTGGGATGTCTTTCAAAAAATTGAATAAGTACTTGATGGAAGGAGCGAGAGTAGAACCAGTAGAAGGAAAAAGAAATATAACAGATTTCGCGCTTTGGAAGTTTTCTCCAGCAGATAAGAAAAGGCATATGGAATGGGACTACATAAGCGAATGGATTTTAACAAAAGAAGAATATGAAAATGTTTTGAAATGGTCAAAAGAAAATCCGAACATAAAAATTCTTGAAGTTAAAGAGGAAGGAGATAAGTATAAAATTAAATTCAATTTTGTCGGATTTCCTGGATGGCATATAGAATGTTCAGCAATGAGCATGAAGTATTTGGGGGAAACTTTTGACATTCATGCTGGTGGAATAGACCATATTCCAATCCATCA
>JAJHRL010000056.1 GCA_020832825.1 Candidatus Aenigmatarchaeota archaeon | reverse complement strand
TTCATAAACTTCGGTGCGATAGCTGGCTTCGCACTTTCAATGCTAATTTGATTTTTTCGACATTAATCGAAATATCTTTAGCAAAAGATTTAAATACATTTGAAATTAAAATGTTAGGGCGGCGGGGGTAGCGATGGCTGTACCCGCTGCAGAAACCGCAGGATTTATATAGTAGGAGGGAAAAGAAATGCGGAGGAGGTTGATAGGATGAAGGGAAAATTGTTAAGTATATTAGGACTACTGTTTTTGGCAGTTCTAGCGGCTCCAGCAATGGCACTCGAGCTTCAACCAAGTAACGGAACTGTTGGAACGCAAGTGTATGTCAATGTCAACACATTAAGTGGGGATCCCTGCGGTTATGTAAGTGTTTTCTTTAACTACACAAAGGTGACCGAGAACAGTAGTGTAAACTGCCCTTATTCTGGAATAATAGCTAACTTTACGGTGCCAAGCGTTCCGGTTATTCCAGGGACTTATAAGGTTGAGGTATCTAATAGAACATGTACAACTTCCACAAACTTCTACGTAGTTAAACCGGCGAGCGTTGCTAGCTTAGCTGATCTCAATATAACGTATTTCAACGTGAATAAAACAGCAGTGAGACATGGAGAGGAGTTCGCTGTAGAAATCGGATTTGTGAGTGGTTCTTTACGAAATGTAACCTTGGCACTTGTGAACCAAACGAATTGGAACTCGATAAAAACTAGCATTATAGATAAAGGTCGAGCCCTCTATGCTGATACAGTTCTGTCAAATGCAACGAATTGGACAAGTATACAGAGTAGCATGCGTTATGTTAATAACTCGGGCTATCTAGAAAATATAACGTACGTGATAGTTGTTTTCAACACTTCCTCTTGGAACTCCACTGTGGACCTCTACAACGTTCCCGCAACGGTAACAGTTATTCCGAGTCCTGTGCCAGCAAATCTTGGAAACATGGGGATAAACGAATCTTGGTGGAGTGTTACTGCAGATGTTACCGAAGGCAGTTTTGTGAGTTTGAAGATAAATGCAACCCGACCTGTGAACATAGCGATTGTAAAAACCGATACTTGGGATTCGCTTCACGCAAACATCAGCATACTCAAGAGGGATGACGTATTTGCTAAAGCGCTGTGGAATAAGTCGGATTTCGTTAACAACAAAAACGAAACTATTAATGTTTCGATACCAGTACCAGCTTTCGGTGTATACAGAGTTGTTGTCTTTAACACAACGGATGGATATATCTACTACTATAACAACTCAACGCTGTTCAACGTAACTCCATACCCGAAGCAGGCCGACTTAGCTCAGCTCGGCGTTGGAAAAGTGGAGCTGAACAAGACAGAAATGAGGGCTTTGAACGATGCAATCGAGCTTTACATCGGCGGGGTAACGAAAACTGTAAAGGTTGCGGTTGTGAACCAGTCAGTTTACGAGTGGATGAGAGGAGTAATTGACAAGAAGGTTAATATGACCAATGGCTCTCTGGCTTCAAACGCGACTGGCGTATACGGTAAGTACTACGAAATAAGTAGCGCTAACGTTTCGGTTTTGAGCGGGCTTATACCTGGCAATTACTACGTTGTAATCTACAACAACACAAGTGTTGCAAGTGAAGATTGGGTTAACTACTACAACATTGCTGGAAGCTTTAGAGTAGTCTTTAGCCCAACACAAGTCCCGCTTTCAAGCTTGAACATAACAGAGCTGAAGGTTAACAAGTCGTCGTTTAATTACGGCGAATATGTTAACCTTACCGTTAACTTCACAGGCGGAACTCCATTGGCGAATCTTAGCATAGTGATCATCGAAGCAGGAAAATGGGATTCGCTTAAAGCGCAACCCGGGATTTTGAACAGCTCAGTATTGAAAGATAATTGGAATAATACAACTGTTAGTAGAAACTATAGCTGGACAATTCCAACGCTTGGTACACTTTATCCAGCCAGCTATGTTGTTGTCGTTTACAACAACACTACAAACGACATGGTGAACTGGTACAACGACAGCGTTAGATTTGCCGTAAATCCAGTTGCTCAGAAGGTGAGTCTTTCTGAGTTGGGAGTTGCAGTACTAAGGCTAGACAAGGATGTGGCAGTAGTTGGTGAAAACATAACGCTGACCGCCAACTTTGCTAGAGAATTGAAGGTAGTGGTGATGAACGAAAGCAACTGGACTACAGTGATTAATAAATATCCAAATGACAAGGTTGCAATGGACTATGCAGCGCTACAAAATAGCAGTAACCAGCAGAACTATTGGACTATAAATGGCGGCAACATTACACAGTTCAACGTTTCTGCACCTGATAGGTATGTGCTAATAGTTTACGAAAACGTAAGCGGGGCAATAGGGAAGTACAACGACGATACTAGGTTTATAGCTATAGTTAAAGCAACTTCTAAGAACATAACGGACTTGGTTGATTACTTTGACGTATCTCCAAAGAGCGTCTCACTTGGAGACAGCATCGTGATTTCGCTGAAGGCGAACTCGACAAAGCTCAGTCCAACCAACATTGCAATTCTGAGCAAAGCGGACTGGGATCAGATTAAGGGTGACTCGATCAGTAACTCTTCAATACTCAGCAAGGCTTTATGGAGCGAAGTGAACGTTTCATCATCTGACCTAGTCAAGCAAGTTCCGATGAACAAGCCCGGAATCTTTGTGGTTGTGCTGTACAATAACTCGTCACAATTCCCAGATTACGTAAACTACTACAACGATAGCACAACAGTCACAGTAAAGGCTCCAGATCTCACAGTTAGCATCTCACCCGTAACAGCAGTCCTCGGACAGGCTGTAAATGTTAGCGTTACAGTCAGCAACGTTGGAGATGCTGATGCCGGAGCATTCAAGGTGGCATTCTACGTCAACGAAACCAAGGTTGATGAAAAGACAGTTGACGGCCTTGCAGCAGGAGCAAGCACAACGCTAATCTTCAGCTGGACTCCACCAGCAGTCGGAACGTACACGCTGAAGGCTGTTGCTGACACAGAAGACGTGGTTAAGGAGAGCAAGGAAGATAACAACATGGCCAGCACAACAGTCACAGTAAAGGCTGCAGAACCATGGCAGAATTATGACAAGGATCGCAGCGGAAAGATCGAAACTTCTGAGCTTATCACAGCAATCCAAGACTGGCTCAGCAACAAGTTGTCTACGAATGATCTGATTAACGTGATAC
>JAJHRL010000055.1 GCA_020832825.1 Candidatus Aenigmatarchaeota archaeon | reverse complement strand
ATATATGAAAAGATATGTGATCTCTCAATCCTACATTAGTCTGATTCTAACTTATCGGTGTAAAAGTACATAAAAATGATTTGGAAGATTTGACTTTCAATCCTACATTAGTCTGATTCTAACAGCCAGAAATAATTTAGCAGATCGAAAATTTAATTAACTTTCAATCCTACATTAGTCTGATTCTAACGGGAACTTTTGGAAAAGTATGGTAATTGGGAAAAGCATTTCTTTCAATCCTACATTACTCTGATTAAGTAAAGAGCAAGAAAACTTTCAATCCTACATTAGTCTGATTCTAACGGAGTCAACAAGGAGTTAGCAATTGCTTGGGCAACTGAGATCTTTCAATCCTACATTAGTCTGATTCTAACGTGTGATGGGGGTTAAATGGTGTGTGGGTGGTATTTCTTTCAATCCTACATTAGTCTGATTCTAACCCGATATTGTAAAGCAGAGATTTAATGCTTTAAAAAGTGTGATGCACTTTCAATCCTACATTAGTCTGATTCTAACTATAAAGTAGTGTTAAGAGCCGAGCCGGAATTACTTCAACAACTTTCAATCCTACATTAGTCTGATTCTAACAAACATGGATGTGTTTTATACTTTTCGATTACATGATGCTTTCAATCCTACATTAGTCTGATTCTAACTGATAATTTAGCGAAAAAATGTTGTTTCGAAATTAGAACTTTCAATCCTACATTAGTCTGATTCTAACGCATGCAATTGAAGAAGGTATTTTAAGTTTAAGTGAAGACCTTTCAATCCTACATTAGTCTGATTCTAACTGCCTCTCCTCTCAAATATGCTTCAATTTGGGCATATCTTTCAATCCTACATTAGTCTGATTCTAACTGAGTTAGTTAGTACACACTCACCAATGTCAGTCGACTTTCAATCCTACATTAGTCTGATTCTAACAGACCTATTGCTATTAATTGCATCCCAGCAATACTTTCACCTTTCAATCCTACATTAGTCTGATTCTAACTTTTTTTATGGCACTTGTTGAAAAAACTTATTTTGTCTTTCAATCCTACATTAGTCTGATTCTAACACAAATTAAGCGAACAAGATTTGAAAAGATGCCTTGATTATTCTTTCAATCCTACATTAGTCTGATTCTAACTGGAACCCAGCGCAATGGATTCGCAATTATCTTGATGGCATTCACTTTCAATCCTACATTAGTCTGATTCTAACGGATTGTAAAGCTCGCGCGAAAAGCAATTAAAGAGGATGTTAACTTTCAATCCTACATTAGTCTGATTCTAACTACCTTTCTCTTCTAACAATCTCTTAACACTGTCTTCTTTCAATCCTACATTAGTCTGATTCTAACTACTAACACATACATACCCCCATCTGTGTCTATCTATCTTTCAATCCTACATTAGTCTGATTCTAACATTCGATCCGATCGGACAGTTAGGTAAATTTATAAGCTTTCAATCCTACATTAGTCTGATTCTAACGTTATAATATTGCATATTGTACCGCATACACAGTTTTAGTACTTTCAATCCTACATTAGTCTGATTCTAACTCTTAAATTAAATTATGGTAAGGGAACAGGTCTACCGTCAAAAGAAATACTTTCAATCCTACATTAGTCTGATTCTAACAAAATTAGCTCGATCGAGAGCCAGCTGGCTTATATTACTTTCAATCCTACATTAGTCTGATTCTAACGGTTTAATTGGAATTTGCGGAACTTCTTCGGCTTCGGAAAGTTTCTTTCAATCCTACATTAGTCTGATTCTAACAAAATTAATAAATCTAAAAGAGGTAAAAGAGATAACAATCTTTCAATCCTACATTAGTCTGATTCTAACATATCTTAAATTTTATTATGGTAAGAGAACAGGTATATCTTTCAATCCTACATTAGTCTGATTCTAACTAATTGCGAATCCATTTTGCCGGCTCCCACTTAATTGTCCTTTCATCTTTCAATCCTACATTAGTCTGATTCTAACCATACATGAGCACAAAGTAAAAACCAAATTCGCGGAAAAATTGCAAACTTTCAATCCTACATTAGTCTGATTCTAACATGGGAAAACCCCCCTACTTCCTTCCGGGCCAGCTAATCTTTCAATCCTACATTAGTCTGATTCTAACTTTATTAGCCCAGTTGGGCACATTTGGATACCAAAAAGCTTTCAATCCTACATTAGTCTGATTCTAACATTAATTGGTATAGGTCTGGCACTTTTAGGAATTCGACACCTTTCAATCCTACATTAGTCTGATTCTAACTTTAAGTGTTAAGTGGTGCATTTGCGATTATTCTTATGTCTTTCAATCCTACATTAGTCTGATTCTAACGCTTACAACTTGTTAGCATAGGTTTAGCATTGTTAGGAATTCGCCATAAACTCTTTCAATCCTACATTAGTCTGATTCTAACAGCAATTTAATAACAAAATTCCAAAAAGTGAAATTTTCTTTCAATCCTACATTAGTCTGATTCTAACATGGATAGTAATAAAGTCCTGTGTGGTGCTTTTCCACTCTTTCAATCCTACATTAGTCTGATTCTAACCCGTCAAAATTGCCCTATAATTTATTTAAATGATTAAAAATAAATAAATTTGATATCACGAAGTCCTAAAGAAAGGTTAGATATTAAAACTTCACGACTAGTAAAATTTAATTCTTAAATTATATTGTAAATGAGGTTGTTATTAAAATTAAAATCGAAAAAGGATAGCATTTACGATACCAGGTACTATCACAAAGCAAGCGGGTTTATTTATTCCTTACTAAAAGGGACTCCATTAGAAATTTTACATGATTTAAAAACTTACAAATTTTTCTGTTTTTCAAACATTTTTCCATTACCAAAAAATGAGAGAGGAGAAATAGTTTATGAGATAAAAAAAGGAGAAGAATTTAATTGGTTAATTTCAAGCCCTTATAAACCATTTATAGAAATATTAAAAGAAAAATTGGAAGAAAAAAATGAGGCAAACATTGGAGAAATGAGTTTTTATGTAGAAGATATTAAGAAATTTGAAGTAAAATTACCAAAGAGGAATGTAAGATTAATTTCTGCAACTCCAATAATCATAAGAATTCCAGAAAGGAACTATGACAAATACAACATTCCAAAGGAATTTAGGAAAAAAAGATTTGTTTATTGGAGAAAAAATCTTCCTTTTGAAGCTTTTGTAAAGCAGTTGGAAGAAA
>JAJHRL010000054.1 GCA_020832825.1 Candidatus Aenigmatarchaeota archaeon | reverse complement strand
GGGTCTGGATTAACTGTTCTAACTGCTGCACCATTTGCATCAATTATTTTGAAAGAAGTTGGCTTTGAAAAGCCAGGAGGTATAAATATTTCTATGTAATGAATTAATGCTCCCCTTGTTCCTTCTATTGTTGTTGCATAATCAGTTCCACCAAACTTTGTTATTATTCTCAAAGGTAATTGCTGATTTGGAAATGCCGAAGTAACATTTAGTTCTGCTGCAATTGTTGGATTTTTTGTTCCCGTAGAAGCAGAGATTAAAGCTGTAAACTGTTTTGTTACAGATTTTAATTCTCCAGTTACTGGATCTTGCCATTCTGCAGTCAAGAAGTAATTTTCCTCACCAGTGTCATCAGTTGGCCTATAAGGAATAGCTGCTTTAAAGCAGGTTGAAGTATTAAGTTTAACATTATACCATTTTAGAACTGAACCTGTAGTTGTGTCATTAAAATTGGGTTGAGGGTATGCGGCAGTACTTTCTGTTGTATAATACTGATGGGCTCCTGAACTTTGGTCTGTTACATTAACTGTCAAATTGTAATCTCCATAATTACAAACATAAATTAACCTCCAATCTCTGAAACAATAGTTTGCACCACCACAAGTAGGTGTGTAACCAGGATTACAAGTACTATTACCTGCATTGTTTTCACAGTTAGCTCCTTGCTTTCTTGGAGTAGCAACAAAAAGAGCAATATCGGATGTAACTCCAGAATCATCGGTGTAAACATCAAAAGATTTTTCATGAGCAACGCTAGAATATTGAGAAGAAATGTTAACTATAACTTTATAAGTTGCGGGCTGTATATCATCTGGAACTAAAACTGTAAAAGTGACAACAGAAAAATTCCAATTTGGAGGTGATAGAGTTTTTGGAATTGTTACTTGTCTGCTATTTCCATTTACTACATACCAGTTTTGCTCTTCATTTGTTTGTGTATTTAATATTTTTATTGATACGTTTACAGTTTTATCAAAGCTTGTATTATAATTTGCTAATGGAACAACAATTCGGGCAACATGGCCTCTAACAACTCTATCTATTGGTTCCCCGGTAGGAGAGAAAATTTTAATTGGTCTTATCAAGTTTACATCATATGGATAAGCACAATCAATAAGATAAGTGTGAATTATGTTGGTGTCAAACATTGATCCAGTAGTTCTTGTTTTTGGCAAAAGTCTTATTTTATTCAAACCCAAAGGAGCTGAAGGAGTAATGGTGATATTCCAAACAAATTTGCCATCCCATTCACATTTATCACCATTAGCTGTTGTAGGATTTTTAGTACAAGTATCACCTGTTCCAATACCACTTATAGATGTATGAGGATTTGTTTCTCCCGGATACAGCTGCCATCCATTAGTTCCTGTTGAAGTTATAGGTTGCCAAGCTGGTGTAGCAACTTGTAATTCCCAATCCTGCAATACTCCGGCATCGTCATCGGCTTCATCAAACAGAACCCATCTAAGCGTATAGTTAAAATTATTTCTACACATGACAATAGCATCTCTGTATACTTCATAAGAGTTATAAACTAAATGATGAACAGCATCTACAGGATACTGCAAAACATCAGTTTTATAATATGGCATGAGTTTGAAGAAGTAATAAACCACGTCAACAACAATAAAGGTCCAATCTCTAACTTCATCAAATTCTAAGGAGTTGTTGTAAAATACAGAAATAGGACCTGCCAAGTAAATTGCTGGTTTTACATCAGGAGTTGTAAATTCGTATTTAAGAGTTTTTTCATCACCAACATTTAAGTAAGGTATGCTCCAAATTAGCCACGTCTCATTTTCTTTTCTTTCAATTCTACCATTGTAAACTACCACTTCAAGAAACTCGTTAGGTATTTTTTCGATGATAGTAACATTTCTCGCATTCACATTAGATTTAATTTTTATGAAGTTTGTGTTTGGATGACCGACATCTATTAGTGTCTTCATTTTTCTTTCTATGTCAAATTCAACAAACTCTCTAACTTCAAAAAATGTTTCGTAAGTAGTAACGACATCGCTTTCAACAGAAACAACGCTAATATTATATCTACCTGTTTCTGAAGTTTCATTGTACAAAACAAAAATACTTCCGTCTAATTCGTCTGTAGCAAAATCACCATTGTAAGAATTGAAAACTTTTGCCCCGCCTGAGGGTGATCTTACAATCAAAGTTACATTGGCATCATAAGCTCTTTTTCCTTGACTATTAAGAACCCCAACAATTATTTTGACTTCTTCTCCTGGCAAGTAAATTGACTTTGGTGTGTTCACATTTACTAAACCAACAGCAAAGCTAACTTCTTCTTCAACCACTTCCTCTCCAGGATTAGGACTTACATAACTCAATTTAACTTTAAGCTTGTACAAACCTGGTCTAAATTCTCTTTCTGCATCTAACTCAACAACAAATTTTCCAGGACCAACTTGAGTATAATTAACTTCGGTTATATTTCCATTTGGATCAACAACAAAAGCTTGCAAAGTAGCATTTGGAAATATTTCGCCAGTATCTTCATCAATAGCTGAAATCTCAAACCTTATTTTTTCTCCAAGCTCATAATTGAACTTCTCTTGTTTAACTTTTGGTTTTACTTTTATGTGTTTCAAAACATTGAAATCAAGAGTTTTGCTTGCATTTCCAGATTCACTTTCAGCAAAAATTTCTGCTGAATATTTACCATAAGCTTTTGGCAAAACCTCAAAAGTGAAATTAAAGCTACCATTAACAAATTTCTCATCTTCAAAAACAACTTCACCTTTAACATCTTTAACTCTAAGCTTAACTTTAGAATTAACTAAACTTCCATTGTAGTTAACATTTCCGTAAATTGAAACAACTTTCCAATCGCCTTTTCCTTTTGTGATATTTTTAACGGAAGAAAATGCTTCAATTTTTAGAGTGGGAATTGTTTGAAGTTGAGAATAAGAAACGAAATAGAAAGTTGTTTCATTTTTCAAACCCAAAGCATCTATTATCAAAGAGTAAATTCCGTCTTCGCTAAAGTTTGCAAGAAGAGAAGAATTAAAGTTACCATTAATAATTTCTATTTCTTTTGAAAGCAAGAGAGAAGAATTAAATTGCAAGCTCAAGTTTGCAGTAGCATTGACCCTTTCTCCATTAACAACAAGCTCTCCAAAAATGTTAATTGTTTCGTTTGAAGTATAATTTGATTTATCAGTAAAAATTGTCAAATATGTTTGAGAGGGAAGTGTAGTCGTTGTTACAGAAGTTGTAGTAGTTATC
>JAJHRL010000053.1 GCA_020832825.1 Candidatus Aenigmatarchaeota archaeon | reverse complement strand
GTAAAGTCAGAAATCAGTAAGATATTCAAGGTAACTCTAGTAACTGGAGACATCGTAACTGTTGGCATTACAAAGGAAAACAAAACAATAGTTTTAGCAATAGAGCCATATGATCCAACAAAGCTGAATAGAGGATTCAGAGTTTTTGAAGATGAGAACGGAGTATACGTGTTACCCAACGATGTTGATATAAAGAAGATTGACATAAACTTATTTAACGTAAAGTACCTCATAGAAGAAGGTTATTCAAATTATCAAACCTATTCTATGATAACAATTTTGAACTCAGAAAAGCTCGTTGAAGCTCAAAGCTTTGTAAAGTCAACTCTAGAAAACAATAAGGCTGGGAAAATAGTAAGAAGTTTTAAAATAATTCCAGGAGCTTCAATCAGTTTAGTTCCTGGGAAAACATTCTATGACCTGATGCTAAGCGACTATGTAATAAAAATCTGGCTTAACTATAAAGTCAAGGTAAACCTCAACGAGAGTGTCCCTCTGATAGGAGCTCCGAGTGTTTGGAACATAGGTTACAATGGAAGCGAAATAAAGATAGCGATACTTGATACTGGTATCGACAATACACATCCCGATTTCTACTTCCCAAATGGCACTAGCAAGATAAAAGTTAACGTAGACTTTACTGACGATAATAATTGTTCTGACTTTGTTGGTCATGGAACCCATGTCGCAAGCATAGCTGCTGGAACTGGAGCAGCATCCCATGGTAAGTTTAAGGGTGTAGCGCCAGGTGCTTTACTCTGGAACGTCAAGGTTCTAAACAGGTATGGATGGGGTTATTGGGACTGGATAATCGCAGGCATAGAGTATGCCGCTTATGGTCCAGACAAAACGCCAAATACTGGAGATGAGGCAGACATTATAAGTATGAGCCTTGGATCTTCCTGGACGACTGATGGCACAGACCCAGTCTCTTTGGCTTGCGATGCAGCGGCGGATGCTGGAAGAGTAGTTGTAGTTGCTGCTGGAAACTACTATCACTACTTTAGCATAGGAACGCCTGCAGCCTCCAGGAAGGCGATAACAGTTGGAGCTTCGGACAAGTACGATAACATAGTTTGGTTCAGTAGTAGAGGCCCCACTGTTGACTTTAGGATTAAGCCAGACCTTGTTGCTCCTGGTGTTGATATAATAGCTGCTAGGTCTTCTACCGGCTGGTTCTCTCCGATATCGGAGAATAGCTACTACACGCAACTCAGCGGAACAAGTATGGCAACACCGCATGTTTCTGGAGTTGCTGCGCTCCTTCTGCAGGCTAGAGCTACACTTTTCAGACAGCTTCCTACTTCTCTTATACCTCTCGCAGTGAAAAATATACTTATATGTACTTCAAAGGACATAGGCTACGATGTTTACACTCAGGGAGGAGGAAGAGTCAATGCATTAGCGGCTGTTAGTACTGAATTGATTCCAGACCCTGCTACAATTAGTTTGGGAAGAGTTGCAAAGAATACTACTTACAATTTTGTCGTCACCTTCTACAACGTTGGCACAAGAAACATAACTATATCCTTGACTCCAAGACTCTACAGCATATGGTACAACTACAATGCAACCAACAACGTAAAACTAAATTCAACAATTCTCCTAATTCCAGCAAATGGAAGTAGGGCTGTAGAGGTAGAAGTGAATACTACGCTACCAGCTGGTTACTATAGTGGAGTGTTAACAACAAACTATACTGTGGGAGACTCTTATGTGCATGCAATTTTTGGCTTTGCAGTGCTTAACAAGATAGATGTTACCTTCCTCGGTTTAGATGGGAGCCCGTTGGCTAATGCGTTTGTTGGCGCGTTTAAAGCAAATGCGACATACCAGGAGTGTGAAGCTTGGTATCCAATATGGTGGGTTCGGAACTTTACGGACAGCAATGGAAAAACGAGTTTCTACACCTTAGATGGAATATACTACATAGTTGGTAATGATGAAGGAAAAAGTAGCTATGCGAGCGCCTATGCAATAAGCAAAAACTATATCAATGGAGATGTCGCAATTACTCTGGACCTGAGGCTTTCGCATAAGGTATCCTATGTTCCTCCTGCCCCCAACCAAGTAGTTGCATGGCTATCGAGTGGTATATACTACACATACCAGAATAGCACAAATTGGCTTAACTATGGATACAGTTGCTCCCTCATCAGTGCCGTGTATTATCCAGCTTCAACAGTTGTCTACATATCATCAACTGATTTGCTCTTTTGTTCTTATTACCAGCACTACGACAAAAGTTACATAAATGTTCCTGACCCACGCGTGCTAAATGCTCCAGAGCTCTTTTCGATACCTTTCGCTGCGAAGGGGATATACAATGATATTACTGTAAGCTACAGTAAGTCGCAGCTTGTTAGGGTTGTTAGAGACTATAGGGTTGCTCTTACGCCTTCTGTAGCCGCTCGAATATGGAGGAGCGTATACGGATGGTACTACTACGGATATGACTGGGATGTCTGGGCTCCATCGATAGGTTTCACAATTACTGCTCCGAAAAGAATTGTAGAATACCTTTCACCAACTTGGTTCGAAAACATTTATCTATCATATTTTGTAAATTATTGGAAAATACGTGACCAGCCAAATATAGTCACGCCTTACTTCGATCTCGGCGGCGGTGGAGAACACTATCATACGCCAGGAAACTATTCTGATGCATTTAATGGGCATCCGTTTGCCCCCTCTATATCTATAGATGTTTGGTCAGGAGGAAGTGGTAACGTTGCCTCGCTGTGGGCTTGGACTGATGTATTCCAAAATTCACATGTCTACAAGAATGCTTGGACGACCGGTGGTGAGGATACAATCTACTGGGTTGAAGCCTTGTGGAGTGATTCTGGTAGACTAGTGATAAAGAGGAACGGCACTGTAATCTTCGATAGCAGCTCATTCTATGATATGAGGGGTCTTTACTTAGATAACATTCCGCTTCCAGCAAAGTTTGAATTTGAACTATACGGGCAAAGCAACATGTGGCTTTCAAGCAGCGCATTTACAAAGATAGAGTTCGAAGTTCCAGTTAACGGAAGTTATTGGACTTGGAATCCAATTTGGCGCATAATAGTAAATGACTTGGACTTGAACAATACTCGTCTTGCTGGTAATATAACTGGGTACATTGTTACAAACTTAAATCAGCCACAACCTCCAACTGTAACCTCGGTAGAGTACTCTGTTGACGATGGAGCGACATGGAAGTTAGCGCAAGTAAATAGTGTATCTCCGTACAACTTCAGCTTCTTCCTAGGAAATGTTCCAGAGTATAG
>JAJHRL010000052.1 GCA_020832825.1 Candidatus Aenigmatarchaeota archaeon | reverse complement strand
ACCTCGGCCTCGCGAAGTGCTTCGAGTCTGAGGGCTTCCGCGCCTACGCGACCTACATAACAACGCGACAGGATGTCAGGCAGCACCTGGCCAGGCTGGAGCAGCTGGTCTCGGAGGCTCGCAGCGCTCTGCTCTGCAGGGAGAGGGTTCCCTGGGCTTGCCACAGGAAGATACTCTCAGACTACCTCGTGGCGAGGGGTTTCAAGGTACTCCACATCCTCGACGCAGGAAGAGTGGTCGAGCACAAGCTATCCCGGTGCGCGGTGGCCGAGGGGGGCGTGCTGAAGTACCTGTAGAGCAACTACCTCAAGCATCGAAGGTTAGGCTCGGCGATGGGGCTTTACATCATGCTGTCAGCCGAAACTTCCTTTTTCATCGCCAGAAAGGCGGATGGTACTTTCAAGGTTTTAGGTAATCTATTTTTCTTCGAGAGGAAGTCTTGGCGGAAAGGCTATTCGTCCAATGACTAAGGAGAGTAAAGGATTTATGGTTGCTTGAATAGGGATGCTTGATGCCGCAGAAGAAGTTCCGGGTAATCACTCTTTGTGTGTTTGGGATGGGAACGGCACTTCTGCTAAAAATGCTTGTTGAAAGAGCATTTAAAGAATTAGGTCTTGATGCAGAAGTAGTCACTACCAATTTAACTAGTGTTTCAGGCCTGGTCGCTTCTGGCCAAGTAGATCTTATAGCTGCCCAAGCAGATCTAGAGAGTGAGCTTTCAAAGTTCAATATTCCCTTGATATTAGTAAAGAATTTCACGGATGTGGAGGGTGTAAAACAGCAGATAAAAAAGTTACTAAATATCTCTTAATACTAACAAGAGTTTAAATAGAGCTTCCAATAATTACCCCCTGATGCGAGCAAGAAAAATATACTACCTTGCACTGCTGCTTCTCGTCACAGCTGCTTGCTTTAAAACCTATGCCTCAAAAACTTATGGTTCACAAACAGCAGAGCTTATGCAGATTGAATGGTTAACCTCTTTCCTATTTGATCTTTTGCGAACACCTGCTTTCATGATAGCACTTGTTGCAGCTATAGGCCTAGCTGCGCTTAAACGCCCAGCAAGCGAGATCTTAGCAGGATTCTTTAAGGTATTTTTGGGGATAGTGATCATCATGGCTGGAGCAATTACCATTGTTAATGCAGTTGTTCCACTAAATGATTTATTTGTAAAGGTTGGCGGATTTAGAGGAGTATACACCTGGGAAGAACCCACAGCAGCCGCTGCAATGCCGTACTTAGGCTTCGAAATAGGTACTATATTTGGCCTAGGCTTTATACTTCACCTCTTAATTATAAGGTTTACAGCCCGTAGAACACCTTTCAAGTATGTATTTTTGACTGGCCATACAATGTTCGGCATGGCTGGTATGATAGCGTTAGTGCTCAACAATTATGACATAAGAGGATGGAATGCTGTTCTTATAGGCTCGCTTATGCAGGCATTCTACCTCACAGTAGCACCTGCGATGGTGGCCCCCTTCATACTACCTATAACAAATAATCAATGGACTTTAGGCCACAATCAGGATTTCTGGCTTACTGTTAGCGGTATAGTAGCTAAATACCTAGGTAATCCAAAGCAAGATGTAGAGCAGATGAAGTTCCCTAAAGGTCTAGAGTTCCTAAAAATACCTTCAATACTCACTGCAATAATCATGCTTCCTATCTTCTTCATCTTCTCATTACTAGCTGGGCCCAGCTATGTTGAGACAAAGCTATCAGGGGGTACAAATTGGTTAGTATGGATCTTGATGCAATCAGTAATGATGGGAGCGGGTATAGAAATCCTGCTGCTAGGAGTTAGAATGTTCATCGGTGAAATTATACCAGCGTTCCGAGGTATAAGCGAAAAATTACTTCCAGGAGCAATGATGGGACTCGATTGTCCTACTATTTATCCCTTTGCTCCTACAGCTATGATGTTCGGCGTGGTAGTAATGCTAGTAGCTGTGCTGGCCTCAACATTTATACAAATGATGCTTAGAACTCCCTTTGTCGTTCTACCAAATGCAATCTATATCTTCTTTGTAGGAGCCTCTACAGGTATCGTAGGTAATAAATTCGGTGGTTTGAGGGGCCTTATCATTACTTGCGTGCTCTCAGGCTTTGCGTACATGTTTGTCCCATTGCTTTCAGCGCAGTTTTTAGGACTTGGAAAGCTAGGAATGGAAGCTCTAGGAATGAGTGCTGACAACGGAGTCTGGGCAATCTTCTACGGACTACTGCTGAAACTTATCCTCGGCAAGTAGTTAAAATAAAAATATTTTTTCTTTTCTCTTTAAATTTTGGGGTTAGGGTGTTACTATGCAATACCACTTGTTAACCTGGCCCGAGGTAGATGAGCTACGAAAAAATAACAAAACATTGTTAATCCTCCCCCTGGGAACAGTTGAGCAGCATGGGTACCATCTGCCGCTAGGAACAGATACAATAATTTTGGAATCGGTACTTCAAATAGCCATAGAAAAGTCTAAGCAGAATAGATATATACTTGTGCTTCCAATTCTCCCCTATGGCTTTTCTCATCATCATGTAGCTTTCCCTGGTACACTTTCACTATCTGCAGGGCTACTTGAAAATGTTTTGCTGACTTTAGGCCAACAACTTTTATCCCAAGGATTTAGGAAATTATTATTAATTTCATGGCATGGAGGGCATACCTCTATTATGCATGATGTATCATATGAGTTAAAGAAAGCTTTTTATGACAAACATATATTCTACATATCGATCATAGACTTTGCATTTAATAAAATTAAAGAATTAATTAGTGAGCCTGTATATCATGCAGATGACCTTGAAACTTCGATTATGTTAGCTCTCGGTCAGAGAGTTTTAATGGATAAAGCTATAAAAGATGGAATAGCAGAAGTTTTAGATGAGTATACTTACTTAGACTTTAAGAAATCATCTAGAGTTAAGATACCAGTTAATATTGCAGAGTTTTCTAAGAGTGGTGTAATAGGTGATCCTACATCTTCCAGCATAGAGAAAGGTAAACTTCTTGTCGAAATTATTACTGATGAACTTGCAAAAATCTTGGATAAAATAGTTAAAATCTAAACTAAACCTCAAAAGCTTTTTGAGGATTTTCTTGCACAAATTTTTCAACTATGCTTTTTTCATAGCCTCTTTTAGCAAATATTTTTTTAGCAAATGGAACAAACTTTTCGAAGAGGTAGCCAAGCCCGGGCCCGCCGCCGTAGGAGATGAAGTCGGATCTTCTAGCGAAGTCTGTTCCGAGAAGTATCTGGTTTTCGTAACCTCTCGCGACCATTTCGAGGAGAAATTCCACTCTTCTGCTCTCAGGCGCGTACTTTATCT
>JAJHRL010000051.1 GCA_020832825.1 Candidatus Aenigmatarchaeota archaeon | reverse complement strand
ATCATAGACAAAATGGAAAATAAATTACATATTTTCGAAAGTAAGTTGTCTACATTATTAGGATTTAATCTTTTAACTTCTCTTTTTGTTGACTCAAACAAATTACTTAATTCTCTAATGGTTTGATCTGTAGTGTTAAGTAGCATAGTTTTTAATTTTGTTTCCGTTATAATTTTTAGTTTAGAATTTGTATCTGAATTGCTGTATGTTGGTGAAAGTATGTTTTGAATATTATTACCATTTTGTATGTAAGATGAAACCTCAACATTATATGGATGATAAGAAATAGATGGACCTGGTACGCGTTGATCTGCATACACAGATCTAAGTATATAACCTCTGATAGGATCATTACTTAGTATCGATATGTTTTCACCTAATATCTCTATTTGCTTTGCATGTATTGTAATTTTTGTAGGAGTCATTTCAATTATTGATTGATCTGCGCCTTGTTCAACTACAAGCAATATTCTGTTGTTTTGTATCTCAATTGTTGAACGCATGATATTATTGTTACTAATATTTTTAGTTTCAACTTGTAGTCCTATTATGGAATGGGTATCTGCTGTTTGTTGTGTTACTATAGAATGAACTATTGACCTTTTTGTTGCATCAAGTCCAGTTGTAAGTTGATAATAATTTGCAAAATTTTCCTGCTTCACAAATAATCTTTTTTCAAAATTAAATGTTTTGCTGACTTTTCTATGTAGATAAGGTTTTTCAAAGGGTAATGTTTCTACTTTTTCTCTAATCACAATAGTGTCATTATTGATACTAACAAGTGGTTGGTAGTAGAATTTTTTGCTGTAAGCAATTGATTCATCCACTTTTAATCCACCTACATTAACTATCCTACCATCTTCAGTCTTATATTCTACAATTCTAGCATTAAACAAGCCAGTATTATTGTACTGATTTATGATTAGATTATTCAGATCATATGTATGCACTTTGCTATGTGCAAGTATGTGATTCATATATGATTCTCTTCCACTAGAGATTTGATTGTAATTTTTATCATCTTGATTTAACAAATCTAACAACAAGGGTCTGCTTCTGTGTAATAAGAATGATGAACCTATTGGAAAAGATATGTTAGGAACTTTGAATTGAAAAGGCTGTTCATTATTTATTTCAGCATTTAGTCTTGTTTGTGCAAACAATGCCTTTTCATCTACATTTAAATGTTTGGATAAACCTGTAAGTAAATGAATATTGTTTTTAATCAAATCATCAAAACTAACATTGATATCAATAAATTCATTCGTTTTTGCTCCAAACAATGTTCCAATATTACACAAAGCATCAGGACGTCCAACAACTAAACCACTAGTGTATTGATTGTGAAAATAACTTGGTTCTGTAACAACAATGTTATTACCCAAAATAGATTTGTATAAAGTTGTCATATTTCTTAGCAATTCTCCTTCTTTTATAATTTGCGGAGAACCTATTATAATACCTAGATCTGATTCTGGCCACATATAAACCAAGACAAGAGAACCTATAGCTATGTAAGGATAGCTATAAGCTAAATTTCTTCCATACGCATAAACAGAAGTAGATATAGGGAATGCTTTGATAGTTCTTTTCGGTTCTCTAAGTAATAACACTTTGTATAAACCTTGTTCAAATGTAGGATAATCATAATCTTTGATTTTAAAGGTTTTACCCTCTTGTTGATCAAAATCAAATCCAAATACTATACCCAACTCTAACATTTGATTAGCAGCTCCGTTATTGATGCAAGTACATATAGCATTAGGTAAATTGTTGCAGGATGTGTCAGACAAAACAATTGAACATAACAATTGGTTTTACGAATATAAGATAGATGGATTGAGAACTCTCATTTTTAGTGACGGTAATATTGTAAGCAGATATGGAAACACTCTATATATTGATGTTAACAAAGACGTAATCAAACAGATACCAAGAGGATATGTTTTAGATTGTGAAAGTTTTGCAAGTAACGTTTGGCAAACTATGTCAATCAGATCAAAAACAAAATCAAAGCATATACAAAACAATATAAAGATCTATGTTTTTGATATAGTTGATCAAGATACAATACTAAAAGGCAAAGTTTATGAAGTTCCATATGAACAACGTAAACAAGAACTTCAAAAGTTATTAAAACACATCTCAACTAAGGATAAGAGATTTAAATATGTCCCACATATACGAGCTGCAAAAAATAGTAGAAAATATTTTATGGAAATTGCTAAACAATATTACAATAGAGGTTTTGAAGGAGCTATGTTTAAGAAAGCTGGACACTTTTATGTTCCAAGCAGAACGTCCAATTGGATCAAAGCTAAACTATTTGCAGATATAGATGTTAAAGTTGTGGACGTTATCATTGAAAACAATAGAGCAAAGGCTTTTGTTTGTGAGTACAAGGGTCATAGATTTAATGTCGGTTCTGGTTTGACAGAAGAACAAAGAAGATTTATAGCAGAACATAAACAAAAGTTTATTGGCAAAAAGCTAAACATAAAGAGTATGCATTACACAGAAGCCGGTATTCCTAGAGTTCCGATATTTGTTGGCTTCTACGCAACTGATTTTGATGAAGATTTTGCTCAGTTACTAGAACAAAAACAACTCTTGAAGTTATCTTGAGCTGAGTAATTATGGATATTGACAAGATCACTTTTAAATCAAAAAAAGATCTAAACACATTTTTAAGACAAGTATTTAATGAATATGGACCAGAAACAACTGCTAAATTAATTGCTGCACTACAAAAAATCGGATTTGAGCTATCAACAATGCTAGGTATGACAACTAGTTACAAGGATTATGTTGTAATGGAAGTAAAGGATTTAAATGATAAAGTTGATCCAGATACTTATGATAAAAAATTAGAGGAATATAGTAAACAATATTTTGATAAATACGCTACGTTTAATAATCCAAGTGTGTATGCTATGAAGATTGGTGCTGCAAGAAACAACATCAAACAACTAGCCATAAGCAGAGGATACTTTGTAGATGTTAGAAATAAGGTTATACCCAGGCCTGTGATAAACTCTCTAGCAAAAGGTATCAATCAACGTGAATTCTTTGACTATGCTAATGCTGCTAGAAAAGGTATATTGGATAGAGTTATGTTTACTCAAAAGCCAGGATACTTTCTAAGACAAGCCATTTATGCTTTAAACGCTGAAGTTGATGTAAATAAAATATGTGAACCAAAAGATTTATTAAATGTAACTATAACAGACAAAAACAAACATAAATTCCTATACAGATTCATAAAACAAAAAGATGTGGATATATTGTTGGATGAAACTAATATAGATAAATTTGTGGGCAAAGAGGTCAAAATGTACTCACCTATATATTGCACA
>JAJHRL010000050.1 GCA_020832825.1 Candidatus Aenigmatarchaeota archaeon | reverse complement strand
ACCCGCTGCAGAAAAACGCAGGATTTATATAGTAGGAGGGAAAGTGGATGCGGAAGGAGGTTGAGAGAATGAAAAAATCTGGATTGATGGGTATAGTGGGATTATTGCTTTTAGTGATGGCAGCAACGCCAGCGATGGCCGGAGGAATTCTTGTAAACGCTTCAGGGCTTTATTTGGAGGATTTTACTTACCAGAAAACTAGTGCATGGACTCTGAACTTCTATGGAAAGTTCAACAATACAAACCCGAGTGCTGACTTGACAGCTGAGCCCATCTATTTGTACATTAACGGTCAAAAAATGGCAAATGTGAACAATACTTCAATAACTGTAGAAGCAAATCAAAAACCTAGCCTTTATCTGTTCAGCTATACCTTTGACTCTCTCGGAAAATACGATGTCTCAGTTGGTAATGACACTGCCTACCTTGCGAATATAACAGTTTATACAGTTTACAAGGAAGCAATCAGTTATGAACCTCTGAAGATAGCGATGCTAAAGCTTTCGGATGAGAGAATAAAGGTTGGCGGTACTTTAACGCTCAGCGCTGTGTGGAGTTACTACAACAAATCCGAAGGGACGAGATATATAGCTATAATTAAATGGAGCGATTATAGAAACTTGAAGACAGGTGGTACGATCAATGTTCCCGGTGTTCTTGATAAAGCAGTTATGATCAAATCACTACCAGAAGATGGAGGAAGTGATTCTTGGACTTATACCGCAACAGAACCGGGATATTACGTTGTCGTTGCATTCCTTAATAGTAGTCTGGTCAATGATAGTCTAGCCTTCCTAGTTGAAAGTGTAGCCATTGGAAAGCCGACAGTGAGCATAAGCGTTGATAGAAGCGTTGTTGCACAGGGAGATTATGTAAAGGTAAAGGCTTCGATGAGCACAGATGTTCCCGTGACTCCAGTGAAGATCTTCATAACTGCTGCACTGAAGAAGTATGAGACATGCAACTATTCGGGTTCCGGTGTCTATTCAGTTAAGGATGCCTGCGGAGCTGACGAGTGGTGGGTACCGATAGATTCAGGTTATCCTGAGGGTACATACGTAGCTAAAATAGACGTTGGCTCAAATGAAACGAGAGCTGAAGCTACTGCATTGTTCCAGGTTGTTAAACCAGAAGTAACAAGCCTTACAGTTCCATTACAGCATGTGATTGGTCGCGATCTTGTAATTGAAGGTGTTAGCACACTCGCGAAGTCTGCAAGCGAGGCAGACGTGGGATCGCCTGCAAACTTCTCAAAGCAGAATTATGCACAACTTTGGATAAAGGACTTATCAGGCAACGAGGTATTTAATTTAAGCAAACAAAGAACTGATGCTAATGCAATATCGCTAATAGATGATGCAGGAAAGTTCAGGTTCAAGATCGACAACTTCGGAACGAATAAGGGTGCCACAGGTCCCCTCGAGAGAGGATTCTATGTTGTTGAGGTTAAAGTCTACTCCGGAGAAGTCTGGAGCGAAGTTAAGACTGCATCCTTCGAATTGGTGAAAGCTACTGTAAAGCTTTCAGCTGATAAGACTACCGTTACGAGAGGAGACGACATAACGTTCACGATAACAACGAACCTCAAGGTAAACAATAAAGTAAACTTCACGATTGAAGACACGAAGTTCTGCGTTAATGAGCCCGGTTACGATCAGTGTACTAATGTGAAATCATACTACACAGACGTTAAGGGACAGATAAAGATAAAGCTCAAAGTCAACAGCGAGGCTCCATTGACGGAGTACAAGTTCAAGGCTGAAGAGACGCTGACTGGAGTGAGCGATGAGATAAAGATCGTAGTTGCAAAGCAAGCTCTTCAGCTTACTGCAGACAAGACAACAGTTGCAAGGGGTGGAGAGATAAGGTTCACCGGAACTACAACGGTTGACTGTATCTACGTATATGCAAACGAGCCAAACGTCTTTAAGATTGGCAAGGATTTTGTAAGGGAATTGCCAAGCGCAACTATTATAACGGGCGAGTATCTAAATACAACGAAGGTTCCAGCATCTGAGAAGAAACTAGACTTCAAGGTTGAGGTAGATATTAATGCAGATACCGGCTCATACTACCTGTACTTCTTCGCTCCGGCCAATATTACAACGGGAGACAAGTGTAGAGTTGCAAAGATAGACAGATCTGCAGACACGCAGGCCATGGTTGCGGTTGTCGTTACAGATCCGAGAATAATAAGCGTAGACATCCCGAGCAAGATACCGTATCAGGGCAAGTTTGAAGTTGGAGTGCTTACGGATCCAGGCAAGAGCGACAATGTATATCTAACGTTTGTCATGGAAGGAAGCAACGTAAAGCTTAGGCCAGCGGACTTCGGTCTAGACGCTAAATCCCCAGTAGATGTTAACAATTACGTTAACTGGACAATAGACCTTAAGAAGTACTACGAGAGCAAGGGCAAAGCCATAGATCCAGGGCTGTACCTCTTCACGGTGAAGATGTACTTCAGGGCTAATGATCAAGAAATAGACTCAGCAAGGACTTCGAAGCTCGTTGAAATTATGAGCCAGGAGCTCAGCGTTGACATCTCGCCGACAACCGTTGTTATAGGAGACAAGATCAATGTTAGCATTAGCGCATACAGAGGAGGAGTTACCGGATACGATCACATCTTTGTCACAATGGTAGGTCCGAACTACAAGTCAACCCAGAGGGCAACCCTTGACAGCGCTGGAAAGGCAACCCTTACATTCGAGACATACGGTCTTGCAGAGGGTACATACACATTCTGGATCAGAGACACTGCCGGAACATGCGAATACGGCGGCAAGACAGAGTTGGACTTCGTAAACGATCTCTACGACATGGATCCAGCAAGCCCAGTTGCAAGGACTTACAAGGCCGACGATGATATACTGGTGAAGAGGACAGTCCAGCTCGTAAAGACCCTGCCAACCCCAACACCAACTCCAACGCCAACGCCCACACCAACACCAACCCCAACACCAACGCCAACCCCGACACCAGTTATGACTCCAACGCCCACGCCAACTCCAACACCAACGCCCAAGCCGCCGACACCGGGATTCGAAGTGATCTTCGCAATCGCAGGACTGCTTGCAGTTGCATACCTGCTGAGGAGAAGACAGTAAACCCCCAAATTTTTTCCTTTTTTATTTTCTTTTCATTTTCCCATTGGAAAATTTTAAATTCTTTCAGCTAAAAATTCTGCATGCGATCGGCGCTTTTGCTCTTGGCAGCGATGCTTTTTATTCTTCCAAGCTTAGCCTTGGAAACACTCGTAAGCGATCACTTCAGCGTTGAATACAGTATAAGCCCCGAAAAGGACTGCTACGAAATAGGGGAGAAGATACAGGCGGAATTGACTATAATGCCGAAAA
>JAJHRL010000011.1 GCA_020832825.1 Candidatus Aenigmatarchaeota archaeon | reverse complement strand
GATAGTGTTTGTTAAGCTTGGGTATTGAAATGACATCTAACAAACCAACAGGGAATCTATGATCAGTCCTCACTTTACCATCTACTAAAATCTCCCTCGCTTTTATTATTTTCTTCGCTTCCTTTCCCGTTTCTGCTAAGCCTAGAATATCTCTAACAATTATAGCTAAAGGGATACACTCATCCTTCTTATGGGGTCCTGGGGATGGTGAAAAGGTCCAAGTGTACTTTTTCTTTGGAATAGGCCAAAATGATGGCGCTGCAAGTCTTTTAAGATGAGCCACTTTTACCACGCTCAAGCATTTTTATTCTATACTTATCTTCTAAATTTAGCTTTATTATCATTAAATTACTTGGTGAAATAGGAACCAAATATTCC
Source organism: Candidatus Aenigmatarchaeota archaeon (assembly GCA_020832825.1). Classification (GTDB taxonomy): domain Archaea; phylum Aenigmatarchaeota; class Aenigmatarchaeia; order CG10238-14; family SpSt-28; genus SpSt-28. The sequence goes on along the minus strand of JAJHRL010000011.1, from coordinate 14,883 downwards.
GTGCCAACACTCCTTTTTTTCTTTACAGTATCTACATAAACTTTGTATTTCTTTGTGTCAATTTTCACAACCTTTCCAACTACGCCTTTAAACTCACCACGCATAACTTTAACTTCATCTCCTGTTCTCAATGGAAAGCTTCTTCTTTTATACTTCTCTCTTAGTTCTTTAGAAAGATGCGCAGATATCATCTTTCTCCTCAAGTGCAATGGAGCATTATATAAGAATTTTCTTTGCTTTCTTGGTTTTTTTGATTTCGGTCTCTTCATTTTTATCACACAACAATGGTTGCTATCTTTCCTATACTTGAAAATCTTTCTATGACTTCTCTAGCCACAGGCCCCTTTATTTCAGTCCCCTTTGGTTCTCCTTCTTCGTTAACCAGAACAGCAGCGTTATCTTCGAATGCTATTCTTGTTCCATCAGCCCTTCTATATTCTTTTTTCTGTCTTATTATTACGGCGTCGAAAATCTGCTTTCTCATTTTTACATCTCCCTCTTTAACCACAACCTTCACCATGTCTCCAACTCCCGCCTTCGGAATTCTTCTTCTTTTCCCTTTATACCCTCTAACTGCAATAATTTGCAAGATTTTTGCACCGGTATTATCAGCACAAACTATATAACTTCCAACGTTCAAAGCCTTAGTTATTTTAGCCTTTAAAGCTTTCATCTTCCTTTCACCTGTAAAACAACAAAGGCCTTTGTTTTACTTAACTTTCTAGTTTCGCCTATCACGGCAATATCTCCAACTTTAGCATCTATGCAAGGAGGCAAATGAGCATACAATCTAGAATGCCTTCTTTCGTATCTTTCATATTTAGGTAAATAATGGAAATACTCTCTTTCTATAACAGCGGTTTTCTGTGGTCTAAGCGAAACTATTCTACCTTCAAAAATCCTACCTCTAACCTTTATGTTTCCATGCCAAGGACATTTTTTATCTTCACATTTTCTCTTAGGCGGTTCCAAACCTTCTATTCCTATATTTTTTACCATATACACACCTATAATTCTAATTCTTTAAGTGGAGAGATAAAAAGATTAATGCTTGAAGTTATAATCTTCCTTCTCTTAATTCTTGTAGTTTATCTGATTTATAAGAATATTGAGTGGAAGTTCAAATTTGAAGAGAAGGTCAGAAAATACATTGAAGAAAAAGAGGAAGAAATTAGAAGGGATGCAATAGAAAGAAGCTCCAGGATACTTTCTGGGAAGGCTTTGGAGAAAATGGTTCCATTTTTAAAAGAGTTCAATCATTCTCCCCATGATGTTAGATGGTTAGGAGATCCTGTAGATTTAATAGCGTTCGATGGAATCTCAGAAGGAAATCCTCAAAAAATAACCTTTATAGAGATAAAATCAGGGAAAAGTAGGTTGAGCGAAAAACAGAAAAAAATAAGGCAAATTGTAGAGGAGAAAAAAGTTTTCTGGGAGGAAATTAAGATAGAAGAAAAATAAAGGAAGAAAGAGGGAAAAAAGAAGAAATATTTATTTACCTACTCTTTTACTCTTTTTCTTTCTTCTTTTTCTTCTTTGCCATTTCTCCTTACCGGGTTCCTCCAAGAGGAACCCTATTTAACTTTTTATTTATCATTTTTTAAACTTTTTTGTAGACTAAGCAAAATAGAGGAAAAGATAAGATGTCCACGAAAAAAACATTTTTAATTTCACTCTTTTTGACTCTACTTTTCTTCTTCATTGATGTTTCGAGAAAAACAGGATATTTTCTTGGTTTAGAAAAGAGGTGTTTAGTAGCGAGAGTGATAGATGGTGACACTGTAGAGGTTTCGAATAAGGAAAAAATAAGACTTATTGGTATCAATGCTCCAGAAATCGATGATAAATTTGGGAAAGAAGCAAAGGAGCTTCTCTCTTCACTAATAGAAGGAAGAGTTGTAAAAGTAGAAGAGTATGGTAAAGATGAGTATGGAAGAAAATTGGCCTTCCTATTCCTAGAAGATAGGAACATCAATGTTGAGATGGTGAAAAGCGGGTTTGCGCATATTTTCAAAATAAATAAAGTTCCAAAACATGTTGAAGAGCTTAGAAAAGCGGAGGAAGAGGCAATGGGTAAACAACTTGGGATATGGAAAAAATCCAACATAACTTGCATAAAGCTATTGGAGCTTAAGGTTGTGGGTGAGGAGAAAGTAGTTTTAAAAAACGAATGCAAGTTTCCTATCCAGATTGAAAATTGGAGTTTAGAAGATGAAAGTCATAATAGGTTTAAATTTCCCAAGTATCTTTTTAGACCTAATGAAACCATTGAAATTTATACAAGAAACAAAACAACAAGATTTTCATTCAAGAAGAAATTTCCAATATGGGATAGGGAAGGAGATACTCTCTTTTTAAGAGATTCGCAAGGTTTTCTGGTACTCTTTTACCGATATTAGCCTCCTGCAAATTTGCTTGCGTTCAGTGAGATTAAAGAGGCAATACTTGCTATAATTTTTGGTTCAACAATTGCTATATCACTGACAGTTATTATTCCGACTAGCTTCTCATTCATCATCACAGGCAATCTTTTAATTTTATTCTTAACCATGAGATCTACAGCTTTTTCCAAAGGTTCATCTGCTTGAATTGTTATAACGTTTTTGGTTGCTATTTCTCCAATGGTAACTTTGTCAGGATCTTTACCTTCTCCTATTGCCTTTAGAATATCTGTGCTAGTAATAATACCTACAATTTTATCTTCCTCCATAATAACTAGGCTTCCCATGTTCATCTCTCCCATTACTTTCGCAGCTTCTCTTAATGTTACTACCGGCTTGGCAACTACTACATTTTTGTTCATAACGTCTTTCACAAGCAACATAATACTATTTTATTTTGGTAAATAAACCTCTTTTCTTGAAAAAGAATAAAAAATAGAGAAAAAGAAATGCTAGTCCAATAAAAAAGAAGAGGCGCATGAATTTTAACTCTGCTTTAATTTTGGTTAACCAGGCTACAGGTATTTCGAAATTATTAATTTTTCTTAGGGAAGCCGGAAAGACATCAAAAGAGAAATATGGTAATGAGACAGAAAGAAAAGTAACTGCGAGGGAAAGAAGTTTGTTTTCTGGTTTCTCAATTAAGAAAAGATATATGCCTCCAAACAATATTGTTGTGAGCAGTAAATAGCCCAAGGCTTTACCTAAGAACCTATTAAACTCGAAGCTTATGAAATAAGTCATCTTCTTTTCTTTTACGCATCTTTCTAATGTGCAATTGTATTTTTCAAAATAAAGGGAATCAAAAATTTTTGATGCGATGTAGTTGCTAATATTTTCTGGTTTTAAGGACAATATTTCTTTGCAAGAAAGGCTGATATTTTTACCAACATTTATTATTGTTTCGTTCGCATTCTCGCACTGATATTTTGTGTATTGTACGATTAGTTCCGCTTGTTCTTTGGAAAGATTTAGTTGAGCTTCTATAAAAGGAAGAGCAATTTCTTTCACATTTTCATAGCTTGTAATCTTAAAGAATATAAAGAGAAAAAGAAAGAAAGTGAGAGACAAACTAAAAAATATGGAAGATAGTATTTTAGTGCTTCTCTTTAAAATCTGCATATTGCTTATCTCCTTTTAAGTTAACCAATGTACGGTTGCAATTCTTCCTTCTGTATTTGCTTCTTTCTTTCTTCAAATCTTTTATAGTACTCTATTAATTCTTTAGATAGACTTGGAGGTATTTTCTTTAGTGCCTCTTCAAAGTGTTTGGCCTTAACTTCTTTTGCATTTATGTCTTCTCTTAAGGCATTCATTGCAGCCTCTCTTACTAAAGCTTCTAAGTCGGCACCAGAATAACCCTCTGTTCTTTTTGCCAGTTCTTCGAGGTTTACATCCTTAGCTAGTGGAACTTTTCTCGTGTGAACTTTTAGTATTTCTAGCCTTCCTTTTTCATCAGGTGGCGGAATGAAAACGAGCTTGTCCAATCTTCCAGGTCTTAATAGTGCTGGATCAACAAGGTCTGGTCTATTGGTTGCTGCAATTAGTACAACGTTTTTAACTTCTTCTATGCCAGAAATTTCTGTGAGAAGCTGAGCTACAATTCTTTCTGTAGCTTCATGCATACCAATTCCTCTTCTTGGTGCTAGTGCATCAATTTCATCGAAGAATATTATACATGGTGCTACTTGTTTTGCTTTCTTGAACAAATCTCTAACTCTCTTTTCAGATTCACCAAACCATTTGCTTAATAGCTCAGGTCCTTTAACGGCAATAAAGTTCGCTCCACTTTCTGTAGCTACAGCCTTAGCCAACAAAGTTTTTCCACATCCTGGAGGACCGTACAACAATATTCCTTTTGGTGGTTGTATTCCAAGTCTTTCAAAAGATTCTCTGTATTTCAATGGCCACTCTACCATCTCTCTCAAAGTCTTTTTAACTTCTTCCAAATCTCCAATATCTTCCCATTTCACTTTTGGAACTTCTACTAAAACTTCTCTCATTGCAGAAGGCTCAACAACTCTTAAGGCGTTTTCAAAATCTTGTTTTGTTACGACAAGCTTTTCCAAAACTTCTTTTGGTACTTCTTCCCCTTCCTTCAATTTATCTCTTATTTCTGGCAAAACTCTCCTTAAAGCACTCATAGCAGCTTCTTTACACAAAGCCATTAAATCAGCACCAACAAACCCATGAGTTTTATCTGCTATTTCTTCCAAATTAACATCTTTAGCTAAAGGCATATTTCTCGTATGAATCTTTAATATCTCTAATCTACCATTTCTATCAGGAACAGGAACTTCAATTTCTCTGTCAAACCTTCCTGGTCTTCTTAAAGCCGGATCTATATCATTTGGTCTATTAGTTGCAGCTATCACAATAACTTTTCCTCTACTTTTCAAACCATCCATCAAACTCAACAAAGTTGCAACTATTCTTCTCTCAACTTCTCCAGTGACTTCCTCTCTTTTTGGAGCTATCGCATCAATCTCATCAAAGAAAATTATAGCTGGAGCATTCTTTTCTGCTTCTTCGAAAATTTTTCTTAAATTGGCTTCCGATTCTCCATAAAACTTCGATAAGAATTCTGGTCCATTAACTGAAATAAAGTAAGCTCCGCTTTCGTTTGCTACAGCTTTAGCAAGTAAAGTCTTTCCTGTACCAGGTGGACCATACAACAAAACTCCCTTTGGAGGTTCAATACCAAGTCTCTCAAAAATTTCAGGATGTCTTAAAGGTAGTTCAATCATCTCTCTAACTTTTTCAACAACGGGTTTTATACCACCAATATCCTCATAAGTTACAGCGGGAATTGCTCTAGCTTCTAATTTCATTCCCTCTGGCAACTTCTTCAAAACTTCCACTTCAGTTATCTCTCCAACTCTAACAATTTTGTTAGAAGGCTCTGTATTTACAACAATAAACTTTGTTTCAGCTGGGAAAGGTGTGAAAAAGAAATCTTCAAAATCTCCGCCGAAAAACTCTTCAAAAAATGTAGTACCTCTTCTTCTTCCAAAAGCTGGAGCAGGAACGATAATATCTCCTTTTACTAAAGGTCTTCCAAGCAAATTTTGTTTTATCAAATCTGGGGCAACATGCAATATAACGCCAGGCTCAGCAGGAGCTAAAACAACTTTTCTTGCTTCTACAGGCTCCGCTCTTCTAACAATAACACTTTCTCCTACTCCAACACCAGCGTTCTTTCTCGTAATTCCATCCATTCTTATGATATTTAAGCCAATATCAGCAGGATAAGCTCTTCTAACAATAGCAGCAGTTTTTCTCGTTCCCTCTAACTCAACAATATCCCCCTCTTTAACCCCAATTTTTCTCATAGCATCGCTATCCATTCTAACAATTCCTCTTCCTGCCTCGTCCTTAGCTGTTAATTCTCCAACTTTAAGCTTTACTTCCCCATTTGCCATATTATTCACTTTATTATCCAAAATTTAAAGTATTGAAATTCTTTTTATACTTTTGGTATGTGATGAGTTCTTGCGTATAATGCGCCATCAACTATTGTAGGCAATTTTAGTAATCCTTGTAAGAATCTCTCCCAACCCAAACCAAAACCAGAAGTTTGCTTATATGTAGGCAAATCTCTTATATCAATATAAGGATCATACCATCTCATTATCTTCTTAATTGTTTTTTTATCAATCTTTAGAGTTTTTTGGAACAACCAGTTTATTTTGTATCTTGCCTCTTTAGAAGTTCTAACTCTATGCCCAGAGCCCACAAACTCTCTGTATCCAGGCCAAATTAAATCCGCTGTATCGGCAACAGGCACATTTTCGTAGCTTTTTGTCTCAATTATATCACCATCTATGTTAATTGTTGTATATTCTTTTCCTGGTTCCTTATCTACATATGTTTGATAGAAGAAGCTAGAGAAGTACGGTATTTCCTTTACGAATACGAAGGAGTCCATCATATTTGAAATTTTAACTTCTTCCCAAGAACCCCAGTATTTTGTTGAGAAAGTTTTATATTCCTCAAGCCCAGTTTCTTGATGTAATTTCTGAAGAGCTTCATATAGCGATACCTTTTTCATATTTTTGCTATTATTTTCCAAATATCTCAGATAATCCTTGTCTACAAAACTGAGAAGTTCATTTTCACATTTTTGTATTACATCTTTTATAATCTTACTTACTAAATTTTCTATTATTTTCTCGTTTTTTTCCTGATTAACTTTCCCCTCATATTCTATATGATGGAATTCTGAGAGATGACACCAATCTGCCTTTTCTCTTCTGAAGGAGTTGTATATAGAGAAAACATGATTAAAATCAGAAAATGCTAGCGTAAACTCTAAATAAAGTTGAGATGACTCAGAAAGAAATACGTCATGTCCAAACCAATCTAATTTCATCGGAAAGACTTCTATATCCAATTTTTCCCTTATCTGTCTTATTCCTCTTAAATATTCTAGTATGGCTGCTCCAGGAGAAGAAAGTAATCTTGTGGTTAAAGGCAGTGTTACAAAATTTGCATCTATTGATTTAAAGTATTCTACAGTAGAAAAATAAATTGCAGAGTTAATGCGAGAGATATTTTCCCAATATTTTCTCCTCATCTTGCTTGAAAAATATGTCGAAAATTCATGAGGTCTTAAACTTATTTTTCTAATATCATTTATTGGCTTGTATATCTTGTTCCCATTGTACCTTATTACCTTTTTATCTTTTAACAATAGGGAAGTAAATGGATGAAGTTCCATTGATTAATTTTGGAATTATAAAATAAATAATTAACGCTCCAACATAAGATGTTATAGAAACAAAAGAGTAAGTTCAATCTAAATTTTAGTCATTCGTCTAATCGAGAGATAAGCGAAGTTAAAATACATCGAAGACTTGAGATCTCGAATACGAACTCCTTAAAAATTTCATAGAAAATGGTGTATTTGGAAGAAAGTCTAATTTCAAGAAGATTTTCTTTATCTTTTGTTAGTTTTCTGCTTAAGAGTTAAGCATCGGCTTCATATTTATGAGATTATGGAGTGTCGACTAGTCTACTAAATTTTTACAACCCCAACTACAAATCTATAAACTCTCAATACAAAAATTACTATGAAGACCTATATTACAAGATTAACTTTGCAAGGTTTCAAGAGTTTTAATAGAAAGATTTCTATTCCATTTTTTCCTGGGTTAATAGAGATTACTGGCCCGAATGGTAGTGGAAAAAGCAACATTATTGATGCGATAAGTTTTGTTTTAGGAAGAACTTCTGCCAAAAGTTTGAGAGCAGATAGATTACATGAATTAATCTTTAGAGGAACCGAAACTAAAAAACCAGCTGAATATGCTAGTGTAACAATCTACTTCGACAACTCTCAAAAGGTTTTTCCGTTTGAAGATAAAGAAATTTCAATAACAAGAAAGGTTAATAGAAAAGGGTACGTTGTTTATAAGTTAAATGGCAAAACAACAACTAGAGAAAAAATTCTCGAGGTTTTGTCTTTAGCCAATATAAGACCGGATGGTTATAATATAATTCAACAAGGAGACGTAACTAGAGTTTTAGAAATGAATCCTGTAGAAAGAAGAGAGATTATAGATGAAATTTGTGGAATTGCCGAATACAATGAGAAAAAAGAAAAAGCTTTGAAAGATCTAGAGTTTGTTGATCAAAAGCTTAGAGAAGTTGAGATAATAGTAACTCAAAAATATGAAATTTTCAAAAAGCTTGAGGAAGAAAGAAATAAAGCAATAAGATATCAAGAGTTGCAAAAACAATTGACAATTTTACAAGCTTCTTATTGGAAGAAAAGAGTCGAGAGTTTAAGTGAGAAATTAAACAAGCTTCTTGAAAACATTTCTAAAATTAAGGAGAAAATTGAGGAGGTTGATAAAGAAATAAAAGAGAAGGAGCAAAAGCTTGAAGAAATTGAGAAGACCAACGCAGAGATAGTGAAAAAAATTATTGAGCTCTCTAGAAAGCTTAAAGTCAAAGAGGAAGCAAGTAAGATAAGATCAAGGTTGTTAATTATTAGGGAAAAAATTGAAACTAATAAAAGAGAGGCTGAAAGGCTTCAAAATTTGATTGAAGAGATGGAAAGACTTGAAATAAAGAAGGCAGAATTCGCTAGAGAAATGTCAAAAGCTGTAAAGGAAATTTTGAATTTGAAATTGAAAGGTGTTTATGGAACTATCGCAGATTTAATTTCTGTTCCAGAGGAATATAAAATAGCAATAGAAGTTGCTGCTGCTCAGCATTTATATGACATTGTTGTCGAGAACGAGGATGTTGCTATAACTTGCATAGATTTTCTTAAAAAAGAAAAAATAGGTAGAGCAACATTTTTACCATTAAATAAAATAAAGCCGCAAGAGTTTAAAGAAAAGGAATTTTTGGATAGAGATGGTGTTATTGGAATAGCAAGCAAGATTATAAGTTATGATAGAAAATTTGCGCCAGCTATCGAATTTGTTTTTGGAAATACTTTGATTGTGGATAGCTTGCAAACAGCAAAAGAAATTGGAATTGGAAAAGTTAGAATGGTTACTTTAGATGGGGATTTGATAGAGAGAAGTGGAGCAATCACTGGAGGATATTTAGTAAGAGAAGCAAAAAAAGAGGAAAAAGAAAAAGTTAACGTTGAAGAATATAGGAAGCTTAGGCTACAATTGTTGGCAGAAGTTGAGGAATTGAAAAAAGAAGAGGAGGAACTTGAAAGAAAATTAAAAGACCTTTCTGCGTCTGAAGAAAGCAAGGAAATGATAAATTTAGAGAAAATAAGAATTGCTTCTGAAAAAGAAGTTGAGAGATTAAGAGAAACTAGAAGAAAACTACAAGACAGAAGAATTAACTTAGAAATTGAGATGAATAGATTAGCAATTGATAAAGCTAAAATTGAAACAGAGCTAGAAAATGCAAAGAAAGAATATGAAAAATTTGTTGGAATAGAAACAATTGATGAGAGGTTAGATGTTTTAGAAAGCAAATTGAAAAAACTTGAAGCAGAGCTTAAATCAATGGGTGCAGTTAATTTGAAAGCTATTGAAGAATATGAGAATTTGAAAAAAGAGTTTGATGCTTTGAAAGAGAAGTATGAAAAAGTTTTAGAAGAGAAGAGAGCTGTTTTAAGAATGATTGAAGAGATTGATAATAAGAGAAGAGAGGTTTTCTTTTTAACATTGGATAAAGTTAGTAAGGAGTTTAATTCAGTTGTTAATAAAATAATGGGTGGAGAAGGGGTTTTAACTTTGGAGGATGTCAATAATTTGGAATCTGGCCTATTAATAAAAGTTAGGTTTCCCGAAAAAGGGGAAATTGATATAGATGCGCTTTCTGGAGGAGAAAAAAGTTTAGTTGCTTTAGCTTTCCTTTTTGCATTGCAAAGATTTAAGCCATCACCATTCTACCTTATGGATGAAATAGATGCAGCATTAGACAAGGAAAATAGTCTTAAAGTTGCTAAATGGCTTAAAGAGGCATCTAAAGAAAGTCAGTTTATCATAGTTACTCATAATGATATAACACTAAAGTTTGCCGATAAAATTTATGGTTGTACTTTGGAAGAAGGTGAAACAAAAATATTGAGTGTTGAATTACCAAAAGGGTGAGAAAATGGAAGATTGTATTTTCTGTAAAATTGTTGAAGGAAAATCGCCATCTTACAAAATTTTAGAAGATGAGGAGCATTTAGCATTTTTAGATATCTATCCAATTGTTAAGGGACAAACTTTAGTTATAACAAAAAAGCATTTTGATAGTTATCAATTTAATTTACCAGATGATGTTTATACTAAGCTATTTTTATTTGCTAAAAAAGTTGGAAAAATTTTAGAAAAGGCTTTGGGAGCTAAAAGAGTTTTTTTAGTTGTTGAAGGCATGGAGGTAAAACACATTCACATAAAACTCTATCCTGTTTACAAAATAAATTCAAATGTTTCACCAAAAATAATAGATACTCTGTCCAAAGACATAAAGGAAAATTGGTATAATGGATACATTGCAACTTTGCATGGAGAGAGAGCTAGCGATGAAGAACTAAAAGAGATAAGCGATAAAGTTAAAGAGTATTTGATGAAGCAAAATATTTAAGTGAGAAAAAGACATCAAAAAAATGAAAAAGGATATTCTTGTTATAAACCCGAGAAGCAATATTGCTATTTCTACTCTTTGGAGCAAAAAAGAATTTTTGCTTGAGAAAATTCCGGAGAATGTGAAAAGGAAAATTGGAATAATTGGTACAACTTACACTTCTTATGGAATAAACTACATCCTTGAAACTTTAGCAGAAAACCCACAAATAGATACCTTAATTCTTTATGGTTATGATTTGTCAACTAGCGGAGAAGTTTTATGTAAGGTTTTTGGAGAGAAGAAAATGGATTTACCAGTAATAATCCTCGATAAAGGTAAAGTCGAAGAAATAGTTAGATCAATTAAACTAGTTGATTTAAGGAAGGCAGCAAAAGAAATGAAAATTGAAAAACTTTTTGAAGAGATTGAAAAAAATTATTGTGAGACGAAGCCAAAAAGAGACAAGATTGATTTGAAAGTTGAGGAAAAGAGCAGTATTGAAAGTTACCCATTTCCATTAAGCGGACATTACATTTACGATAACAAAAGCGTTTTTAGAGCATGGGTTAAGATTTTGGATTTGATAATGAGGTTTGGTAGTTTAAAGTTTAGTGAATATGAAATTCCACAAAAAGAGTTTTTGAATGTTGTTGTGAGTTTAGGACTGTATGGAAAAGATTATAAGCTAGAAAAGGAGTTTTTTGAATTTATTGAAAAGGAAAATTTTGAGAGGCATATAAATGAAGTTTTGAGTCCGAAGAAGCCAGAAGGAGTTGAATATACTTATGGAGAAAGATTCTTTGCTCATAGATTTGGGAAGAACCAAATAAATTATTTGATTGATAAGCTTTCTAAATCTCCTTATTCTAGAAGAGCCTTAGTAGTCAGTTGGGATCATGAAAAAGATCAAAATATAGAAAATCCTCCTTGCATTATAGGAGTTCAAGGAATAATAACAGAAAATTTCTACAATCATACTGTAATCATAAGAAGCAATGACATGTTTAAGGCATGGCCAGTTAATTTTGTTGCTCAAATAGAACTTGCAAAATTTATTGTGAACGAAATAAACAAGAGAGCAAATACCGATTATAAGCTTGGTAGTGTTACAAGCATAAGTATAAGCGCTCATATCTATCAAACAGATTTCGAGAGAGCAAAGAAAGTTATAGAGAAATACTCTGGAAAAATGAAAGAATTTGTTGAAGACCCCAAAGGAAACTTTTTGATTTATTTGGAAAATGGAAAAGTTGTTTTAGAGCATAGAACACCAGATAATTCTATTGTTCTTTGGAAGAATTCTTTTGAAAATTTTGAGCAAGCTTATGAGTTTTTGAAGAGTGGCAATATGTTTAGTTTTGCTTCTCACGCTTTCTATTTGAGTAAGGAATTGAAAAATGCGTTTGAAAAATTGAAAAAAGGAGAAGAATATGAACAAGATTCAGCTTAAACTTTTTGCAGTTTTTTAACAAGCTTCTTGAAAATGAAGTAAGTGATTATTGCAAGTATTATTGTGAAGAAAATTAGGTCTGAGAATTTTTCTATTTGTAAGTTTTTCCAATTCTCTTCGAGAAAATACCCAAGAGAAGTTAAGAATGAGCACCAGATTAAAGAACCAGAGAAAGTGTAAATTAGATAATCTTTAAGTTTCATTTTTGAAAATCCAGCTGGCAAAGAAACTAATTCTCTTATTCCTGGTAACATTCTTCCAAAGAAGACAGCTTTTTTACCATGTTTCTTAAACCAATTATCAGCAGCTCTAAGCTTTTTCTTATCAATAAAAAAGTATTTGCCATATTTTTCAGCAAATTTTCTCCCAAGTTTCAAAGCAGCAAAGTAGTATAATAAAGATCCCATTGTTGTACCAATTGTTGCTATCAATATTCCAATCAGTAAACCGAGCGAACCAAAATTGTAGAAAGAGAGAAGATATCCTGATAGTGGCAATATTATCTCGCTTGGTATTGGTGGGAATATCGTTTCTAGAAAAACTCCAAGTAAAATTCCTAGGAAAAGATTTTGGTAAATTGCTGCTATCAAAAAATTTACTATTTCGTTCAGCATTTCATTGATTTTGCTGTTTAGAATTTAAATAGAGGTTTTATTTTGATATTCAAAAGTAATAAATGAAGAAAGAAGAAATTATAAGAAAAATAGCTGAGGTCTTGAAAAATGAAAAGAAAGTAGCGTTTGCTTACTTGTTTGGTTCTTTTCTTTCAAGCAAACATTATAACGATGTAGATTTAGCTGTTTATGTAAAAGGTAAGGTTGATGTTAATTTTTAAGCGAGGCTCGCACTTAAGTTAGAAAAAGAGATTGGAAAAGAGTTTGATGTTTTTGTAATTAACGATAAACCAACACTTTTTCTTTCAGAGGTTTTTAGAAGAGGAAAGCTTGTGGTTTCGCGAGATGAAAATTTGAGAGCTAAATTTGAAACCGAAAAGCTTCCAGAAGTCTTGGAGTATAATGAGCTAATGAAGCAGTTTGATGAGAAAAGGTTTGATAAATATGGAATTAGATAAAAGACTTATTCAGCTTAGGATTGATATCATAGAGAGAAATATTAAAGAGGCTAGAGAGATTGTTAAGTGAGAAATTAGTTATAGAGATGAATTAGCTTTAAAACACGCGCTTCTTGAAAGCATAGAGGCATGTTTTGATATTACAAATCATATAATTTCTGCTTTCGATTTTAGAAGACCTTTGAGTTATAGCGATGCTTTTGAAGTTTTAAAGGAGAATAGGATAATTGATGAAAAGCTCGCTGAAAGATTAAAAGAAATAGCTAAGTTTAGAAATTTTTTGGTTCATGGGTATGCTTTTGTTTAGAAAGAAAAATTAATTAGTAGAAATAGTAAAGCAAGATATCAAAGACATTGAAGAATTTGTGAGAATTGTTTTAAAATTAATCAAAAAATAGCCCCGGGCGGATTCGAACCGCCGTCTCGGGCTCCAGAGGCTTCCGCTAGATTCCGCGTCCTTGACCGCTAGACGACGGGGCTTTAAATTTAATTTTGCTACATTATTTAATTTCTTTTTAAACATTCAAAAAAAATTAACAACATGAGAGAAGAAATAGAACTTTTTCTGAAGAGAGCTGAAGTATTCAAGAGAGATGCTGAGAATGACTTCAAAAATAAAGATTTCGATATTTGCATGTTTCATTTAGAGCAAGCTGCACAACTTTTGATAAAAGCAAAGTTGCTTGAAATTAAAGGCTCTTTTCAAAGAACACATTCTTTAAGAACATTGCTATTAGAGCTTGCTGAAAATTGGAAGAAAGAAGAAGTCAAAAAGTTTATAGAAGAAAATAAAGAGGTTTTGAGAGATTTAGAGAGAGCTTATATTTCTTCTCGCTATATTTATGAAGAGTTTTTTGAAGAAGAGGTTAAAAGAGCTTTTGAGGTTGTTGAAAAACTTAAGGAGATGTTATGGAAAGGTTGAAGTATTTTTTAAATTTTAAAGAAGTTGGAAAGGAAGTAAAAGAAATTGTTAACAAACATGTAAAAGCAAGAGTTTTTATTTTTGGAAGTGTTGTCAGAAATGATTATTGTATTGGTTTGAGCGATATTGATATTGCAATTGTTTCTGATGAGTTTGAGAATAGGGAGAAAAGATTAAAAGTTTATGACATTCTTTTCTCTAAATATTTTGACTCCCCTCTAGAATTTCATTTGTTAACTCCAAAGCAGTGGGAGTTTTTCTTGAGGTTCATAGGAAGCGAATTTATTGAAATTTAAAAGTTAACTTCAAAAAATTGTTTGCTAATTTAACTATCCAATCCCAAGTTTTCTTTCTACAAACTCTTTAGCAACTTCAAAATCTGTTAATTCGGTTAAAAGAAATGGTTTCAATTCAGCTTCCCATTTTGGTTTTATTTCCTCAATCTTCCTCTTTATTAGTTCTTTGTTAAATTCCATTCTGAAGATCTTCAATTTTTTCCGAATTAATTCTTCTTTTGGCTCAACAAATCTTAGTAAAAAGAATAGGTCATAAAGATCTCTTGCATTATTCCTTTTTATTAAAGCATGAATTTTTTCAGCAAGTATTTCTTCCAATTTCAAAACTCTTAAGGAAAATGGAGGAATATCTATATAAGAAGAAATGTAGTTTTTCACTTCAAAACCGAAAACGATGTTAACTAAGCTGACATCAATTCTTATTGTGTTAAACTGAGTTAATATGCCAGGAAATCTTAACTTGAATAAAAAAGAAGTTTTTGTTTTCTTTGATTCAATTTTTGCTTTCAATTCTCTAGCAACGCTTTCAACAGTTTCTCTTATGTTTTTTTGTGCAAGAACAGAAAAATCTAAATCTTCAGAAAATCTTGGTAAATTATAAAGCTTATACAAACAAGTTCCTCCTTTGAAAATGAAATTGTTTGATTTTTTGTAAAGATGATAAAGCA
>JAJHRL010000001.1 GCA_020832825.1 Candidatus Aenigmatarchaeota archaeon | reverse complement strand
AAGCTTAAAACTTCTAAATCCGAGCAAACAACAATTAAAACTGGTGCTTCTTTAACGTGTTCCTGTTTTAATGCGGCATTATAAAGCAATTCTTTAGTTTTCTTATCTCTAACAACAATAAACCTCCAATCTTGCAAATTTCCGGCAGAAGGAGCTTGAGCCGCAGCCCAGAGCAGAACTCCGATCAATTTATCATCAACATCTTTATCCTGATATTTTCTTATGCTTCTTCTTTTTGCAATTGCTTCAAAAACATCCATATTTTATTTTTGTTTAATGCATTTATTCCTTTTTCTCTTTGTAAATCTCGCTTATTTTATAAGTAAGAACTGTTGGAGAGCTAAATCTTCCAAGAGTAATTTTTATTGTAGTTATTCCACGCTTAAAACACTCATTTGGTGAAATTACAAGAGTATGACCGTTGTCTTCTAAACAAACGCAATCTAATAGCCATTCTGGAGAGATTTTTTTCTCCTGTTCTCTTTTAATCTCTTCCATTTCTTTAATTGTTTTTAATATTTTTTAGTCGAACCACAAACAGGACAAACCCAAAATTCTTCTTTCTTACCATTAACTTCAATGACTTCTCTAACCATTTCTACCTCTTCGTGAGAATTCTTTCTACAAATCTCACAAACCTTGTATTTCCAACTTCTATCGTAAAGTATATGGCCCATCTTCTTTTCTTCTCCTCTTATCATTAATCGAAAACTACTACAACAATAATTATGATAATTAGAGCTTTTAAAGTTTTCCTATAAAAACTTTTACACTCTCTAACAAAATAAATTTTATGGAATACAAAGTTCTTTGCGAATATTACGAAAAGTTGGAAAAAGAATCCTCAAAAATAGAAAAAACAAAAATTTTAGCTAAACTATTTTCTCAATGTTCTGCGGAAGATTTGGAAAGAGTCGTGTTTTTGGTCCAAGGTATTGTCTATCCAAAATACACTCAATTAGAGCTTGGTATTGCTACTCAACTTATGATTAGAGCTATGTCAAAAGCATATGGTCTTTCTGAGGAGAAAATCGAAGAAGAATTTGCCAAGCTTGGTGATTTAGGTTTGGTCGCTGAAAAATTATCAAAAAACAAAAAACAAGCTACTTTATTTAAAAAATCATTGATGGTTGAAAAAGTTTTCGAAGAATTAAGAAAACTTCCTTTGCTATCTGGAGAAGGATCACAAGAGAAGAAAATAATGACAATATATCATCTTTTGCTTATTGCAGAACCTAAAGAAGCAAAATATTTAGTTAGAACGATTTTGGGAGAATTGAGAATAGGTGTTGCTGAAGGTCTTATAAGAGATGCAATAGTCGAAGCTTTTCTCCCATCAAAAGAAGAAGCAGCTGAAGCTGTTGATTACGCTTGGTCTATTCTTTCCGATTTTTCTCTTGTTGCAAAAATCGCAAAAGAAAAGGGAATTGAAGGATTAAAGAGTGTTAAAATAGAGATTGGTAGACCGATACAAGTGATGCTTGGAGAAAAAGCAGAAAGTATAGAAGAAGTTGTTAAAGAATATGGAGAAGTTGCAGCAGAATGGAAGTATGATGGAATGAGAACGATTATAATGAAGAAAGCGGATAAGATTTGGTTGTTTACGAGAAGGCAAGAAGATGTCACAAAACAGTTTCCAGATCTTGTAGAATTATGTAAAAAAGGAATTAAGGTAGATGAATGTGTTATTGAGGGAGAAACAATAGCAGTAGACCCGAAAACTAATACACCAATGGCGTTTCAAGTTTTATCACAAAGAATTCATAGAAAGTATGATATTGAAAAAATGGTTGAAAAAATTCCGGTTCAAATCCATCTTTTTGACATAATTTATTTGAACGGAGAAATGTTAATAAGCAAGCCTTTGATTGAAAGAAGAAAAATTTTAGAAAGCGCTATAGAAGTTATCCCTGGTAAATTCGAGTTAGCAAAACAATTAATAACAAAAGATGTGAAGAAAATAGAAGAGTTTTATAATGAAGCATTAAACGCTAAACAAGAAGGATTAATGCTGAAAGTTTTAAATTCTCCTTATAGATTTGGAAGACATGTTGGTGGTTGGTATAAAATTAAACCAACAATGGAGAATTTAGATTTAGTTATAGTTGGTGCTACATGGGGTGAAGGAGCTAGAGCAAATTGGCTAACATCATTCGAGTTAGCTGTAAGGGATCCTGACACTGGAAATTTCTTAAGATGTGGAATGATGTCTACTGGTTTAACAGAAGAAGAATATGAAATGATGACTGAATTGTTAAAACCTTTGATTATACAAGAAAAAGGAAAAGAAGTTAAGGTAAGGCCAAAAATCGTAGTTGAAGTCAAATACCAAGAAATTCAGAAATCACCAAATTATGAATCTGGATATGCTTTAAGATTTCCCGCTTTTGTTAGGTTAAGAGAGGATAAAGGGCCGGAAGATGTCGACACCATCAACAGACTAATTGAGTTATATAAATCACAAGGTAAGGCAGGATAATAAACTAAGCTCATGACTATAACTTTTTAACTATTGGTTTTTAATAGGATTGTATGGTAAGTATATTTGAGGTTCCTGCTGACAAGCTAATAGAAAGGTTGAAAGAGGAACTAAAGAAGATTGAAGTTATAAAGCCTCCTCTCTGGGCACAAATGGTTAAAAGCGGGCCACATAGGGAAAGACCACCTCAACAACCAGATTTCTGGTATATAAGAGCCGCTTCTATTTTAAGAAGAATTTATATTGACGGTCCAGTTGGTGTTTCGAGACTAAGAACGTACTACGGTGGAAGAAAAAGAAGGGGAAGAAGACCAGCGAAAACCTACAAAGCTGGAGGATCAATAATAAGAAAAATTCTTCAACAACTCGAGAAGGCTGGACTTGTGAAAAAAGAAAAAAAGGGAAGAGTCTTAACTCCTGAAGGCAGAAGGTTTGTAGATAGAATAATTGGTGAGATTAGTGGAAGGGTTGGAAAGTAAAGAAAGGAAGGAAATCTTAAGGAGAATCGTCTCTCCAGAGGGCAGAGAAAGATTAGCTAGAGTAAGACTTGTTAAGCCAGAGCTTGTATCCGAGATAGAGGAATATCTTATAAAACTTTATATAAACGGAAGGATTAAGAAGATGTTAAGTGAAGAGGAAATAGTTAAACTACTAAAACTTTTAAGCTCGAAGGGATGAAGATGGGAAGAAAGAAAAAAGTCGGGACTGCAGGAAGATTTGGAGCTAGGTATGGTAAAAAAATTAGAGAAAAAGTAGCAGAAATAGAGAAAATAGAAAAGCAAAGACATATATGTCCAAATTGTAAGATGAGATATTTAAAAAGAGAAGGAACTGGAATATGGATATGCAAGAAATGCGGGGCAAAGTTTGCAGGTCAAGCTTATTATCCGCCGAGAGTAAGTTGAAGGTGGGTTTATGTATAAATGTTTAAGATGTAAAAAAGTTGTGACGGAGCTTATTGAAGGAAAAGTAATGTGTCCTTACTGTGGTTACAGAATTCTAATGAAAATGAGACCTGAGATAGTTAAGAGAGTGCAGGCAAGGTAGTTATATTTATTGACCTAAAGATATTATGGTTGTGGAAAGCGCTGAGGAGGAGTATTTTTTGCTAGAACAACAATTAAGGAATGTGCTACTTCAAAAAGAGGCATTAAAGTTGCAAATTTCAGAAATAGAGGCTGCGTTGAATGAGCTGTCACAGTATAAGGAAGAAAACACTTATAAGGTTGTTGGAAACGTGATGGTAAAAAAAAGGAAGGAAGAGGTTGAGAAAGAATTAAAAGAAATGAAGGAAGACATGCAAATAAAAATAGTAAGTCTTGAAAACATCGAAAAAGATTTAGTAGAGAAAATTAGAAAAATAGAGGAGAGGTTAAAGGAGAGGGGTGGTTAGATGGATTATAAACCAGTATTGGAAATATTAGAGAGAATAATTAACGATAGGACAGTACCTAGGAATATAAGAGAAGCTGTGGAAAAAGCAAAAAATGCCCTTAACAGTAAAGAGAAGGATGAAGAACTGAAGATAAATGCAGCGATAGTAACGCTAGACGAAATTTCAAACGATCCAAACATGCCACTTTATACAAGAACACAAATATGGAATGCTGTAACGTTACTTGAGCAAATAAGAGCAAAAGAGAAGAAAAGAAAATAATTTAAGCTTCAGTTTTAAGTAAGTATTATGCTATTTAGGAAGTTGATAGATGTAATAAAACCTAAGAAAACAAAGATAAAGGAAGAGGTTGAAATTAAAGAGGAAGCATTTAAAGAAGAGATAAGACCGAAAATAAGAATAGAAAAGTTAACGAACTATAGCGACGTTGTCAAAATTCAAGAATTTTTAAGAGAAGGAGAAATAGTTTTTCTCAACATAAAAGAGTTGAAAAACTCTAACTTAAGTGAACTAAAAAAAGCTGTTGACAGATTAAAAAACACTGTTTCAGCAATGGACGGAGATATAGTAGGTGTGGATGAGAACTACTTGCTCTTAACACCTGGATACGCTAAGATTCAGAGAGGTTAGACTTGTGTCGATAAAAGTTGAAATACTAGAGAAGTCAAAAGAAAGAATAAAATTTCGTGTTGAGGGGATAGGCCCGTCCTTCGCTAACGCTCTTCGAAGAATAATGATTTCTGAGATTCCCACTATGGCAATAGAGTGGGTTGATTTTAAGAAGAACGATTCTGCTTTATACGACGAGCTCATTGCTCATAGGCTTGCTTTAATTCCTCTCACTTTTGATAGAAGAGCATATAAATTGCCAGAAGAGTGTAAAGAAGCTAGCATCAAGGATTCGCAATGTTTTGCTAAATTAAAATTAAAGAAAAGGGGGCCTTGTACAGTTTACTCTGGAGATTTAGAGTCAGAAGATGAAAGTGTAAAACCAGTGTTTGATAGAATTCCTATTGTTGAATTGTTAGAAGGACAAGAACTTGAATTAATTGCATACGCAAGATTGGGGTACGGTAAAGAACATATAAAATGGCAGGGAGCAATTGTTGGTTACGGAATTGATGAAGAGGGGAGGATTACATTTGAGGTGGAATCGTGCTCTGGTCTTTCTGCAGAAGAAATTGTATTAACAGCGACTGAGATTTTTGAAAAAAAACTTAGGGAATTTGAGCGTCAAATTGACAAACTCGATTAAAATTATAAGTTTCGCTGTTTATTTCATGTATAGTGCCGGGGTCGCCTAGCCTGGTCGATGGCGGCAGTGCCATCGCTGAAGCTTAAGTGCTGGCTAGGCACATAAGCTCTGAAAAAATGAAGAAACCTGCTGGGTTAGTCCCTTCGTGGGTTCAAATCCCACCCCCGGCATGCTATTTATAAAGATACTCGCAAACTACACATATGGCAGAAAAAATACTAGTCGGTAAGGTTACACATTATTACCCGAGAATTAGTGTTGCAGTAGTTGAACTGCAAGAGAAACTAGCAAAAGGAGATAAGATAGAGATTGAGGGAAAAACCACAAAGCTGGCTCAGACTGTGACGTCGATGCAATTAAATCATGTTGACATTGAAGTCGCCCAAAGCGGTCAGGTAATAGGATTAAAGGTCGAGGGTAGAGTAAGAGAGGGTGATAAGATTTACAAGATTGTTGAATAAGCCCAATAGCACAAAGGTCTAAAAACTACTAGAAGTTGTGAAGGAATAACTTTCTTACGCTCTTTTTGCTAAAAGAAAAGAAATAAATGCGGTAATGAAGAGCAGGAATTATGCCCTGGTAGCTCAGTCTGGTAGAGCACCTCACTGGTAATGAGGGGGTCGCGGGTTCAAATCCCGCCCAGGGCTCATGAGTACCTTTCTATTTTGCCACTAGTTAAGTTTAAAAGTTTAGAAATCAATAAAGAAAAGTATCATTTTATGATTGAGGTGGGGCAGTGAAGAAAGAGATAGATGTTTCTAAACATGAGTTAGTACCTAAACACGAAATAATTAGCGAAAAAGAGAAAGAGGAACTTATAAGAAGATATGGAAGCTTAAAAAATTTCCCTAGAATTTATACCACTGATCCTCAGGTAAAAATACTAAATGCTAAACCTGGTGATGTGATAAAAATAACCAGATTTAATGAGGTTACAGGAGAGTCCGTTTATTATAGAGTTGTTGTGGAGGGGGAAGGGTAGAAATGGAGAATGCATTTACTATATTGATGAAAGCATACTTGAAAGAGAAAGGTCTTGTCAACTTTCAAATCGAATCTTTTAACGAGTTCGTAGAGAGAAGACTACCACGGCTTATCAAGAGTATAGGGAAAATAAAACCTGAAATTCCAGAAATAGGAGAGCTAGAGATAAGGCTTGGAAAATTTGAATTAGGTGAACCAAGAGTTAGGGAGGCTGATGGTTCAATAAGAAAGATTCTTCCTATGGAAGCAAGGATAAGAAATTTAACATACGCTGCTCCCATGTACGTCGAAATGACACAAGTACTTAATGGTATAGAAAGCAAACCCATGATGATTGAGATAGGGGATCTACCCGTAATGGTAAAATCTAAATTCTGTCCTCTTTCTAGGATGAGTAGAAATGAACTTATACAGGCTGGTGAGGATCCTGATGATCCAGGCGGCTATTTCATAATTAATGGAACTGAACGAATCTTAATGCTAGTTGAGGAAATTGCAACCGATAGAATAATAGTTGAGAAAACAAATGACCCAACAATTCCTGAGATTGCAAGAATACACTCAGAGAAAGAGGGTTTTGTTCAAAAACATTTAATAGAAAGGAAAAGAAGCGGGGAAATATATATAACTTTTGCGAACGTGCTAAGAATTCCGATAGTTGTGATTTTGAAAGCTTTAGGTTTAGAAAAGGATAAGGAAATATTGGAGGCTATTTCTTTAGATGAAGAAATCCAGGAGTTGTTTTTAATCAACATACTTGAATATCCAATAAGAAACGCGGAAGAAGCAATAGATGAGTTAGGAAAACATTTACGCATTCCCCAGAAATCTGTAAGGAAGAAACAGGCAATTAGAATGATAGACAAGTATTTATTGCCTCATTTGGGTCAGGAACCAGAAAACAGATTAACAAAAGCTCTTTTCATTGCTAAAGCCATTGAAAAGCTTTTGAAACTTCATCTTGGAAGAATAGAAGAAGATGACGTAGATCATTACGCTAACAAAAGAATTAAAATGGCTGGCGATCTATTGGAATTGTTGCTTAGATCAATCTTATTAGGAAAGTGGGGATTGATAGTAAGGATGAACTATAATTATCAAAAACTTACGAGAAGGGGAAAATTACCACCCTTGCAGGCTGTAGTTGAAAACGCTATTCTCACTAACCAGATTGTTTCCGCTATGGCTGTTGGAACTTGGATAGGAGGGAGAACAGGAGTAACACAAAGGTTGGATAGAAGTAGCTGGAATAAAACAATCACACATATGAGAAATGTGGTTTCTCCTTTATCCTCTACTCAAGAACATTTTGAAGCAAGGGAGCTTCATCCTACTCACTTTGGTAAGTTGTGCGTTACACAAACACCAGAAGGAGCAAACATAGGGTTAAGAAAGTATCTTGCCATCTCAGCAACCATAACAACAAAAGTTGATAGGAAAGAAATAAAGCCGATACTGGAAATGTTGGGGGTTAAAAATGAAAGCTAGCGTATTCATAGATGGAGAGCTTGTTGGAAGCGTGGAAAACCCAAGAGAATTTGTGGAAAAAGTAAGGAAGATGAGAAGAGAGGGTAAAATCCCTTACTATGTTAATGTTGCTTACCATGAACATTTGAATGAGGTAAGAATTCTAACATCAGCAGGAAGAATAATAAGGCCGTTGATAGTTGTAGAAAATGGTGTTCCTAAATTAACAAATGAGATCCTTGAAAAGGTGAAAAAGGGAGAAATTTCTTTTTCGGATTTGATAAAGAATGGAATAATAGAATATCTTGATGCTGAAGAAGAAGAAAACGCATACATTGCAACAAGACCAGAAGAAGTTACTAAAGAACATACACATTTAGAAATTGACCCTGCCGTAATTTTTGGGTTTTCCGCGCAGTTTGTTCCATATCCTGAGTTTAACAGAGGAGATAGAGTCAACTATGGAGCGAAAATGGGAGATCAATCAATCGGGATTTATGCACTCAATTTTTTAAACAGGGTTGATAGCAAATCTAACATTTTAGTCTATCCGCAAAGACCATTAGTAGAGGCTTATATTCATGAAATCTGTGAAATGACGGAAAACTATCCACATGGTACAAACGTTGTTATCGCAGTAACAACCTACGAAGGTTATAATATTGAGGATGCAATCGTGATCAATAAATCTTCAATTGAAAGAGGAATGTTTTGGAGTTACATGTATAGAACATATGAAGCTGAAGAAAAGAAATATCTTGGCGGGCAAGAAGACGTAATTGGTATTCCTCAGCCTGGAATAAGAGGGTATGCTGGCGAAGACGAATATAAACATCTGCCGGAAGATGGAATTGTTAACCCTGAGACAGAGGTTAAATCAGACCAAGTACTTATCGGAAGAGTTTCGCCACTTCGTTTCTTAGGCAAGGCGGATATTTTCTTAACAGGAGAAAATCTAAGGGAGACCTCGGTAAGACTAAGACATGGAGATAAAGGAATAGTTGATAGAGTATATTTAACGCAAACTGCAGATGGTACGAAGCTTGTGAAGGTTGTTGTTAGAGACTTGAAAAAACCGGAAATTGGTGATAAGTTTGCATCACGTCATGGCCAAAAAGGAGTTGTTGGCTTACTTGTTCCGCATGAAGACATGCCATTTACGGAAAGTGGTATAGTTCCTGATATTATTTTTAATCCTCATGGACTACCTTCCAGAATGACAGTAGGACAACTTCTAGAAATTTTAGCAGGTAAGGTTGCTGCTATTTCAGCTAGGTATATTAAAGCTCCTGCTTTTAATCCAACCAACGAGAAAGAGTTAAGAGAAGCATTAAAGAGATTGGGATTTGAAGAGAGTGGAAAAGAGGTTATGTACGATGGGAAAACTGGAAGGAAATTCGAAGCGAAGATATTTATAGGTTGTTCATTCTATATGAAGCTTGATCATCTTGTTTCTAATAAACTTCAGTCAAGAGCTAGGGGCCCTGTAACTCTCCTAACTAGACAGCCTACAGAAGGAAGAAGTAAAGAGGGGGGTTTAAGACTTGGAGAGATGGAAAAAGATTGTTTGTTGGCCCATGGTGCTGTGTTAGCTCTTAAAGAAAGGTTTGATTCAGACAAAATTGTCTTACCTGTATGCAATAGATGTGGAATGATAGCAGTCCATGATAAAATTAAAAATAGATACTTTTGCCCTATTTGTAAAGATGATGCAGAAATAATCGATGTAGAAATGAGCCATGCTTTCAAGCTTATGCTTGATGAATTA
The DNA here is from genome assembly GCA_020832825.1 of Candidatus Aenigmatarchaeota archaeon. Taxonomy (GTDB): domain Archaea; phylum Aenigmatarchaeota; class Aenigmatarchaeia; order CG10238-14; family SpSt-28; genus SpSt-28. The sequence continues at coordinate 52,096 of JAJHRL010000001.1, read as the reverse complement.
AAAAGTTTACTCATTTATCCTAAGCTTGTTATAAATGAAGAAGGCAAAATCAGCAAAATTGAATTTAGCATTCTCGATCCGGAAACTATAAGAAAAATGTCGTTTGCAAGCATAACCAAGATAGATATTTATGATGAAGAAGGATACCCAATCGAAGGCGGAGTAATGGACCCGCGACTTGGAACAGTCGAACCTGGAATAAGATGTAGAGTTTGTGGCGCTAGCGTTGGAGAATGTCCTGGCCATTTTGGTCATTTAGAATTAGTTAAGCCTGTAATTCATCCTCATTATACGAAGTTTATACATTTCTTACTAAAGATAACATGTAGAAAATGTGGAAGATTGCTCATAGATGAGGAAGCAAGAAAAAAAGAGAAAATATCCTGGAAAGAAATCGAAAAAATTGCATTGAAGAAGTGTCCATATTGCAAGACTGAGCAGAAGGAAATAAAATTTGTTAAACCATATACATTTGTAGAAGGAAACAAAGTACTAACTCCTGCTGACGTGAGAGAAAGACTAGAAAAAATTCCTGATGAGGATTTGAAGATTTTAAATCTAAAGATAAGACCGGAATGGCTTGTTATTACCGTTCTACCCATACCACCAGTAACAGTGAGACCTTCTATAACACTAGAAACAGGAGAAAGAAGTGAAGATGATTTAACTCATAAACTAGTTGAAATTGTTAGAATAAACGATAGGTTTAAAGAGAACTTAGAATTGGGGGCGCCAGAATTTTTACTTAACGATCTTTGGGAACTCTTACAATATCATGTTGCGACTTATTTTGATAACGAATTAACTGGAGTTCCTCCTGCCAGACATAGATCTGGAAGAGTGCTAAAAACTTTAACGCAAAGATTAAAAACTAAAGAAGGAAGGTTTAGAGGAAACTTATTAGGAAAAAGAGTTAATTTCTGCGCAAGAACTGTTATCTCACCTGATCCTAGAATTGCAATCAATGAAGTCGGTGTTCCAGAGGTTGTAGCAAAAGATTTAACTATTCCAGTTAGAGTAGACGAAAGAAACATAGAAGAGTTAAGAAAGTTCGTATTAAACGGTCCGACAGTTTGGCCTGGGGCAAACTACGTGATTAGACCTGATGGTAAAAGAAAGAGAATACTAGAAACTAATAAGGAGGAAATAGCAAAAGAGTTAAGCGTAGGCTACATTGTTGAAAGACACTTGATAGATGGTGATCCCGTTCTTTTCAATAGACAACCAAGCCTTCATAGAATGAGTATGATGACACACAAAGTAAGAGTAATGCCATTTTTAACATTTCGTTTAAATGTTGCGGTGTGTCCCCCTTACAATGCTGATTTTGACGGAGATGAAATGAATCTTCACGTACCTCAAACGGAAGAGGCGAGAGCTGAAGCTGAACTTCTTGCTGTTGTTGAGAAAAACATAAGAAGTCCAAGATACTCCGCACCAATAATAGGACCAATAAGAGATGAGATTACAGGCCTTTACTTGTTAACGAAAGATGACACTAAAATTAATAGGAAAGATGCTATCAGACTTATAAGAAGTGTGGATACCGAAATTCAAATCCCAGAAAAACAAGAATTCAGCGGAAAAGAAATATTCAGCCTATTTTTGCCAAAAGATTTCTCTATAGAATATAAAGGAAAGACTGGTATTGTGAAAATTGAAAATGGTATGCTTATCCAGGGTGAAATAGAAAAGAACGGAATAGGCGCCGAAGGCGGCAAGATTCTCGATAAGCTTGAGAAAAACTACGGAAGGGAATTTGTAAAAGACTTCATCTACAAAATTGGATTGCTAGGAATTAACTACCTCGATATGAAAGGATTTACGCTTGGTATTTCTGACTTGGATGTAGATCCGATAGTAAAAGAGGAAATAGCAAAAATTATTAAGAAAACTGAGAAAGATGTAAACGAGATGATTGAAAAATTTAATAAAGGCGAACTTTTACCGATGGTAGGAAGAACTACCGAAGAGACCCTTGAAAACATGATAAAAGAAAGAATAGCGAGATGCTTAAACGAAAGCATGAGCGTAATAGAGAAAGGCATAAAGCAGTCGTTTGCACTAGACATGGTTAAATGTGGTGCAAGAGGCAGTCTTATTAATCTTTTGCAAATTGTCGGGCTGATAGGCCAAGAAATGATAATGGGAGAAAGAATAGAAAGAGGATATTACAAACGAACCTTCCCGCACTTCAAAAGAGATGACAGAAGTCTAGCTTCGAAAGGATTTGTTGCACGTGGGTTTAGAGATGGTTTAAATGTGTTTGAATTTTTCTTTGATAGCATGAATTCCAGAGAAAGTCTAATGGATAAAAGTCTTAAAACTAGACATTCTGGATACATGGAGAGAAGGCTTATAGGCGCATTACAAGATTTGAAAGTTGCGTACGATGGTACAGTAAGAGATGCGGCCAATAGAATAATTCAATTCCTTCCATGCGAAGATGGTTTAGATCCCTCTAAAATTACTAGAGAAGGAATAAACGTAAGAGAAATTGCAAGGAGGTTGTTTTATGCTTCCTAAGAAAATAGTTGAGGAAATAGACAAGGTAGCAAAGGAGTTAAAACTTGGGGAGGAAGAAAGAAAAAGACTAGAAAAAGAGGTAGAAAGAGTGTATCTAAATAGCAGATTTGAACCGGGAGAAGCTATAGGAATTTTAACCGCCCAAAGTATTTCCGAGCCTGCGACTCAACTAACTATGAGAACGTATCATTTGGCTGGAGCCGCTGGCATCAAGGTTACTTTCGGTCTGCCACGCTTAATAGAAATCTTTGATGCAAAGAGGAAGATAGAAACTCCTATGATGACTGTATATCTCAAGAAAGAGTATAACACTAAAGAAGACGCAGAAAGACTTGCTTTTAAAATAGTTGAGAGAAGAATAAAAGATGTTGCAAAGTCCATATCTATTGACATAGGGGAGAACACTTTGATAGTTGAGATAGGGGAGGAAAAAGAGTTAGAAAAAGTGAAGAAGGCAATTAAAGAGCATATAGCAAGGAAAGTGGAAGTAAAGGTAAAAGAGAACTCAATTATTATCCGCCCGAAAGAGGAGCTAAGTTTTTCTGATCTACAAAAGTTAAAAGTAGAGGTTGGCAATATCCTCGTTGAAGGTATAGAAGGTATAACAGCAGCAATTATTAGAAAAGAGGGAGAGAATTGGGTTCTACAGACAGTAGGCTCCAATTTAAGAGAAGTTTTGAAATTAGAGGAAGTTAATGAACGTAAAACTATCTCAAATGATATTTACGAAGTTTATGAGGTCTTAGGTATAGAAGCGGCAAGGAACGTTATTGTAAAAGAAGCATATAAAACTATGCAGGAGCAAGGGCTAGATGTAGATATAAGATATTTACTGTTGTTAGCCGATGTAATGACATGGAGTGGCGAGATTAGCTCTATAGGAAGGTACGGCGTTGCAGGTGCTAAAGCTTCCGTTCTCTCAAGGGCAGCATTTGAAGAAACTATAAAGCATTTGATCCGTGCCTCTATTAAGAATGAAGTTGATGAGTTTAAAGGTTTATTCGAAAATGTAATGGTAGGTCAGCCTGCTCCCGTAGGTACAGGAATGTTTGAGTTAATAATGAGGGGAGAAGAAAATGAGCATAGAAGAAATGATAAAGAAAGCGATAAGAGAGAATAAGATTGTATTTGGATTTAGGAGGACACTAAAATACATAAGGAACAATAAAGCAGAAGCTGTTATCATTGCTAAAAATGCACCAGAGCACATAAAAAAGGTTATAATGAATAGCAACGTCAATGTTTTAATATTTGAAGGAAGTAGCAAAGATTTGGGCACTATTTGTGGAAGGCCACATCCAATAACAACACTCGCAGTAAAGGGGGAACAATGACATTCATACTTGATACAGAAACCATTAAAGTTATCAATCTTTTCGAAACAGCAAGCCAGATTAATGTGAAAGATTGTATCATAATGGATGATAGAATTTATATACTCGCAAGAGAAGGGGAACTGAAAAAAGTTGGGGAGAATGGCTATATTTTGAAAAGCTTAGAAAAAATGTTAAAAAAGAAAATAATAATTTTCGAGTATTCGAAAGATGTTTCTACTTTCTTAAAAAATAGCGTAAAAGGAATAAGGGAGATAAGAATTAGAAACGAAAAAGAGAAAACCACGATAGAAATCAGTGTGGAAAATGCGTTTAAGAGCTTAGCCATAGGAAAGGACGGTAAAAATATAAAAGCCTTAAGACAGTTTTTAAAGAGAAATTATAACATTGATAACCTGGTGATAAAGTAATGCCAGGTGAATTTGCTGGAAGAAAATTGAAACAAAGAAGGAAAAAGTTTAGATGGTCTAGCCAATCGTATAAAAGAAGAGTTTTACAACTTTGGAAAAAAGACCCATTGGAAGGAGCTCCAATGGCAAGAGGTATAGTAATAGAAAAGAGAGCAGTCGAACAGAGAAAACCTGCATCTGGTTTAACAAAATGTGTTAGAGTCCAATTGATTAAAAATAATATCCAAGTTACTGCTCATGTTCCCGGAGTTGGAGCAATTGATAAGATTAGTGAACATGATGAAGTGCTTATAGAAAAGGTTGGTGGAGGCCAAGGAGGATCAAAAGGCAGTATGGTTGGTATAAAGTACAGGGTCATAGCTGTTAATGGAGTTGCATTGAGTGAAATTCTTAAAGGTAAAAAACAAAAACCTGCTAGGTAGAGCTTATGAGTGAGGAAATAAAGTTGTTTGGCAAATGGCCTTATGATGTGAAGGTTTTGGATAAAGGTTTAGAAAGATATATTAACCTAACTCCAAAAATAATTCCAAAATCTTGTGGAAGACATGCTAAGTATCAATTTCATAAGTCAAAAATGAATATTGTTGAAAGACTTATTACACATCTAATGGTTCCTGGCCATAAAGGTAAAAAACATGTTTTAACTTCTGGGAGAGTTGTTGGGAGATGGCAAACAACTTATAAAATTGTGGAAAAAGCGTTTGATAAAATATACGAAATTACAAAGAAAAATCCTTTAGAAGTTTTTGTTAGAGCCATAGAAAATGCCGCAATCAGAGAAGAAATTGCTGCTTATCAAGTTGGTGGAATAATAGTTAGAAAAGCTGTAGTTACCTCGCCCCAAAGAAGAGTTGATTTAGCCTTAAGGCATATAGCACAAGCGGCATATAGGAAGGCTTTTGGAAAAAAAGCAAATATGGTTGATGCATTAGTTGAAGAAATTATTGGTGCTTATGAAAACAATCCTACAAAAAGTGAAGCTATAAGAGAAAAAGAGAGAATAGAAAAAGAAGCAGAAGGAGCAAGATAAATTTGATTATTTTTAAGAGAGAGGTGGATATTTATGAGTATGAAAAAAGAGATGATTGAAAGAATCAAAGAATGTATGCAACATCCGGAGAGAATAAGAAACGTTGCTACTAGTTCTCATGTTCACCATGGAAAAACAACTTTGACTGACAACCTAATGGCTGGTGCAGGAATGCTCGCAGAAGAGATGGCCGGTAAAGTAATGTATACTTGGTTTGATCCGGAGGAAAGAAAGAGACAATTGACTGTTTATGGAGCAAACGTTAGCATGGTACACGAATATGAAGGCCAAGACTATTTGATAAATTTGCTAGATACTCCTGGTCACGTAGATTTTGGTGGCGACGTTACAAAAGCTATGAGAGCTGCAGACGGTACAATAGTTTTAGTAGATGCAGTAGAGGGAATAATGCCCCAAACCGAAACTGTATTTAGACAGGCTTTAAGAGAGTATGTTAAGCCAGTATTATTTATTAATAAAACTGATAGACTGATAAAAGAGTTAAAACTAACTCCAGAACAAATGATGGAAAGATTTGAAAGAATAATTAAAGATGTCAATGCTTTGATCGAGAAGTACTGTCCACCCGAGTTCAAAGGAAAATGGTATGTAAGTGTAAAAGATGGAAGCGTAGCAATTGGTAGTGCATTGAAAAGATGGGCAATATCCATTCCATTTCTTCAGAAGACTGGAGTAACATTGAAGGAAGTCATTCAATTAACTTTAGAAGGAAGGGAAGACGAACTTGCGAAAAAAGCACCACTGCATAGAGTCGTATTGGATATGATTGTTAGACACTTACCATCTCCTTTAGAAGCTCAAAAGTATAGAGTTCCAAAAATTTGGAAAGGGGATATTGAAAGTGAAATAGGCAGGCAAATGTTGGCTTGCGATGCCAATGGGAAGCTTGCAGCAATAGTAACTAAAATGGTTCCTGACGAACACGTTGGTTTTGTAGCAACTGCGCGAATTTTCTCTGGGAAAATATTTAAAGGAAAGGAAATCTATTTAGTTAACTTGAGAAAGAGAGAAAAGGTACAGCAAGTTGCTGTTTATAAAGGAATAAATAGAATTCCTGTTGATGAAGTAACAGCAGGGAATGTTGTTGCAATTGTTGGAATACCTGAAGCATTTACCGGTGAAACGTTATGCGATGCTGACTATCCTATAGAACCTTTTGCTGAAATAAAACATATTTTCGAACCAGTAGTTACCAAATCTATCGAACCTAAGAATCCTATGGATCTACCAAAGCTTGTCGAGGCTTTGAGAAAAATTGGAAAGGAAGACCCGACTTTGGTTGTTAAAATCAATCAGGAAACTGGAGAATATCTTGTTTCTGGTTTAGGTGAACTTCATTTGGAAATCAAAGTAGAACATAAGCTGAAGGATATGGGAATAGATGTTGAGTTATCTCCGCCTATCGTTGTTTACAGAGAAACAATACTTAAACCCTCCCCGGTTGTTGAAGGCAAATCACCAAACAAACATAACAAGCTTTATTTCATTGTAGAACCATTAGAAGATGGAGTCTATGAAGCTATGAGATCGGGCGAAATTCCCAGTACAATGGAGGTTAAGAAGAAGAATTTAGAATTGTTCCAAAAGTTGGAAAAGGCTGGAATGAAAGGAGAAGAAGCAAGAAATGTTCTCCTAATTTACAACAAAAACGTTTTCATAGATCAAACGAAAGGAGTTCAATTTTTAGTTGAAGCAATAGAAATGATTAAAGATGCATTTAAAGAAGTCATGGATGATGGACCATTAGCAAGAGAGCCTTGCATGAAACTCAAAGTAAAACTAGTAGATGCTGAATTGCACGAAGATCCTGTACATAGAGGTCCTGGTCAAATAATGCCAGCAGTAAGATATGCTATAAGACAAGCAATGCTGCTAGCAGGTGCTGTGCTTTATGAACCGAAACAGATACTGAGAGTTGATATCCCAAATGAGAGCATGGGTGTTGTTTCAAGAGAGATAGAGAATAGAAGAGGAAGTATTTTGGAAATGAAAGAGGAGGGAGAGACTATGATTATAATAGCTAAAATTCCAGTATCAGAGCTCTTCGGATTTGATGCGAAGTTGAAATCTTTAACTAGTGGTAGAGGATTTTATAGTCTTGTTGATATTGTGTTTGAGAGATTGCCTGATGAACTAAAAGAGTATACCATTAAATCCATAAGGAAAAGGAAAGGATTACCCGAAGAAATTCCAAAACCAGAAACTCAAGCTCTTGCTTAAACTTTTAAATGTTCAAGACAACTATTTAAATTGTAAAAGCAAAAGTAAGGAGGGAGAAAAATGGCAAAACCTCACTTAAATCTGGTAGTAATTGGACATGTAGATCATGGAAAATCAACCATAATAGGTAGATTGTTGTACGAAAGTGGTGCAGTTAGGGAGGAAGAGTTAAAGAAGCTCCAGGAATTAGCTAAGGAATTTAAGATAGAAGGTGGAGAATTCGCTTACATTGTGGATAGAGAAAAAGAAGAAAGAATGAGAGGAATGACTATAGACATTATGCATAGACCTTTCGAGACTCAAAAATACTTCTTTACAATTATTGATGCTCCTGGTCACAGAGATTTCGTAAAAAACATGATTACAGGAGCTTCTCAAGCAGATGCAGCAATATTAGTTGTTTCTGCTAGGCCTGGAGAAGGTGTTCAGGAGCAAACTAAAGAACATGCATTCCTAGCAAGAGTTTTAGGAATTAACCAAATAATTGTTGCCATTTCCAAGATGGATTTAGCCGGATACAAAAAAGAAGTGTATGAAAAACTTAAGGAAGAAACAAGTAAACTTCTAAAAAGTATTGGATATAACGTAGATAAGATACCTTTTATTCCTGTTGCCGCTCAATTTGGTGAAAACATCACAAAAAGAAGCGATAAGATGCCATGGTACAGTGGACCTACCTTAGTTGAAGCATTAGATTCTTTACAAGTACCACCAAGACCTGTAGATAAACCATTACGAATACCAATACAAGATGTTTATTCAATTACTGGCGTTGGTACAGTTCCTGTTGGTAAAGTAGAAAGTGGTATTCTGAAAGTTAACGATGTTGTTGTGTTTGAGCCAAGTGGAGTTAAAGGAGAAGTTAAGTCGATAGAAATGCATCATCAACCAATACAGCAAGCAATGCCGGGCGATAACATTGGATTCAATGTGAGAGGAATAAGTAAAACTGATATCAGAAGGGGAGATGTAGCCGGTCATCCTAATAATCCTCCAACGGTTGCTAAAGAGTTTACAGCACAGATAATAGTGCTACAACATCCTACTGTAATAGCTCCCGGATATACGCCAGTACTTCACATCCATACAGCAACAGTTGCAGCTAGAATCGAGGAAATAATAGCTAAGATAGATCCAAGAACCGGTCAAGTGATTCAAGAACATCCAGAGTTTTTGAAGACAGGAGATGCAGCTAAGGTCAGAATAGTACCAACTAGACCAACCGTTGTAGAAAAGCAATCCGAGTTCCCAGCATTAGGAAAATTTGCAATAAGAGATATGGGAATTACAGTAGCTGCCGGAGTAGTTTTGGATGTCGTAAAAGCAAAGTAATCTTTTCTCTTATTTTTTGTCTCTTTTCTCTTGAATATTCTCTTGTAGTAGAGATTCTACAGGCAATAAAATTCTCGAGTATAAAAAATTTGTTAGTTGGTTCTCTTTTATACTTCTGCACTTTATATCCACCCAACTTTAAGGAAGGTGAAAACTTAAAAATTCGAAGCCAGATAACTATACATACGGTGTGAAAAATGCAAATTGCACGAATAAAACTAGTTGGAAGAGATCCGAAAAAATTAGATGAAATAGCTAGAGAAATAATCGAGATAGCGAAAAAATTTGGAGTAGCTCATAAAGGGCCTATACCATTACCCACAAAAATACTAAGGATAACCACGCTGAAAACACCATGCGGAGATGGCACAGGACATGGAAATGCAACTTATGATAAGTTTGAAATGAGAATTCATAAAAGAATTGTTGATGTTCAAGCCGATGAGAGAACATTAAAGCAAATTTTAAGGATTGGAATTCCTCAAGATATACACGTTGAAATAAAATTGATAAGTTGAGACTCAGTAAAAACGTTTAAATATTAAAATTAACACACTTTGATATGTCAAAAACATTTGTTAAGTTTTTTGAAGAATATGAAAAGGAATACTCAAAAGATCATCCACACACAGGACTGACTATAACAATTTCTGGTCGTGCTTCATCTGGAAAAACAACCGGTGCAAAAGCCATAGTAGAATACCTAAATAATAAATATGGTCTTGGATTAAGGTATTACTCAACTGGAGCTATTTTTAGAGAGCTTGCGGCAAAAGAAGGCATTCCAATAGAAGAATTTGCTGAGAAAAGAGATGACAGAATTGACATAATGGCAGATCAAAGAACTTTGGAACTAGCAATAGTTGGAGGTGTTGTTTTAGATGGAAGATTAACAGGATATATAGCGGGCAATTGGGCTGAATTAAGAATTTTTTACAATCCGCCCCCAGAGGTTAGAGCTAGAAGATACGCAGAAAGAGAGGGAGTAGATTATAAGACTGCTCTAGAAAATGTGAGAAGAAGAGATGAAGCAGATGAAAGAAGATATAAAAGTTTGTATAGAATAGATTTGAATGACTTATCCATTTACCATATTATTATTGATAACAGCAATTGGAGTGCAGAAGATGCAAAAATAAAAATAGTAGAAATAGTAGAAGAATTTCTTAGAAAAAATAATCTTTTAAAGTAGAAAAGTAGATAAGATGTTAATACTTCCATTAGCATTTGATTCTTTTGGAGTTAGAAGCATGGCAACTTTTGTGAAAACAAAAGACGTCAGCATACTTATAGATGGTGCTGCGGCATTAGGACCAAGAAGATACGGTTTATCTCCGACGAAAGAAGAGTTTGATGCCTTAGAAATATGTAAGAAAAATATAATTGAGATTGGTAAACTTGCGGATGTTTTAATAGTGACTCATTATCACTATGACCATCATCCGTATCCTTGGGATGAAGATCTCTACTCAATTTATAAGAGGAAAACAATATTGGCGAAAAGTATAAACGAAGAAATAAACCAATCTGGAAAAACTAGAGGAAAGATATTCGAAAATAAAATTAAGAGATATTCAAAAATAGAATACGCAGATGGGAAATCATTTGAGTTTGGAAATACTTTTATATCTTTCTCAAAGGCTGTTTGGCATGGCGATGTCGGAAGCAAAGTTGGAAAAGTTATAATGGTTCATATTGAAGAAGGCAAAGATTCTATTTTATTTGGTAGTGATGCACAAAGCCTGGCTGATGAAGAAGCGTTAAAGTTCGTCAAAGAGAAGAACCCGAAACTTTTAATAGTAGATGGTTATCCAACAATCTTTGTTGGATGGAAAATGCAAGAAAAGAGTTTCTTGAACGCAAAAGAAAATTTGAAAGAAGCGATTAGAGATACTGATGCGGAAAAAATCATTTTGGATCATCATGTTGTTAGAGATATTAATTATAAAGATAAAATGATGGACATCTTTGAATTAGGAAAAAGTATGAAAAAAGAAATCTTGACGGCTGCAGAATTTCTTGGACTTGAGAATTTCTTTCTTGAGGCATGGAGAAAGGAAATTAAAGAAGGGAAGAGAATTGTGAATGTAGAGGAATATTTTAAAAGACTGAACGAAAAAATAAAGGAGAAGATGAAAGAATGAGTAAGTTATTTCTCCTTTTTCTTCTTTCCACACTTCTTTGCCATACTTCTCAACCCAATTAAAATTCTTGTGTGACTCTTTAAAAATTAAAAACACGATTCAAAAAATTCGCTATGATTAATGAGAAGAATATAGAGAAAATCTTTGGAACTCTCGAAAAATATTTAGAAGAAAAAAGCATGATTCAAAAATTTGTGGACGAAAACTTCAACCCCTTTCAAATACTTGTTGCAACAATCTTAAGTGCGAGAACAAAAGACGAGCAAAGTGAAAAAATCTCAAGAAAACTTTTCCAAAAGGTTAAAGAGCCGAGGGATCTATTGAATTTCAGTGAAATGGAACTTGCAAATGAAATTTATCCAGTTGGCTTTTATAGGACTAAAGCCAGAAACCTAATAAAGCTTGCGAAAGTTTTATTAGAGAGATATAACGGAAAAGTTCCAGAAAAAATGGAAGAACTTTTAGAGTTACCTGGTGTGGGAAGGAAAACAGCAAATATAGTTTTAGCGTATGCATTTAATAAGCCGGCTATAGCTGTCGATACGCACGTGCATAGAATCTTTAATCGCTGGAAATTCGTAAAAACAAAAAGACCAGAAGAAACAGAGGAAGAGCTAAGAAAAAAATTACCAAAAAGGCTTTGGAGAAAAGTTAACAACTTGCTTGTGAATTTTGGAAAGAATATTTGCAAACCAATTAACCCTTTGTGCAGAGAATGCCCAATTAATAGCATCTGTCCATTTCCAAAGCACAAAGACAAAAAGATTTTACTGCAATAAAACCCAATTATCTTTATGAGAGAGAAAGTTTTTCTACTTGATGTTGATTACGATGTAGAAAACGAAAGAGGAGTAATTTTCTTATTTGGTAAAAATAAGGAGGGAAAAAGAATTCTTGTAAAAAAAGAATTCTACACCTACTTCTTTGCAATGCCGAAAGAGGGAAAAGAAGAAATATTGAAGCAAAAAATTGAAAGCTTGAAAAACTTGCCAACAAAAATTCTTTCTGTTGATATAATTACAAAGAATTGGATGGGAAATGAAAGAAGATTGGTAAAAATAACCATTCAAAATCCGAGAAAATTAAAAGATGTTAGAGACGCCATAAAAGATTGGGAAGAAGTAGAAAATACATTCGAGTATAATATTTCTTTCTACAAAAGGTTTCTAATGGATTATAGAATAAAACCGTGTAGCTGGATTGAAGTTGAAGGCAATATAGTTGAAAACAAATTTGATGTTGATTTAACGATAGAAGCAAAGGAAATAAAACAACTTGATGAAAACGAAGAACCACAAATTAAAGTTTTGGCTGTAGATACTGAATGGGTAGAAATAGAAGATAAGGAAAAACTCATAATGATAAGTCTAGCCTCGGAGAAGTTGAGAAAAGTTTTGGCTTTAAGTGAATGGCAAGGAAAGCAAGAATTCGTTGAAAGCTATGCGAGTGAAGAGAGGTTAATCAAAAGATTTTTGGAAATAGTAAAGCAAGAAAGGCCAGATATAATTGTAACTTATAATGGTGATGGATTTGATTTTTTAAAGCTGAGAGAAAAAGCTAAGCAGCTAAAAATAAAGTTCGGTTTTGGAATAGATGGCAAAGAACTTGAATTCGTTAGAAGAGGTAGAGCGTCTGCAGCGAGATGTTTTGGTGTAGTTCATATAGATGAATACGTTTTTGTTGACAAGATTTTATCCGCTAGCTTGAAGAGCGAAATACTAACGTTAGATGAAGTGGCAAGCGAACTAATTGGAGAAGGTAAAAAAGAGTTAGAATACAAACAAATGGTTGAGTTTTGGAAAGAAAGAAAGGAGTTAAATAGAATAGCAGAATATAGCATGTGGGATGCGCATCTAACTTATTTACTTAGTCAAATACTTTTACCACAAATTTTTTCTCTCTCAAGGTTAGTTGGAGAAATTCCTTTTGACACTTCTCGATACACTTATTCTCAGCTCGTTGAAGCTTATTTAATGAAAAAAGCTGTTGAAGATAACGTGCTAATACCAAATTCTCCAAAAACTGAAGAAAAAGAAAGTAGAATGAGAGAGTTGCCATACAAGGGTGCAGTGGTAGTTGAGCCTAAGAAAGGAATACATGAAAACATTGCCGTAATGGACTTTAGATCACTTTATCCAACAATTATTATTTCTCACTCCATTTCCCCTGAACTGTTAAATTGTGGACATGAAGAATGTAAAGAAAAAAATACAGCACCTGAAACAAGGAATCATTTTTGCATAAAAAAAGTTGGTTTTATTCCAAAACACTTGAAATTTTTGATTGATAGAAGAAAAGAGCTAAAAGAAAAAATGAAAAAGCTTCCAAAAAATTCTCCTCAATATAAAATTTTGGATAATGAACAATATGCAACAAAGATAATTAGCAATGCTATGTATGGCTATTTCGGTTTTGTAGGAGCTAGATGGTATAAGAAAGAATGCGGAGAAGCAACCGCCGCATGGGGGAGATTTTATATTAGAAAAATTATGCAGATGGCACAAGAAGCTGGACTAGAAATTATCTATGGTGATACTGATAGTATTTTCGTGAAAAAAGAAGGATTAAACTTGAAAGAGATAGAAGAAGAGGCAAAAAAGTTTGTAGAAAAGGTTAACAAAGAATTGCCTGGAATTATAGAACTAGAATTTAGAGGAGTATATACACGAGGAATCTTCGTTGCAAGAGAAAAAGGTGAAAGTGGTGCAAAGAAAAGATATGCGTTGCTAGATTTGAGTGGGAATTTAGAAATAAGAGGATTTGAAACTGTGAGGAGGGATTGGTGTAAACTAGCAAAAGAAACTCAAAGAAAAGTTCTGGAAATAGTTTTAAAAGAAAAAGATCCTGAAAAAGCTGTTCAGTTTGTTACAGAAACCATTAAAAGACTTAAAGAAGGTAAAGTGGATATTGAAGAGTTAACCATCTATGAACAAATAACAAAACCTTTAAATCAATATGAACAAATTGGTCCGCATGTAAAAGCAGCAATGAAAGCAAGAGAAAAAGGAAAAATAGTCACCGAAGGTTCAATTATAGCTTTTGTAATAACAAAAGGCAGCGGAAGTATTTCTGATAGAGCAATGCCAGTCGAGTTCGTAACAAGGAACGATTACGATGCTGATTATTACATAAAACATCAGATCTTGCCTGCTGCGCTAAGGGTGCTTAAAGCTCTTGGTTACACAGAAGAAAATATATTAAAGCCTAAAACTCCTGGATTGGGAATGTGGCTAAAGAATTCAAAACATTAATACGTCTTACCGATCAACGTCAATCTATTCGTTGACTCTCCACAAACTATACATTTTCCATCTTTTCTTTCATCAATTAGAAGTCCTACAGCTTCAATAGAAGGTCCTAGTCTTTTAATTTCTTCAAAGCATTCTCTTTTACCACACCAGTTAGTCTTTACAACGTTTCCTTCTTCTATCCATCTTTTTGCCTCTTCTATGTTATCGAAGTATTTTATTTTTTCTTGATAATGAGTTTCTACCTTTCTGTATAAGTTTCTCGGAATGGCATCCTCTAGAAGGCTTTTCACCACTTTTTCTACTTCCTCTTTGTTAACTTTTATCCTTTCTTTTAAATCTCTCCTATAGATTGAGTAAAAACCTCCCTCAATCTCTTTTTCTCCAATTTCTATTCTTATTGGAACTCCCTTTATATCCCAAATGTTAAATTTCTCTCCAGGAGTTTTTTCACTTTCATCAACAAATGTTTTAATTCCAACATTTTCTAATCTTTTCTTTAATTCCTTTGCCTCTTCCAAGTAATTTTTTCCTTCTTTTGGGATCGTAATTATAACAGCTTGGATTGGTGCTAGTTTTGGTGGTAGAACCAGACCTCTTTCATCTCCATGTAAAGCAAATACTGCTACTAAAAACCTTGCACCATTGCCTGTGCACACCTGCCAAACGTATTGTTTGTTTCCTTTTTCGTCCACATAAAACAAATCAAACTTCCTAGCATATGCTTGCCCTAGATTATTAATACTTCCGTTCTCTAACAACCTTCCATTTGGTAAAATGATGTAAAACTCGTAAGCAGAATCTGCTCCAGGAAAAATTTCATACTTTGGTTTCTCTACACAGATTGGAGGTATGTTTAGTATTTCCTTCCATATGTACTCGTAAATCTTTCTGTGTCTTTCCATTTCTTCTTTAGCCTCTTCCTTGGTTTTATGAACAGTATGAATCTCATGCCAAAATGTGATCTCTCTATCTCTAATCATAGTATGAGTAGTCTTTCCTTCATTCCTAAAAGAAGAAACAGTTTGGTAAATTTTTATTGGTAATCTTCCTTCCATTATCCAGTATTTAAAAATAGGATACATAGCCGGTTCTCCTGTGGGCCTTAGAATAACGTTCTCTCCTTCGACATAAAATGCATCAGCTTTAAATCCCTCAAACCATTCTTCATTAATCTTCGCAAACTCTAGTGGAACAAAAAGAGGAAAATAAACCTCTTCTATTCCATTCTCCTCAAAAATTCTATCCCATATCTCTATCAGTTTCCTCATTATTTTAAGGCCATAAGGCATCCATACAAAAGTTCCCTTTATAGGATATCTTCTATCTGCAATTTCAGCTAATTGTAATAAGCTGTTATACCATTCTATAAAGTTTTCCCTAGGAGGAAGTCTCTCTGGTTTGATTCCTTCCATTAAAATATTAAGTCTGAAGATTAAAATTAAAGAGCTTGGTTGATTTATTTTCGAAGCCCAATTTTAAGAATGGAACCGATTACATATCTCTGGGTTCTTTTAAGTTATTTTGGAGATATTGCATACTGGCTCGGCTTTGCTATTTCTTTTTCATTCATTTATCCATTTCTAGAGAAGAAAGAAAAGAGAAAGCACGTGTGGATTTTGCATTATCTTTTACCAGCTGTTCTACTCTCTTACCTATCTTCTTTTTTCCTAAAACTAATTTTTAAAGTACCGAGAGCATGTGTAGCTTTAGCCTACTGTCCTCAAACTTATGCCTTCCCTTCAGGTCACGCCTCAATAGCTTTCGCGTTTTTTACAGTAGTTTTTCTAAAATTCAAAAGAAGACCACACATTTATTTACCTATGTTGCTCCTTGCTCTTCTTGTCTGCTACTCTAGACTTGCCTTGCAGGTGCATACCCTTTCTGACATAATTGGTGGTAGCGCAATTGGAGTAATGCTCTCACTAATCTGGTACTATTTTTTCAAAGTGATTAAAACCCGTAAGAAGTCTTTGCATTTTTACTTTAGAAAATTTATTCATCTTGGAGGCGTATTCATAATTCTCCTTCGCTTAAGCATCGAGGTAAAATATGTTTTTAGCTTCACAGCACTTTTGACAGCAATGTTTTTCGCATCTGAAATCTTAAGGTTAAGGAGAATTTGTTTACCAATCTTTTGTGATATTTCAATGTTTTGTAAGAAAAAGGAAGAAAAAGGATTCTTGATAGAACCGTTTCTATTCGGTTTTTCCCTATGTATATTATTGCTTTTCTCGTTAGACTTTTTCTTAGCTGGAAGTTTACCTCTAATAATTGGTGATGCCTTAGCCGGATTAATTGGTTATAGATTTGGTTCTCACAAACTACCTTACAATAAAATTAAATCGGTGGAGGGAAGTCTAACATTCTTTGCTTCAACTTTCATAGCTTTACTTTTCTTTTTCAGCTTCGAAACATCTTTTCTATTATCAATTTTTTCAACGCTGTTAGAGAGTGTTCTGAGAAAGTATGAAAATCTTTTATTGCCACTTGGCTGTATTGTTTTTTACGCTTTCATAAAATAGTAATCAAACATAAAAAATATCACAGCAAATAAGATGAAATGAGAATCTATTCTAACCAATTAGAGGAAAATGAAGGCAGAAATGTGCTACTAAAAGGTTGGGTTCATGACCTTCGACTCATTGGCAAACTCAATTTCATAATATTAAGAGATTGTAATGGATTTGCTCAGATAGTTTTGAAGGACGAAAAATTCAAGGAACTAGTCAAGAGTTTGCATTTGGAAGATGTAATCGAAGTCGAAGGAATGGTAAGAAGATCTAGATCTGAAAAGTTTAAGTATGAAGTTGAAGCCAAGAAAATAAGTATAATAAATAAGTCAGAGCCTCAACTACCATTGGATCCTCGAGAGGTAACGAAAACTAATTTGGAAACGAAGCTAGACTGGAGGTTCTTGTACTTTAGAACCCAAGAAGGAAGAGCAATTTTTAGGATCCAAACGGAGATAATTAGGTCTTTTAGGGAGTA
This sequence comes from Candidatus Aenigmatarchaeota archaeon, assembly GCA_020832825.1. Taxonomy (GTDB): domain Archaea; phylum Aenigmatarchaeota; class Aenigmatarchaeia; order CG10238-14; family SpSt-28; genus SpSt-28. The sequence goes on along the minus strand of JAJHRL010000001.1, from coordinate 34,840 downwards.
CTTCCTTAGCAAGGGATTTATAGAAATGCAACCTCCGATAATAATTAGTTCGGCAAGTGAGGGAGGGGCAGAACTTTTTGAATTGTCTTATTTCGAGAAAAAAGCCTATCTTGCTCAGTCCCCGCAACTTTACAAGCAAATGGGTGCCATATCGTTTGAAAAAGTGTTTATGATAGTTCCCGTCTTTCGTGCGGAAAAGTTTGATCAACCAACACACTTAAATGAAATTAGACAGATGGATATAGAAATGGCTTTTGCTGATGATGAGGAAGCAATAAAAGAGTTAGAAGGAGTTTTCGTTTATATTTTGAGGAATGTTAGGGAAAATTGTAAACAAGAATTAAAAATTCTAAATCAAGAGCTTTCGATTCCATCTCTACCTTTGAGGAGAGTAAAGTACGAAGAGGCGATAAAGGCACTTAAGGAGGAAGGGGAAAAAATTGAGTTTGGAGAAGATTTCTCGAAAACACAAGAAAAGAAGCTAGGAAAAATATTTGGAGATGCATTCATCCTAAAAGATTGGCCACAAGAATTAAAACCATTCTATGCTATGCCGCGAGAAGATAATCCGAAATTGGTAAAAGCTTTTGACCTAATCTATAGAGGTTTAGAAGTTTCTTCTGGAACTCAACGAATACATTTGCCAAATCTCTTAGAAGAGAGAATCAAAGAAAAGGGGTTAAACCCAGCTGATTTTAAATACTACATAAACGCATTCAGATACGGGGCCCCTCCTCATGCAGGATGGAGCATTGGACTAGAAAGATTAACAATGAAGATTTGTGGTAAGGAAAACATCCAAGAAGTAACAATGTTTCCAAGAACCAGAACTAGAATTTATCCGTAGCGGTAAATTACAATAATGATAAAAAAGAATGGGAAGCTAGTTGAGGTAATAAATTGCGAAAAACTTTTCGTTGTTGGAGACATACATGGAGATCTGAGTGTTTTTCAAGAAATAGTAAAAATTGTGAATGAAGAATGGAGAAAATCCTCCGATGTTCTTCTGCTATTTCTTGGAGATTATGCTGATAGGGGCGATTATGGATTAGAAGTTATAGAGGGATTAAAAGAATTAATTGAAAAGCATCCAACAAAGGTTGTCGCATTAAAAGGTAATCATGAAGATTATGACGAAAACGGTAATCCTAAGTTTAGACCTTCTGATTTAATACATGAAGTCGTTAGTAAAAGAGGTACTTGGCATGAGTATTTTAAGAGAAATCTTAGCCAGTTTTTTAGCTCTTTGCCAATAGCAGCAAAATACAGGTCAATACTATTTGTACATGGTGGGATTTCATCAAAGGTAAAAAGTTTAGAAGATTTAATGTTTCCAAGTAAAGAGATAGAGGAGGATATATTATGGAGTGATCCGTTTGAGGGATATGGTGAATATCCTAACCCTAGGGGGGCTGGAGTTCTCTTCGGTAAGGACATTACGGATAAAGTTCTAAGTTTATTATCGGCAAATAAACTAATAAGAGCTCATCAACCTCAAAAAGCTATTAATGGTGTTTTTGAGGAACATGGAGGAAAAGTTGTAACAATAAGCTCTACGCGTGTCTACAACGGGAAAGCAGCGCTCCTAGAAATTCATGGAAATGTGATAAAAGTTAGACATATTTTATAAATCCAACCCTCTCAAATTCCTCTATTATTGGTTTAAGACCTTTGAGTACGTCCTCCCAATTCATCTGAAGCTCTTCAGCTAGTATTCTTGCAATTTCAGAAATACTCTTCCTTCCATCACACAACTTTAAAATCTCAAAAGCCCATTTCTCTATTCTCCAATATCGTTCTCCATCAAATGTTGCGTAAAGACCACCAACATGTTCGATTATCTTTAAATTCTCAATTTTCTTTGGCCGTTTCATTACCCACTCTTCCATCTTAAATTTTGGAGGGAAAAAATATATGTTAGTATTGTTGTTTTTGAAATTGAAAATAGATGTAAATTAAATTCTAATTCTGGTTCTTCTCCATCTTTTTGGATACGTAACTATCCTTCTTGTTCTTGCTCTTTTCAGTCCAAATTTCCTTATACTAGCCCATATTGGCGCTCTCCTTATTTTTGCTATTGCAGCAAGCTTTATTTTCTTAGTTATATGATTTATAGACATTTATAACAACCTCCTTAGCTCCTTCGATTTCTCAATTGCCAAATCTAGAGCCCCTTCTATATCCTTAAAACTAAGAGCACCAATTCCTTGCTTTTGCATCGCACAAATTTTATCATCATCTCTAACTCCAATTACGAGCTTAGTATCGATGACTTCCTCTTCCTCTTTGCTTAAGTCTACAAGCAAATTGTTGTTATACTTGCCGATTGTTACACTTACTGGTTTATAAATTACTGGCAACTTAGACACAAATTCTCCTCTTATTATTTTTCCGTTCTCTACTTTTGGAATTCGAGTATGAAGTAACGCCTTAATAGAAGCAAGCGTTGACGCATCCATAAGATTTCCTCTCATGTCGAATACTGCCAAGTCTACGTAAACAACCCAAACTTTTCCTTCCTCTATGAAAAGTTTCTCCAACTCTATTGCTTGTGATTCTCTAATTATTCTATCTACAATTCTAGCCAACTCTATGGCGTCTTCTCCAGGAGGACCAGGCTCTATTTCTGGAGAAGATAGTGGAGTAAATTCGGCGTTTACGATCAAAATCCCTTCATTAGGAGAGTCTGGAAAGGGTTCGCCTATATCCAATTTTACTCCAGCATAAACTTTTGTTCCACCAAGGTTAACAAAAGCAGAACCTTCTGCTTTTGAAACCACAGAATGTTTTATTTCTATTGGTCTATAATCCCTAAAGCCTCTACCATCAATTCTCTTTCCTTGGTTCAAGTACTCTTTAACAAACTCTTCCATTTACTCCTCCTCTTTCTCCATTTTGTATCTCTCAAGCAGAGTTTTTTTCTGCAGCTCATATATTCTTTTACAAACTTCTTCCGCCTTCTTTAAAAGCTCCAAAACTTCTTCTTTAGTTAATCTTCCATCCATTTGCAGAAATGTTATCAGACCTTTGGAAGGCATCATGGCAACTGCCATGTCGGATTCTGAGTAATTATCTTCTTTTCCGTTTAAGTCAACAATTAAAGTATCATCAACTTTTCCGACGGAACAAGCAGCAACCAAATCTTTCATTGGTATGCCGGCTGAAGCTAAAGCTAGCGATGCTGCATTTATTGCCGCTACTCTTGTGCTACCATCAGCCTGGATAATGTTTTCATAAACATCTACAACTGCCTTAGGAAAATCTTCGATAAAAATCGCGGCACTCAAAGCTTCCTTTGTCACTTTTGAAATTTCTATACTTCTTCTATCTGGAGCTGGATTTTTTCTTTCATCGACAGAAAATGGTGACATGGAATAAATTACTCTAACTAAACCAACATCTGTTTCTTGCAAAAATTTAGGAAATAGTGCTCTAGGTCCATAAACAGCAACTATCGCTTCTGTATTTCCAAAACTAACTCTAGCAGAACCATCGGCATTTAAAATTTCACCAATTGACATTTTTATTTCTCTAACTTCATCAGGCAATCTCCCATCAATTCTTCTTCCATTAATTATAAGCGGTATTTCTGGTTTTTTCATACTAACCACTCAACATTTTTGCAATTTTTTCAGTTAACCCTATTGTATGAGCTTCTCTTTCAATCGTTAAGATAGCTTCTATAGCTTTTTCTTTTTTCCCTCCTTTTATCCAAATCACTCCATTTTGTCCAACGTAAATCTCAGAACCAGTTTTTTCTTTAATCAACTCTATCATACTCCCTCCTTTTCCTATAACTCTAGCAACTTTATAAGGAGTAATTTTTATTGTTATTCCACCGAACAGTTTTCTTGCTAACACATCCTTCATGCTAACTTGAATTATTTTGTTTTTAGTTACTTTCGTTATTTTGCAAAATATTATGTCATCGATATCATAAAATCTGCTCAAATCAACTCTTCTAACATCAACAAACTCATCTACAGCTTCGCTAAGTGGTAGAAAAGCCATATAAGGAGAATTTATATCCACCCACCAACCAGAAACCTCTATCTCTTCTATCCTTCCTATAATCCTGTCTCCCACCTTAGGAAAATATTTGCCTGCTAGAGGAACAACACAAATTTCTTCATCACTAATCTTAAGGACTCCTAAAACTTTTGAATAAACCTTTTCTCCTTCTACGTAACAATTTACAATTTTTCTACCTTTTCTCTCTCCTATATAACTTCCTGGCAAAACGATTTCTCTCTGCGTCATACTTCCACCTTTTTCAAAATCTTCGATTCAAAGTTTCCTTTTGTAATCTCTGCTATTTTCTTAAAGAATTCATCTTGAACACCGCTAAATATTTCGATTTGAACAACTAAACTTCCATCGTTTAAATATTCTTCTTTTTTAATTTCTCCTGCCTTTGTTATAATGTTATAAGTTTTTACAACAAATTCAGGTGGAATTTTTAATTGCAGAAGTGATTTTTCAAACTTTATTGGTAAAATGGGTTTTATCGCTTTCAGAACTTTCTCTATTTGAACTTCAGCATCTACAAACGGATCGATATTTACTCCTGCTTTTTCCATAGCATTAAGAATTCTTTGTGGAGGATGTGGGGTATTAGTTTGAGGATTGATTGCTCTTTTAGAAATGAGAGTTGCTATCTGATTCTTTTTCTCTTCTATCAATTCTCTTTTTTGTTCTGTAGTTAGTGAAAACTCTCCTTTCTTTACTATTTCCTCTGCTATTTTATAAACATCAATTGTTCCGAAAGCTTTTTGAAGCTCTTCATTTTTTACAGTTTCCCCCTTTCTAGCATCTCTATAAATAGCTGGATATGCAAGAATATCTTGAATATTAACATTCGCTCCTTTTTTCAGTTCGTACGCTTTCCTTGGATCTACAAGGACTTCAAAATTCATCCCTCTAACTTTCAATCTTGCTACTACAGCCTTGTCAATGCTTATCATAAAGACATCACTTTAGAATTTTCTTTATTTCTTCCTCCTCAAGAATCTTAAACTTCCGATTTTCTATAACAGCCAAATCTATTTTTTTCCCTTCTTTTATCTTCTCCGTTTTTTCCAATACATCCATTGCCAATTTTATTGCATCTTTTTTAGTTATAGACGGTTTCCATTCTTCTCTGAACATTTTCATGGCAGTAGGTGCACCCCTTCCGATTGCGTAAGCATACCACTCGAAAAGCATCCCAGATGGATCGGCCTCAATTAAATGAGCTCCAGTATGATCCTCTCCACCAAAAATTATTGTTACACCATAAGGTCTTAAACCACCATATTGTGTTAAAAGTTGCATTCTATTTCCAACCTCTTTGGCTAATGTCCAAACATCTATTGGTTCTTCATAGGTTATCTGATGTCTTTGAGCAACTATTCTTGCAAAATCAACTAGTACTCTAGCGTCAGCGAGATAGCCCGAAGCTACAGCACCAATGTGATCATCTACCTGAAATACTTTCTCGATTGATGTTGGTGCCATTAGTTCATCGAGAACTTTAGCTGTTGCTAAAATTACGCCCTTGTTAAATACTATGCCTAGTGCAGTTATTCCTCTTTTTACAGCTTCTTTTGCGTACTCAACTTGGAAAAGTCTTCCATCTGGGGAAAACATAGCAATAGTTCTATCATAGCCCATAGCTTCGGGAAAACCTTCTTCAGGCATACACTCACCAACTATTTTCTTTTATCTTTTGTCCTTAAATTCTTTAGCAAAGAGTTAATAGTTCCAGATATTTTTAAAATTTTAACATTTATTCTAATGTCGCCTAGCCTTTGTAGCAAGCCAAACACTACTATAGTATTTGGAACAAAGTTATGAGCACATCTCGCTATTCCAATTTGTTCATTTTCATTCCATCTCTCATCTAGTAGCCTAAAATCGAACCTAGCAAAAGTATGTTCTCCGTAAAACTTTAGAAAAGTTGAAATCAAAAGCTCTTTAAAGGATAAATATTCAATTTTTTGCTCAGAGATTACTTTGAAGAGAATATATCTTCTTTTCCTTCTTAAAGTAGGTAGTAAAATTTTCAGTTTCATTCATATTTTTCGAATCGAAATTTAGAAGTTTTGGATATATTCTGCAGCCTCACTGTTGGCAAATTCGAGGCATTCTCTCAGCTCATAGCCATAGTAGTAATGGTGAATGAAAGCCGCGTTAAACACATCGCCAGCACCCGTTGGATTTTTTACCTCAACCTCTTTCCCACTTACTTCGACGCGTTCTCCATTTTCTATACCAATTGCTCCTTTCCTTCCTCTCTTTATTACAAGTGTTCTTCCTTTGAACCATTTAAAATTATTTGAAATAAGGCGTGCTTCTTTTTCGTTCAAAAACATTATGTCAACGTACTTTGCAACCTCGAAAAACTCACTCTTTTCGAAGGTGATACCTGCTTTTAAGTCTGGATCGAGAGATATAATTTTGCCCTCTCTCTTTATCTTCTCAAAAAGTTTAGGCAATTCTTTTCTTAAATTCTCTAACAGATTGTAGCCACTAAAATATACAATGTCGCCATCTATTTCAGATATGTTTATGTGTTGAAAAGAGAGCAACCTATTTGTTCCTCTAAATGTCACTAGCCTTTTGCTCCCATCCTTAAACTGAATACCAATAGTTATCCCCGTTCTCTCCTTAAGCGTAACTAATCTCGCATCAACTCCAATTTTCTTCAACTCCTCTTTTATAAACTCTCCAAACATATCGTTTCCTACTGCTCCTATTAGTCTGACCTTCATACCGAGTTTTCTTAGCCAACAAGCAAAGTTTGCTGCTCCCCCTCCAACTTTTAACTTAATTTGCTCAACAATTTTTTGTTCGTTATTTTCTTCAAACTTTTCTACAGCCTCGCTAAGAATATCAACGTTTACATCTCCAATTGAGGTAACATTTATCATAATTTCTTTTTTAAGCGAGAAATTTAAGTTGTAGTATGAGTATTTTCAAGGAGTATGATATTAGAGGTATTTATCCTACAGAGATTAATGAGAAAGTATGCTATAGAATAGGAAGAGCTTGTGCGAAGTATTTCAACGGAAGAGATGCACTAGTTGGTGGAGACGGAAGACTTTCTACCCCTTCGCTTAAAAAAGCGTTGATAAATGGCTTAATAGAAGAAGGAATAAATGTTCATGACCTAGGTATCGTATCTACTTCTACTTTCAATTTTTTAATTTCAAGCAAAAAATTCGACTTCGGTCTATTAGTTACCGCATCTCATAACCCGAAAGAGTTCAATGGAGTAAAAGTTTATGATGGGCTTGGGAATAGCATTGGGATGGGGTTTGGTTTAGAAGAGATAGAAAGAATCTTTAAAAAAGTAGGAGGAAGAAAGGGAGAAAGGAAAGGAAGCTATATAGATGTTTCTGAAATGAAAAATGAGCATAGAATGTTTCTTGAAGCATATGTAGAAGAATTTGACGAAAACGTTTGTATAGACTACTCGAATGGATGCGGGAGTATAGTCTTCTCAGAAATCATAAAAAATAGAGTAAATACAATCGAAGTAAACAAAGAAATTGATGGTAACTTTCCCTCCCATCCCCCAGAACCGACAAAGGAAAATCTAAAGAAGCTAGCCAAAATAGTAAGAGAGAAAAAATGCATAATGGGTGTTGCTTTTGACGGAGATGCAGATAGGATCGTGTTTCTAGATGAAAATGGAAAAATAATGAGTGGAGATAAGATTCTTTACATTTTCTCTAAGTTTATGTTACCTAGGAAAGTAGTATATGAAGTTTCTTTCCCTCCTTTTTTCAAGACTTTACTCAAAACCCTCAACATAGAAGGAATAGAAAGTAGAGTCGGTAGAACCTTCATAATAAATGAAATGAGAAAGAACAACGCGGATGTGGGTGGGGAGATTTCTTCACATTTCTATTTCAAGTCTACAAACTTTATGGAAGATGCTTTTTATTCATTTCTCTTGATGATAAGAATTATTAAAAGAGAAGGAAAGAAACTTTCTGAGCTAGCATCAGAATATCCTGAACTCCATTCCGAAACCTTCAAAGTAACCGTTCCAGAAGGAAGAAAATATCAAATAATCGAAAAACTTAAGGAGACTATAGGTAGGGAATTCGAAATTATTACTACGGACGGAATTAAGGTAATCATAAACGAAAAAAATTGGTTTCTTATCAGAGCATCAAATACAGAGCCTGCTATCAGAGTTTATATTCAGGGGGAAACAAAGAACAGTTTAAAAAGACTCAAGAAACAGATCGAGAGGTTTTTTAGCAGATTTATTTAGAATAAAAACAATTCCTCTTATGAATGAACTTAAAGAACTTAAAGATAAAGTGATCTTCTTTGTTTCCCCCGAGTTGAAAACTTTTAAATCAAGAGCAGGCGGTTTAGGCCAAGTGGCCGAAGAACTCGTAAAAGCCTTGAGTGAACTTGGCCTAAACATGGTAGTTGGTTCATGCCTATACAAATATCTTGTATTTGACTCATACAAAAAAGAAATAGATTATTCTGATTTAAACTTAGAGAAAATTGGAGAAATTGAGATAGAAATAGGGAAAAAGTACAAAGTTAAAGTCTTTACAACAGAGAAATATGGTGCAAAGTTCATCTTCCTCTTTAACGAAGAATTAACGGAAGCACTTTATGTTGGTGATCTTCTAAAGTTTGCAATCTTCCTCGCGAAAGGTCTTCTCGAGGCATTAAAACTATTAGATATTAAGCCGTCTATCATACACTTAAATGATGCGCTAACAAGTTTGATACCAATCTACGTCAAGGATGATCCTTCCTATTTAACCTTTTCGAAAGCCAAATTTGTCTTTACAATTCATAATGCCGGCCTAGCATATCAACAAATTCATCCTATTGAGAGGAGAAACATATTAAACCTTCATTCTTTTTCTCTCGAAAGATTGATTTGGAACGGGAACATCAACCTCTTATACGCGGGCGTGAGTAACAGCGAGATAGTTAACACAGTTAGTGAAGATTATGCTATAAATCTAAAAGTAGAAGGAGAAGGAATGAGAGAAGTCTTCGTAAGAAAAAATGTATTTGGAATTCTAAATGGAATTGACGTCGAATACTGGAGGTCTCAAAATTACAGAAATGCAACTCCAGAGAACATATTGGAGCTAAAAATGGAGGAAAAGAAGAGGTTAATAAGAGAGATAAAGGCGAGAACAGGAAAGAAATTAGACGAGAACAAAATGATAGTAATAATGCCAAGAAGACTTAGCAGTCAGAAAGGATTTGATACGATAATGCCACTAATAGAGGAGATGCATAATAAACTTGGAATTCAGTTCGTAGTATTGGGAATGGCTCATCCGAATGATGATGTAGGACAAGCCTGGGCAAGAAAATTTTTTGAGTTACACAAAAAGCTTGAAAATTTTGTTTTCATTTATTCATTTGACGAAGAGTTAGCAAAGATGATGTATGCGGGTGGCGACCTTCTTTTATATCCGTCAATACCCAATAAAGAACCTTGTGGAACCGGCTATATGATGTCCATGGTAAATGCCACTCCTTGTCTAGGAACTAAGACTGGTGGGCTGGCCGAGGTAATAAAAGAATTTGATGAAATATTAGAAACTGGAAATGGTTTTCTAGTTTGGAAAGAAGAATACTCGCCTGAAGCCTTTATGAGAAAAATGGAGAAAATTAACAGAATTTTTTGGAACAAAGAAAAATGGAAGAAAGTGATGTGGAATGCCTTTAAAACAGAAGTAGACATGAAATATACAGCAAAGGAATATGTATCAAAGGTTTATTTGCAGGCTTTAAAGATGTAAATGAGGATTGCTTTTTTTTGCTGGGAGTTCTGGCCATGGCTTGTAGGCGGTTTAGGAACATATGCAATAGAAATAACGAAGAAATTTGTAGAAATGGGACATGAGGTTGTGGTATTTACTTTAAATGACGGAAATCTTCCATCAAGAGAAGATTGGAATGGTATAGAGATTCATCGGCCCTTAATCTTAGATAGTAGCAGAATCTTCCCACTTTTCGTTAAGGAGGATTTGAGAAGGTGGGGTCATCATATAAAATTTTTCTCAGATATTTTCGCTTTTAACTACCTTTCTGCATCGAAATTTGTTAACCAGCTTGTGAGAAAGGAGAAAAGGAATTTTGACATCGTCTCTTTTCACGATTGGCTAGCCGGGTTTGCTGGAATTATGATTAAAGACAATACACAATTACCAACTGTTTTTCATATTCATTCTATTGAGGAGCAAAGATCTCTGGGTGGTGGTTCGGAAGTCGTAAAGGAAATTGAAAGGGAGGCTGCAAGAAAGGCCGACAAAATAATAACAGTCTCTTACTCTATGAAAGAATTCTTAGAGAATCTAGGATATCCAAGAGAAAAGCTAAATGTGGTGTATAACGGTATAGACGTGGAAAAATATTCTTTAAAGAATGTTAATTGGAGACTTGTTGACAAGCTAAAAGAGAGGTATAAGATCAAAGAAGAAAGAGTAATCCTCTTCATAGGCAGATTGACATGGATAAAAGGTGTAACGAACTTAATAAGAGCAATGCCTGAGATAGTAAAAGATTTCCCGAATGTTAAACTGGTAATTCTTGGAAAGGGAGAAAGTTACTCGGACTTGATACAGCTAAAACAATCTTTGGGACTAGGCGAAAAAGTAGAAATAAGGAGCGAATGGGTAAGTGAAGAAGAAAGGATAGCACACTATGCCCTTGCTGATGTCTGTGTATTCCCGAGTATTAGCGAACCTTTTGGGATTGTTAGCCTGGAGGCTATGAGCATGGAAAGACCTGTTGTTGTGGGGGCTAGAGGAATAAGTGGGTTAAGAGAACAGGTCATTCCAAGTGGTGAGGAAAGATGCGGGGTACATGTCAATGGAGAGGACCCCCATGATATCGCATGGGGGATTAGAGTGGTACTAGAAAATTATGAAGAGGCCAAAAAGTGGGGGAAAAACGGAAGGAAAAGGGTTATAGAAAATTTTACAATAGAAAGAACTGCAAAAGAAACATTAAAAATCTACGAAAGCTTAATTTGAACTATGATAGTAGGAATTGTTTCTGGTAAGGGAGGCGTAGGTAAAACTACCATTGCCTCTAACTTGAGTTACTATCTTTCTCAGATGGGACGAGATGTTACGCTTGTAGACTGTAATGTTACGACATCGCATCTAAATTTTAACTTCGGTTTTTATGGCTTTGTTAAAACTTTAAATAATGTGTTAAGAGGTGAAGCTGAGTTATGGGAGGTTACCTATAAGTACAGGAATTTAAATATCGTACCTGCTTCATTGAGATTGGAGGATTTAAATTATATAGATTTAGCAGCATTACCAAGAGCAATACGAAACATAAAATCTGAGTTTGTTTTTTTGGACTCTGCCCCAGGATTTGGAAGAGAAGCAATGAGTGTTCTAACTTCAGTCGATGCTGTACTTATAGTAACTACTCCATTCATGTGCTCAATTGCAGATATTCTAAGAATGAGGAAAATAGTAAGCGAACTGAATATTGAGACATTAGGGATTGTGGTAAACATGGTAAAGGGGAAAAACTATGAGTTAAGTAAAAGAGAGATAGAAGCTATAACGGGAATTAAAGTTGTTGAATGCGTTCCTTACGACGAAAATGTCGAATATTCTCTTTCACTTGGAAAACCGTTTATTGAAATTTTTCCTGAAACAAAAGCAAGTCTCGCAATAAAAAGACTAGCGAACAAACTTTTTGGTGTGGAAGAGATAAAAAAAGTTGGATTTTTGAATGAGATAAAAAAAGGATTAATTGAGTTTTTAAAGGGAAAATTTAAGATTATTTAGACACTAGTAATTTGAATCATTCCAGGATAACCGGACGTGGTTTTGCCTCAAGTTCTTTCTCTAACTCGCTTATTCTAACTTCTAGTAATGAAAGTTTATTTGCAATCTGCTGTATAATTTCATGTGAAATTAGCTCTTTTTTCATCCTTTCTATTTCGCCTTTTATATTTTCTATTTCCTTAAGTAGTGTTTGTACTTCTTCTCTACTTACACTACTTAACAAATTCATCCTACATTTCTCAAATTCATCTTGTAGTTTTCTAAAATCTAAGAGTAATGAAGAGAAATCTTCCAGATTTACGAATTTTCTTTTTATGTTTTCTATATCATCTTTTGTAGCCACTTTTTTCCCTTCTATATTCATGCTTATAGCTTGAATAGAGTTTTTAGTCATTTCGATTTCGAAGTTGAGTTTTTCTAAGGAAGATCTTATTTTATTAAAATCTTCTTTTAACGAAGAAAGCTCTCTTGAATATGTACTAATTTCTTCTTTTTTTACAGACTCTTTCTCAAAGAGCTTTAGCGTTGCGGAAAGGTTTTCGACTTCTTCCTTTAGATTTTCTAAATCTTTCCTGCTGGAGAAAAGTGAAAGAGAGTTCCTTAAAATTTCCATTTCTGCTGATATTTCATTAATCTTTTTTTCTACAATACCAATCTTGGCTTCTATTGCCCCTATCTTTCTTATTTCGTCTCTTTGTGAAGAGATAGATGCAACAATTTCGTTTATTTCTTTGATTCTTTCCTCTGTTTCAATTTTTAGTTCGCTCATCTTAGCTATTGCTTCTCTAATCATTTCTGGTTTTAATAGCTTTATCTCCCTGTACATCTCTTCTGCCTGCTTAGAAAGTGATGAAATATTAACTTTTAGTAGTGAAACTTCATTTCCAAGTTTAACAAAATCCTCTAGTAAAGTTGATGGTATCCTTTTACTTAACTCTTCCTCTATTTTCTCCTTTATCTTCCTTATATCTTCTATTTCCTTCTTAACACTTTCTAAAACCTCATCATGATTCTTTACAATCATCCCAAGACCTTTTAATACCTCTTCCTCTTCTAATAATCTCTGAAAGGAAGACAGCTGAGCTTCAATTTCTCCTATTTTCTTTTCTATTTCCTTTAATTTTTGGAGATCCGCAACTGATTTGTTAACAGTCTCTCTAATTTCGTTCAAACAAGTGGAAAGAGAAGAGTTTAGATTAGTTATCTTTTCTTCAAAGTATCTCTTTGTTTCCTCTACATCCTTTTTTAGCTCAGCCGTATCATTCCTTTCTAATAACTCTTTTAGCTCAGTTACTGCAGCATTCTCTATCATTACTAAATCTTCTATCTCCTCAAATCTTTCAAGTATCTCGTCTACTTTTACCGATTCGAGTTTTTTCAGCATTTCAGTTATTTTAGAAACATTCATTTCTAATTCAACAAACCTTTTTTCTAATTCAAGCAACTTTAACTTAAGATTTTCTTCGACCATACATGAGACCTACAACATTTTTGGCTTCTCCAATATTATTTTTTTGGAAATAGAGAAATATAAACCAAAGTAGGAGTAGAAACATTAAAGATCCCCACCTCCATAATCCAAGATGAAGGAAGTCGAAGGATTGCGGATATAAATATGAAAGGTAGATTGTGATAACAAGTCTAGCCAAATTGAAAATAAATATCAACGTAAGGCAAACTGCTAAAGGTTTTATTTTCTTTCTAAAAGAAACGGGAAGGGAAACTACCAGGGAAAAAAACACGTAAAGGCTTTTCCAGCCTGTGGAATCCCAAGAAACTTCATAAAATCTGTCGCCGATTACTATTAGATTTTCAATTGTGGACGAGTTTAATCCGATAATTCTTAGAATTTTAGAAACAAGAAAAGCCTCAACAATTTTTAAATAACGCCACTCTAGCTTGAAGTGAAGAATCAAGTAAAATGGAAGTGAAAGTAAATTCAAAGTCACGACAAAATCCAAAAGCGATATTATTATCTCTCTCTTTCCTCTTCTATCCATCTCCTAATCTCCTCCTTCATTACTTCTTTTAATTTTTCATCAAGTGTCTTCTCCTCTATAGCGTAAATATTTCCTATTTTCTTTAGTTCACCTTTTTCTATCTTTAATACAGGATATTTTGTTTTTCCCTCGAATGAAACCTCTGTAAGGAGACATTTTATCCCGTAGTTGTTTAGAAGCTTGAATCCAGAAGTATCATTTGAGAAAACAACTCTTCCCTCAAGGCATAAATGGCTATCAAGTTCTTCCAAGTTTTCTATCTTTTCAAGAGGCAAAACTGGTACTAATCCTAAGCCCCTAGCTTTTTCCATGCTCTTAATAATCTCAAAATAGTGACTCAATTTTTCAAAACCATCTTTATATTTCAATAACTCATCAAACTGTAACTTCAATTTCCTGTAAGAGTTTAACTCTTTTCTTAGCCTTTCTAATTCCTTTTCTAACTCAATCCTCTCTTTAAAAAGTTCTACAAATCCTTCTTTCTTTTTCTCTTTCTTTTGAACAATTTCCTCTTCTTTTTCCTCTTTAGCAAGTTCATTTATTATCCATTCTAAGTTCACATCTCTAAGTTTAAAGAGATAATAAAGAGCTTCATCAAAATATTCCATTAATCCTTTTTTTGTTAAAAAGTGTTTAACTGTTTCTATTTTTCTTTTTACTTTCCTATAAGCATAAAGTGCAGAAGATAAGGCATCGAGTTGATGATCATCTTTTATCTTCTCCTTATATCCTATTGTTATTTCTTCTTTCTCTTCCCTATTTAAATCTCTTTTTGGTCGCAAAATTCTACAGCCAAAAGAACTTGCCAGCTCTTTTATTGCTTTCGGAGCCTTCTTTCTATCTGTCGCTAAAAGGATTGGCCTACCAATCTTTAAAATCTCCCTTATTATTGTACCTCTATTATACCCCCTAAAAGTGTTAAGCAAGAGGAGTTCCCCCTCTGTAGAGAGTATGGCAACTCCGGAGTTCAATCCAGCATCTATGCCAACTATTACATTTCTCAATCTACCACCTGATATTCTTCTTCTATTATTCTTCTAATTCTTCTCGCAAGTTTCTCCCCTATACCATCAACTTCCATTAATTCTTTCTCGGTTGCATTAAAGAATTTCCGCAAAGTTTTAAATTTTCGAAGTATTCTCTTGCTTAACACGGTTGAAATCCCTGGAAATGCCGCTACTATTCTTTCTTGAATATTTCTTAGAGAAAGCTTTTTTTCTCTTACTTTGTATCCTGCTACTCTATCTTCCTCGAACTCCTTTCTCGCTAACCAAAAAATAATCTTTGCTGTTTCTTTTTCATCTCTTGTTCTGAGAATTGTAACATTGACTGTTGAAAGTAAGTATGCTATGGTAGCATAGAACGAATTTTCGTGAATCCTATTTGGGGATCTGAAACCCTCAACTATTATAACTGGTTTGTGATACGAGGAGGACAGCAAGCCGGCTTGCTCAAAAATTCTTCCATCTATTATCGAAGATTCGAAATCATCGATGCTTTTTCTTTCAATCCCAATTTCATTTATTACAAAATCTCCAATTGGCAGGCTAACTCTCACTACTTTACATTTCATCTCTTCAAGCAGTTTGGCAATTTTTTCTTCCCTATAATCTACTAAAATAGCATTCGTTGCTAGGCTAAGTTGCTTTTCCATAAAATCACTTCAACCATTCTATTAAACTTCCTTTCCTTCTTACAACTTTCATGTTTTTCAACATTTTTTTCATTTTTTTCTCCTTCATTAAGGAAGAAAAGAAATAAGCCTGATCCCTGCTTCCTCTTGTTAGAATAAAGATCACTTTACCCTCTGCTTGGCGGCCAACCCTACCTCTCCTTTGAATTGCCCTTATCTCACTTGGAACAGCATCATAGAATATAGCATAATTTACAGAAGCTATGTCAAGTCCTTCCTCACCAATGCTAGAACAAACTAACACGTTAAATTCACCATTGGCAAATCTTCTTACGATCTCAATTTGCTCTTTTTGACTTAAGCCTTTTCCACGCTTTCTTGCTTGACCTATTAACATTTCAGATTTTATTCCATTTTCAAGAAGAAAATTTTTTATTTTTTCGACAGTATCTCTATAATTTGCAAAAACTATAGCCCTATTTTTTTCATTCTCTCTTAAAATAGCTTTTATTACCGAAAGCAATTTCTCCATTTTAGGATGTACTTTATACTTTTTCTCTATCTCATCTAATCTGCTGAAAATCTCTCTCAAATTCTTGTGAGTTATCAAAAGTTTTTCAGCTCTTTTTTTGCTAGCTTGAAGTTCTCTCAAATACTCTGCAAAAACGCTTATTTCTTGTGTTTCAAGAAGTTCTATAGCATATAATACTTTCAAAGCTTGCGAAACTTTTATCATTCCCCAAATGTTTATCGGATTTTCCATTCCTCTCTCATAACTAGCTATCAATGAATTTTGAAGGTTCAATAGCTCTTTTTTCTTAACATCTTTAGATTTTATGAACATGTGTTCTTTTAGCCATTCTAAAATTTCATCGTAAACTTCAAGCAGTTTCTTTCTTATTTCCTCTAAGTCCGGAGGCAATTCAACATAGACATATTCTCTTTCAATTTCCTTGACATAAGGTCTTACGTCTGGATCATTCTCTGTTCTTATCTCAACAAACTTGATAAAAAGGTTTTTCATTACTTCATTTATTCTTTCCTCTTCTCCACCTGGAGAAGCTGTTAGACCAATTATCAACGGATTTTTTGATTGTATCAAATACGCTTTTGCAACTTCGGTGTATGAATAATCTTTAACGGCTCTATGTGCCTCATCAAAAACCGCAAGAACGAAATTTTCTAGATGTATTCTATTTTCTTTTAAATCGTTTGCTATCGTTTGTGGAGTAGCAACTATTACTCTCGCTTTTTTGTATAATTCAATTCTTTTTTCTGGCTTTGTTTTTCCTGTTAGTAAAACCACCTCCTCGTTACTTAAATCTGTAAATTGAAGAAAAGATCTAACATGCTGTGCATTTAGCGGTCTAGTAGGGGCCATGAACAATATCTTACCGTCTGGAAATTGTTCTATTCTTTTAACTGCAACGTAAATTGCAATTATAGTTTTACCTAAACCAGTTGGCAAAACGACTAAAGTATTTCCTTTCAAGCAAGTATTGGCTATGTTTTTTTGATATTCTCTTAGCTCTATATTTTTTAACTGCATTCACTCACCCAATATTGTAACAAAAACCGTTCTTTCTCTTGGCTCAAAAAGCTCAACAAATATTATTCTTTGCCATGTTCCAAGTACAAGATTTCCATTCTTTATTGGAAGTGTTATTGATTGAGATAGCAAATTTGATTTTAAGTGAGCTGTTGCATTTAAACTTCCTTCATAGCTATGGCTATATTTTTCATTTAAGGGCAAAATCTTATCAAATAGTTTTTTCATATCTTCGAAAATTGTTCCATCGTTTTCTTGTATTATCAAACAAGCAGTATTGTGTAAAGAATTCAAAGCTGCAATTCCGTTCTTAACTTTCGTCTCTCTAACAATTTCTTCAATTTTTTCAGTAATATCAATAAAATCGTTCGCTCCTTTTGTCCTAACTTTTATCTCTTTTTGGAAAATCTTCATAATTTAAGTTGAACTTAAATATTAGAAATTATGAAGAGTGGAGCAATGAGATTCCATTAACGTTTAAGTGTGAAAACCAGCAAATAGTTGGAATTCTTCATCTTCCAAGGGAAAGGAGAAAGGTTCCTTTAGTCATATTAATGCGTGGATGGAGTGCAAATAAACTAGGTACTTGGGGTGCATTCTTCGTGAAAGCCGCTAGAGAGTTTTCTAAAAATGGGTTTGCTGTTTTAAGGTTTGATTTTAGAGGCAGTGGAGACTCTGAAGGAAGATTTGAAGACCAAACCATAACTTCAATGTTAAAAGATTTAGATGCTGTTATTACACAAGTTTCAGAAAAATATCCAGAAGTAGATAATAGCAAAGTATCAAAAATTTGCAAAAGAATAAAGATACCAACTTTATTTATTTATGGAGAATCAGATGGTTTGGTTCTACCTTCCGAAGGAATAAAGTTTTACAAAAAAATCAAATTTCAAAAAAGATTGTAATAATAAAAGATTTATACCACACATTTAGTGGAGAAAGTGTAAAAATGCGTGTTATTAGAATTACATTACAGTGGCTAAAGAGGTACTTTAATTAGTTGATAAAAATTTTTATTCGAGAAAATAGAAATAAAATGAAGGTTGTGATTTCAATTGGCGGCTCCTTACTTACAAGAGAGCTGAGTTATAAAAATTTTAAGAAGTATGCAGATGTAATTAACAAAATTTCAAAAAAGCATAAAGTTATCGTTGTTTGTGGCGGTGGAACAACAGCAAGAACTTATCAAAGCATAGCTAGAAAAGCTAAAGCAAGTAATGAAATGCTTGATTTTATAGGAATAATGGCAACTCACATAAACGCTGCAACGTTTTCTACATTAATAAAAAATTCCTACCTTGTTAAATGGAAGAGTTTAAAGGAAGCTTCAAAAGAAGTCAAGAAATATTTTGGAAAGAAAGTTCTTGTTTGCGCCGGGTATGATATTGGCTGTTCTACAGATTTTGATTCGGCTTACTTTGCTTCTCTAGTTAATGCTGATCTTGTTGTTAACGCTACAAATGTGGATGGAATTTATGATAAAGATCCGAATAAGTTTACAGATGCAAAGAAGTTTGATAGGTTAAGCTATGATGAATTTATAAAAATAATTTCTAAGAATCCACAAAAACCAGGAGAATATAGGCTTTTCGACTTAAAAGCAGCAAAGCTCTTGAAAGAAAAGAGAATAAAACTCATAGTAATTGATGGTAGAAATCCGAAAGAAATAGTAAAAGCAATAGAAGGTAAACATTCGGGAACCGAAGTTTTCTAAATTTTGCTAATAATAACTTATTATGAGCCGGGGTCGCCTAACTGGTATGGCACCGGTCTCGAGTTATCGAGATCTGAGATATGAAGAAAACCGGTGGGCTTTACGCCCTTGTGGGTTCGAATCCCACCCCCGGCGTTAAATTTTTGTCCAATAGGCTTACCTTCCTAATTCTTAAATACCCAGAATTCCCTTCCCAAACGACGTCAAAATCCTCGATAAAGATCTTCTTCTTAAAAATAGGTGCATCTACTACGAAAGTTTCGTATTCCCCTCCCTCGCCAGAAGGATTAAAACCAACTTTTTCTCTAAATTCGATAAATTTTCTTACAACTGCTTCATCTATTTCTTTTCCAAGAAAATCCTTTGTCAAAGGATAAGCAGAAACTGAAACAATTATCGCTTTTATTCCTTCTTTTAAAACTTCTTTTAATTCCTCTATCTCATCCATTTGCCAAAGCGGAGATATTAGTTCAAGTTTTAATTCATCGCAAATTCTTTTTATTCTCGAATACTGATAATTTGATTTAATAGCTCCTGTAACGATACCTTCAATTCCAAATTTTTCTTTTGCTTCTCCAATAGCATTTTTTAGATCATTCAATTCTCTCTCCTTTTCTCCTTTTGTAAATTTTTGAATTATAGAGATCTCCGTTGCTTCTGCTTGGTATTTAGTTAATGAAACATTTGGAACATGAAACATGTAGCTCTCTGGGTTTTCTGGTATCACAGAGATTAAGCACCTTATCTCATGCTCCCTACTAGCTTTGATCAGAGCCAAAGTTGAGTCTTTCCCACCGCTAAAGAGTACTCCAGCCTTCATAGAAATCTTTTTAAATAGTAATGTGAAATAAATTCTCATGAAATTCGTAAGATGGTTAAAGGAATTATCAAAAAATGATTTGCCTCTAGTTGGAGGAAAAGCTGCTAATCTAGGAGAAATGTATAATGCTGGCTTGCCTGTTCCCCAAGCTTTTGTTGTTACTGCTGAAGCTTACAAAGAGTTTTTGAAGAGAACAAAACTTAAAGGAAAAATTTTGAAGATTTTGAAAGAAACTGATTTCGACAATCCAACAAATCTTGAAGAAAATACAAAAAAGATTAGAGAATTAATTGAAAACGCTAAGATGCCTGAAGAAATAGAAAGAGAAATAATTGAAGCTTATGAAAAGTTGTCAAAAGAATTTGGGAAAGAAGAAGAACATGTTGCTGTAAGAAGTTCTGCTACCGCTGAAGATGTTCCTGATGCTAGTTTTGCTGGGCAACAACTAACTTTGATAAACATAAAAAGTAAGGAAAATGTGGTTAAGGCTGTCCAAAAATGTTGGGCGAGTTTGTTTACCGCAAGAGCAACATTCTATAGACAACAAAAAGGCTTCAAGCATGAAAAAGTTTATATTGCAGTTGTAGTTCAAAAACAGCTCGGAGTTTTAAGCAAAGAAGAATATTTGCAAGGAAAATACAAAGCGGGCATAGGTTTTACAATTCATCCTGTTACTGGAGAGAAAAATAAAATTGTTGTAGAAGCTTCTTACGGTCAAGGAGAAGCTATTGTTAGTGGAGAAGTTAATCCAGATACTTACATTATTGATAAAGAAAGTGGAAAGCTCCTAGAAACTCGTATTGGTACTAAAGAAAAAATGAAAGTAACAAAAGAAGGTGGAGAACTAGAAGAAACGGAAGTTCCTGAAGAAATGAGAAAAGTTTTGTGTTTAACCGAAGATGAAATAAAACAGCTTTGGGATTTAGCAAGAAAATTGGAAGAACATTACCAGTTCCCACAAGATTTTGAATGGGCTAGTGAAAATGGAAAAGTTTATTTAGTGCAATCTAGGCCAGTAACTGTATTTTATGAGAAGAAAGAAGCTAAGGTAATAGTTGAAAAACCGCCAATTTTAAAAGGTTTACCAGCTTCTCCTGGAGTAGCTATTGGAAAAGTTAAAGTTTGTTTAACAATAGAAGAAGCGAGGCAAAAACTTGAAAAAGGAGATATACTCGTTACAAAGATGACTTCTCCAGACTGGGTCCCATTCATGAGAATTGCTAGCGGAATAATAACAACTGAGGGGGGTATGACGTCGCATGCTGCAATTGTGTCAAGAGAACTTGGCATTCCATGCGTAGTAGGTGCTTCTAATGCATTAGAAGTTTTAAAAGATAACATGCTGATAACTCTTGATTCAAGAAATGGATTAGTTTATGAAGGAGAAATTAAAGAGCTGTTAGAAAGAGAAAAAATGCTTGAAGTTCCGCCAGAGGAAGCAGCAAAGCTGAAAACAAGGACAAAAATTTTGATGAATCTTGGAGTCCCGATGGAAATTGAGAAATACAAAGACTTACCATTCGATGGAATTGGCTTGATGAGAATTGAATTTATAATTGCAGAATGGATTAAGGAACATCCTAATTACTTGATTGAGAAAGGAGAAGAACAAAAGTATATTGATAAACTTGCAGAAGGAATAGCAATGGTTGCAAGAGCAATTTATCCAAGATTTGTTGTCGTTAGATTTAGCGACTTCAAGACAAATGAATACAGAGAGTTGGTAGGTGGGGAAAAATATGAACCTCTAGAAGCAAACCCTATGATAGGATGGCGTGGAGTTTCTCGTTATATTTCGCCGCAATTTGAAAAAGCCTTCAGACTAGAATGTAGAGCAATTAGAAAAGTTAGAGAGGAGTATAAGCTTGATAACGTTTGGGTTATGTTGCCTTTCGTTAGAACAACTTGGGAAGTTGAAAAAGCTTTAAAAATAATGGAAGAAGAGGGATTGAAAAGAAGCGAAACCTTTAAAGTCTGGTTAATGGCCGAAGTTCCAAGTATAGTTTTCTTAGCAGATAAATTTGCTAAATATTGTGATGGCTTCTCCATAGGTAGCAATGATTTGACTCAACTAGTATTAGGAATTGATAGAGATTCTGGTATTTTAGCGAATATGGGATACTTCGACGAAAGAAATGAAGCCGTTTTGAGAGCAATAAAAGAGCTCATTAGAAAAGCTCACAGAAAAAATGTTACGGTATCAATTTGCGGTCAGGCGCCATCAGTATACCCAGAAATAACGGAATTTTTAGTTAAACATGGCATTGATTCTGTATCGGTAAATCCAGATGTTGTATCAAAAACGAGAAAGCTTGTTTATGAAACAGAGCAAAAATTAGAAAAGAAATTAAAGTGATGTAACTTATTTTTTGTGAGCTATCCAGTTATAGATTTTTTCTTTCACTCAGAAACTGGTAAAACCTCTTGTTATTGATTTCTCCAAGTAGATCAGGAAGATTTCATAAATTTTCTATTATTTCCTGTTTCTTCTTTTAAACCTCTTCTTCTTAGAATTTTATGATCACCGCTAAATTTTTAATTTCATTAGAACTGTGAAAGAACGCTATTAGCTTTCATTATAAAATTTCTTGATGCCTACAATGAATCAAACCCGTGAGAGATTAGAAGTATGAAGTTAATTGCATAATTAAACTGAAGAACTAACATAGCTTGGAAACAACTCCAAACACGCAAGGGAGGTAAGGAGCGAAAGCTATAGATTTAAGAATCTTTCCTTTATATACAATGGAAGCAAGTCTATAGAAGTTAAAAGACGTTAATTAAATTAAATACTAAAAACTGCGTTTACACAATAATCATACTCCTGCAATTGGTCTGTATGCTTTGTTGGAAATACAGATTATTTGATCTCTCAATTTTTTAGCATCTTCTAAATTTAAATCTGGAACTGTCGGAGTGTTACGCCACCAATAACTTGTAGATGTTTCAATTTCTCTTGCAGTTTGTATAGAAACAGAAGCCAATTCTAAAATTCTTTGCCAGAAAGATTCTCGTATTATAACATGCTGAATTCTAGAATAGCTAACAATAATCCAAGTTTTTACAGAGAGAGCTACCATGGGCTTCATTAGTTATAGGTAATGCATCAATCGCTCGCAGCCTTTAGTAAATGTAAACTTTTAGCCATTACTTCATGTGAGTTTTTAGATAAGTTATAAGAAGAGTCTTCAAGCAAATTATAACAGAACTAAAAATTGTATGAAGCTTATAGAGCTGTTAAAAGAAAAGTTGAACGAACAAGAATTGAAATTAGTTCCCAGGAGTTTTGATATAATTGGTTCTAAAGGAAAAGCTGTAGCTATAGTTAAAATTAGAAGAGAGCTTGAATCTAAGGATAAGTTAATAGCAGAAGCTATAATGAAGCTTAATAAAAACGTTAAAAGCGTTTTAAAAAAGCTTTCAGGAAGAGTAGGAAAATACAGACTTTATAATCTTGAATTAATAGCAGGCGACGAAAATACGGAAGTAATTCATAAAGAGTACGGATATCTTATTAAAGTAGATCCCAGAAAAGCCTATTTTTCGCCACGAGAAGCAACTGAAAGACAAAGAATAGCATCCCAAGTTAAGCCAAATGAAATTGTAATGTTAATGTTTGCAGGTACAGGAGTTTATGGGATTGCAATTTGTAAGAAACAACCAAATGTGGGAAAAGTAATAGCAATAGAAATAAACCCGGATGCATTTTATTACATGCAGGAAAACATAAGGATAAATAAGTTATCAGATAAAATAATCCCAATACTTGGTGATGTCGAAGAAAAGTGCAAAGATTATTTTGGATGCTGCGATAGAGTTATAATGCCTTTCGCGATAGAAGGATGGAAGTATTTAGAAACTGCAATTAAATGCTTGAAGCAGAATGGCATCTTACACTTTTATTTTATCTCTTCTGAAGAAAGACTTTTTCAAGATGCTATAGAAATTTTGATGAAGGAGGCTGAAAAATTGGGAAGAAAAGTTGAAGTTCTATCCAAAAGAATAGTTGGAAGGTTTGGAGTTAGGATGCATAAAGTTTGTATAGATGCAAAAATTACCTAGAGAATTTCGCATCTATGACAATATGATATATTCTTGGGGCATAAGATTTTACAATTCCTTTATACAAGATTTCAGAAAGTTTATACCCATTCCTTTCAGCAGCATTTCTAAGTATTTCTATAGGCTTTTCGAATAACTCTTCCTTTTTAAAAGTATCATGATAATGAATTATTCCCCCTTCCTCCTTCAGAACAGAAAAAGCGGAATCCAGAAATCTGTAAGTTCCAGGTAAAAATCCCATTATAACTCTGTCTGCAATTTTACCTAATTTTCTAACAACTTCCCTACAATCTCCAACTATCGGAACTATTTTCCCTTCAACTTTATTTAATCTTATGTTCTCCTTCAAATACTCTATTGCAGTTGGATTAACATCAATAGCATAAATTATTTTCGGTTTGCAAAATTTTGCTATTCCAATTGAAAAATAACCAATGCCTGCAAAAAGATCAACAATAACCTCTCCTTCCTTCACTTGTTTTTGAAGCCTATGTCTTTCGTTTATATTTCCTTTTGAAAACATTATTTTTCTTACGTCAAGTTTGTAAATACACTTCCCTTCTTTGTGAATTGTCTCTGTATTTTCCTCTCCAGCTATCACTTTTAGTTGAGGCTCTTTCATTTCTCCCTTCACGGGACCTATTCTTCTGCAAACAACCCTAACATTCGGAAGATTTTTAAGAATTGTCTCTCCAATTTTTTTCTCGTATTTTATGAGATTTGGGTGTAAAGATATTACAACTATATCTCCAATTTTTTGGTAGCCTCTTGGTAGGATTTCTTTAAATTCCGGTAGAATTTCATCTAAAATGATTCTAAATTTCTTTATCATATCTAAGAATCCGATATTGGCAATTTTATACATTTCCTATAGCACTCAAGCCTCTCTTCTTTCAATCCTACATTAGTCTGATTTCAACCAAGTGCTTTCTTAAGCCTCTTTAAGCTCCATCCCTCTCTTAGATAAGCAACTCGCGATTATTATATTTTTAGCCGATCTGGGTTTGCTATTTCTCGTTTGGTTTGGGAAAATCCAAAATGAAATTGATAAGTTTTGGCAAGAAAAATTCAAGCCTGATTTTTTATCATTTCCAGCGAACGAGGTAAAAATAACAAGAGCGGAAATGGAAAGAGTTCATTTGCTCTACCAATATTTAGCTCTCGCCTCGAGTTTTTTTCACGATGTTTTTTGTTATTTTTGTTTACGAATTAATCGAACTATACCGTTATTATAAAAAACGATGCCTTGTTTCTGAAGCCTCTTGAGGTTTTTGTAAATGCTGTAAATGTTTACGTTTGTTAATTGGAAGATTTCTCTAATTGTTGCTTGTTGTTTTTCGCTTAAGAATTTTCAAAATATCTCCTTGAGCCATTAAATCACCTTATGTATTCTTTGTGACTTCCTCCTTTCTTCTCTTTCCCTTCATAGTAGCCAACTCGGTAGTTTATTTTTATTTCCCTTCTTATCTCCCCAGTATCGCTGTCGTGATATTCTATATCTGTTATTATTACTTCAGTTGACTTCTCAATTTGCTTCTCATATTTTTTCAAAATCTTTTTGACAGCTTCGACAGCCATACTAACCACGCAGGGCTTCTCCAAATTCTCTGAGTTTTATGAATCTCCTCAGCGCCTCATTAACAGTTTCTCGGACTTCTTCTTCTGTAAAGTTGAAATAAATTGTTTCTGTCTTATTGTTTACAGCATCGTGAAGTATTAATTTCGCGCAGCTCAATCCAGTTAGCTCGCTGTAGATAAGTAGTTGCAGTCTTCCCCTTTCTTTCTGTATCTCTCTTGTTCTCTCCGTTTTGTACGTTTTTAACTCTTCAACACAAGCTTCTTTGTAATTAATCTTATCTGGAGTTCCTATCACTTCTATCAAGTAGTTTCCAATCGTGTAATACCTTTTGAACGTTTCCCCGCCAGTATACCCAAGTTTTAGATGTATCGCGCTTCCATTTTCATAGTTTTTTCTGTAATGTGTTTGTGTTAGTATCTTTTCAGGAGAATAAAGCAGGTCAACTAATGTATGAACTCCAACCCTATAATGCTTCATGTTCATTCGACACCACCTTCAAAAATTTCATAATTTTTTGGGTCATGTAACTGAGGGCTAGTTCTATACTCCGTCAATCTTTTACTAAGTCTTTCAAGAAATCTTCCAGGAGTATCCTCTCCTCTTATATCAAAAATAAGTTTTCTTAGAAGATCCTTTCTCTTTTCTTCACCACATTTTGCCTCTATTATAGATTTTCCTATAGCAAAAGACCATCTAAAAAATTTTTCAAACATAATAGATAATTTACCTATATTTTTTTAAAGCTTTGTTATACAGTCGTAACTCAATCGCGAAGCTTTATAAACGCCAAAACCTCTTTTCCTTAGATTTTCCTCTACAAATGAATATCTTTCTAAATATTCGACTTCGACCTCTGTTTCTATTCCTTCATTTTTTAGTTTCTCTTTAATTTTTCTTAGACCATTGTCCCCAAAAATTTCATACATAATAGCAGGCCAAGCTACTATACCGTTCTTTTTCAAATTCTTAAGAGCTTCAACAGGGTAAGTAAAATACTCTTTCTTAGCACCAGAAACCTTTTCAAAAGAATCTTCATCCCAACCTTTAATCGAAATTCTTACGAAAATGAAGTTTTTGAATTCCTTTAAATTTTTTATCAGCTCAGGATAATATCCGAGAATTAATCCATTTGTTTCTATAATGAATTCAAACCTTCTAAACTTTCTAAACTTTTCTTTTATTAACTCAAGAATTCTTAAAAGATGAGAAAATGAGCTACTGCCAAGTATTGGCTCTCCTCCGCTTACTCTAAATTTATTACAATTCTTTCTTTCAGCTATTCTAATTAACTTTTCAACAACTTCTTCTGGAGAGAAAAACTCTCCAAAATTTTCCGGTTTTAAATTTCTAAAATAGTTCCAACAATAAGCACAAAGAAAGCAACAACCAATTGTGTCTGCAGTTACAATTCCTCCATAATATGGGGCAAATCTAAAACGATAATACTTTCTTTTGTTATTCTTCATCACAATTTTTTCAACGGCTTCAGCTCTTTCTACTGGATTAAAAGGAAATTCCATAAATTATTTTTCCTCATACGTATATTCCCAGTAGTTAGTTTCTATTTTTTCAGGTTTGAAGTACTTCATCGCAACCTTCAGACCTTCCATAACATCTGATTCTTCTTTACATGTCACTATTTCTAAATCTATTAATTCATGTTCAGGCCAGGTGTGAATTGCTATATGGCTCTCAGCAATCAAATAAAGCATGCTTAAGCCATGCGGATTGAATTTGAAAGATAGTTTATCGATAAACGTCATGCTCAATTTTTTAACGATTTCATCAAGAACTTTTTTAACAAAAGACTCATCACTAAACAAACTTTTATCTATTCTGCAGTTTTCCAACTTTGCATTTAGGTGTTTTACCTTCATTTTCTTGTGAACTGCCCATGGCTCCCAAAGTCTCCTAATTTTTTATTAAATTTCTTAACTTAAATTTTTTCTTTCACACGTAAGAGTAAATACTTTTCTCTCTTAAAGTTTTCTTAACTTTTCCAACATACTCTAATACATAAAGCGCTGCAAAGGATACTTCTTTCCCTCTAATGTTAACGCCCAATCTCTTCATTTTCTTGTAAATAAGTTTATCCTCTTTATGATAAGGATAAAAACCATAGGAGATGGTAGAAGGAAGGACTTCTTTTATTACAAGATTTAAGTTAGCAATTTCTCTTTGAAGATGAACGAATCTCTTTCCAATAGCATCGTTTCCTAGAACCAGAAAAATAATTCCTCCTTCCTTTCCCATAAGTTTCGATGCAAACCTAACAAATTGAGTGGAACCAGGAAGATTATAAGGTGGGTTTGTATAACAACCGTAAAAGCTTCCAATTTTTTTTGGTTTTAAAACATCCGCCTCCAATGTAACGATGTCTATATTTCTTTTTTTACATATTTCCTCAATCTCAGAAAGTAAGTCTTTATCTTTGTCAAGAGAAAATGTTGGCACGTTAAAGATTATTTTAAAAGGAATGGAGAGAAAATCGTCATCACCGAGAAAAGCGAAATTTAGCTTTGCAGGAAAATAGTAAGATATTTTGGATAGCAATGAGACTGCAGATTTTGTTGTTATAGGAATTTGGTCATAATTTGCCTTCCATTTGAATTTGCTATTTCTATTCAAATTATAAAGTAAAGGCTTACTCAAATCAATTTTCATTCTTAAGCCTCTTTGAAGCTTGGTTATTATCTCTTTCTCGCTTAGCGGTTTAATGAAAAAAGAATCAAATTTTTCCCTAAAAATTACTTTATCTTTTCTTAGCTTGATTAAATTCTTATTCAAAAGAAAACTTAAGATTTCAAAACCAAACCAAATATCTTCATTATACTTCTTAATTACCTCGAAAACGCTTCTGCTAAAGTAAAGAGTTCTTAGAATATCCAAGAAAGTGAAAAATGTCTTTAGTCTGAAGTTGAGAAATATTTCCTCTACTTTTTTCTCTGGTAACTTTACATTCCCTATCCAATGTTTATAATTTTCTTTCAGCTGCTCTTTTCCAAACCCTTTATATTCTTCATACAGCTTTCTGAAAAACGAAAAATTTTCATCACTCATAAATTAGATATGGTGGAGAAAATAAATCCTGAACTACTATACCTAAGACCAGATGCAATTTATGCATTCGAAGATGAGAACGTAAAAAAAGTTTTGAAGAGATATATTAATATTGTTAACAATAAGCTCCCTGCCAATTTTCTTCTTTTAAAAAGTTTTGAAGTAGAAATACCAAAGAGCGCAAGTTTAGAAGAACTTTGGAAGCTGCATGATAATCTAATAAAAGAATTTAAAGAAGGCAAAATTGAAAGAATGAGATTTTATAAAACAAATCTCTTAACTCTTAAAAAACTCATAGCAAATGAAATCGTAAAAGAATGTCAACTATGTGAATGGAAATGCAAAGTTGATAGAACTAAAGGGCAAAAAGGTTTTTGTCAAGTTGGAAATGAAATTAGAATTTCTTCAGAATTCATCCACATGGGAGAAGAGAGTTTTATTACTCCTTCTCACACAATATTCTTTTGGTCTTGTAATATGCAATGTATTTTCTGCCAAAATTATACCATAAGTTATCGATTAGAAAAAGGCGAGACAATTGAACCGAAAGTATTAGCAAAGATTATAGAAAAGAGAAGAAGAGAAGGGTGTAGAAATGTGAATTTAGTCGGTGGGGAACCTACTCCATATTTAAACAAAATTTTAGAAGTTTTTGAGCATGTAAACGAAAATGTTCCAATCGTTTGGAATAGCAACATGTATATGAGTGAAATTTCTATGAAGCTTTTGGACGGTTTCGTCGATGTTTATTTGACAGACTTTAAATTTGGACCTGGAAAATGTTCTGAAGAGCTAACTAAAGTGAAAAATTATTGGAGTGTTGTAACAAGAAATCATTTAATTGCTAGTAGGCAAGCTGAAGTTGTTATAAGACATTTAATTTTGCCAAGCCACGTTGAATGCTGCACTTTTCCCATTTTAGAGTGGATTTCAAAGAATCTAGGTAGAAATTGCATAGTTAACATAATGGATCAGTACTACCCTTGTTTCAAAGCTTTAGAAAACGAAAAGATAAACAGAAGGATAACGAAAGAAGAGCATGAAAAGACATTAGATAAAGCTGGAGAACTTGGGTTAATTGTAAAGGGATGAAGGATGACAAACAAAATACTTGTTCTTTTAATTTTCTCTTCTCTTGCAATAATATCCTTATTCTTTTTATTTCAGAACTTCAGCAATTTATTTCCAACTCAAGAAGAATATCAATTCAATCAAACGGTAAAAGAATTTTCTCCACTTATAGAATTTAAAATAGAAAATGAGAGTTTAAAGAAAGCAGAAGCAACTTTAATTTCATATAAATCTGAAATTTGCCCAAAAAATTATCCAATATTTTGCAGAGGTTCTTGTTACCAAAAATGTGAAATTGGATATTTGGAATGCTACGAGAACAAAACTGGAAAATGTATATATTATCAGCCAAATGTCAGCTATCTATACGATAAACTAATCAAAGCTTTTGTAAATTATGATTGTGAGGATAAAATAGACTCAGAAAGCTTGAAAAGTTTTACAATTTCTATTTTGCCAAATTACGGAGCTTCGGCTTTTCCTTACCTTCTATACAACTTTAAAATTTACAATTGGATAAAAGAAAACATAAGATACTTGCCAGGAAGCTATTCAGAAGCTATGTTACCAACAAAAACTCTCGAGTTGAAAGCTGGGAAGTGCGACGATCAAGCTATACTTTTTGCTTCTATGAGTGCATCAATTGGAAGCGTTGTTAGAGTAAGATATGTTGAAGGTTGTCAGCATGCTTGGAGCGAAGTTTTCTTCCCGACAAGAAATGTTGAAGAGGTGATCAATGAGCTTTCATTCTATTCAAACGAAAAAGAATTTCAATATTTTGAAGTTGAAGATGGAATTTGGATACCATTCGATACCACATACAAAGTTGGAAGAATTGTTGATGATTGTTTAAATGCACTAAACACTTCAACAGTAAAATACTATTGCAAGAATCCATGCAAAAAAGAGTACCCATTTTACTACAATGGCTCTTGTTATTCTAGGTGTCCAGGAGGTACGGGAATTGGAAGTAAAAATTATCTTTGCTTAGAATGTTCAAATGAGTATCCCTTCACTTATAATAACAAATGTGTTAACGCTTGTCCTATTGGAACTGGGCTTGCTTCAGATAACAAAACTTGTTTAGAATGTCCTCCAGGTTATCAAACTTATAATAATATCTGCGTAACTTGTCCTGAAGGTTTCTACGTTGGAAAAGACGGAAAATGCTACAGGAAGCTTTAGCTTTAAATTAAGAGAAATAAAAACAACCTATGAAACTTAAGGATAAAGTCGCAATAATAACTGGCGCTGGTCAAGGAATAGGAAAAGAAATCGCCCTTGCTTTTGCGAGAGAAGGAGCAAAAGTTGTAGTAACTGATATAACAGGTAAAGAGAAAGAAGTGGCTGAAGAGATAAAGAAAATGGGAAGAGAAGCAATTGCAATAAAGGTAGATGTTTCTAAGATGGAAGATGCGAAGAAAATGGCTGAAGAAACTTTAAGAGCTTTTGGTAGAATAGACATACTAGTAAACAATGCAGGAATCTATCCATTCAAACCTTTTGTTGAGATGACAGAAAGCGATTGGGATAAAGTTATTAACGTAAATCTTAAAGGAACTTTCAATTGCACAAAGGCTGTCGTTGAAACGATGATAAAACAAAAATATGGAAAAATAATCAACATAACTTCAATTGCCGGAACTGTTGTTGGATTTCCACAATTGACTCATTATTGCGCTAGTAAAGGAGGAATGAGTGGTTTTACAAGAGCTTTAGCTTTAGAGTTAGCACCTTACGGAATAAACGTTAATGCAATAGCCCCAGGCCCA
This sequence comes from Candidatus Aenigmatarchaeota archaeon, assembly GCA_020832825.1. GTDB lineage: Archaea > Aenigmatarchaeota > Aenigmatarchaeia > CG10238-14 > SpSt-28 > SpSt-28. The sequence continues at coordinate 3,788 of JAJHRL010000001.1, read as the reverse complement.
ATAGAAACTCCTGGAACCATGGCTCTAGGAAAGGAGCTTTATGAAAATATCAAAAAAACAATTCCAATTGGAAGATGGGGTAAGCCAGAAGATATAGCAAACTTGGCAGTATTTTTAGCTTCAGACGAATCTAGCAATATAACAGGGCAGGTTATAATAAGTGATGGAGGATACACGATACAGTAAAATCTTGATCTACTTTTTTTTCTTTTTTGTTATATTTTATATTTTAATTGTATGTTGTAGCCTTTGAAAAATCCAGCAACAAATCCTAGAGTAGCACCAACTTTGTCCAAATTTCCCGTGAAATAGTTTGTGTGAAACATAGTATTTAGTGTATCTGAAATAGCAGTATTAAGATATGGTATATGATCTAAGATTTCTCCAAAAAGAGCACCAACAAATGCTCCTAGTGTCGCATTTAAAAATACAAGTCCTGCTCCTATAGCAACTAATACTATTCCTGTACCAACATATTTCTTAAACCTTTTTTTTAAATTGTTCTTTAAATCACTTAAATATGGTGTTATACTACCTGAAACACCGCTCCTTTTTCTATTCTCATAATTCTGTTTATTATCCGACATATATGACTCTATGTACATATAATTATGTACTTGTTTAAAGGATTTAAAGACTGATAAAAATTGAGCCCTCTATCAAAAGCGTCAAAAAGATGTACATATCCCAAAAAGAATTCGCCCCCGCCGGGATTCGAACCCGGGTCTCAGGCGTGACAGGCCTGCATCCTAGGCCACTAGACGACGAGGGCATCTATAATTTTAAGTCTCCTTCGAAGTTAAATCTTTTGTAAAAAATAAATTCGGTTGGCGGCGACGTGAATTTCCCGCTCCATGCGGAGCAGTACTTTCCACACCTCCGGGAGGCTTAACTTCCGGGATCGGAACGAGACCGGGTGTTTCCCTCCCGATCTGGCCGCCAACCAATATATTTTTATCACTTGCTTTTATAAAACTATGCTGTAGAGTAAAGCTATATGTTTCAAGTTTACAATTCCTATAATGGAGAAAAAAATGAACCATAAAAGAGTAAACGATAACAAGGAAATAGAAGTAAACAAGTTAAGCTTTCTTATAAAATGTTTTAAGCAGTTGTGATTGTATGAACGAAGAAAGAGAAAGAAAGGAAATGATAATTAAATACTCGGAGTTACAAGCAAAGCTAGAAGCTCTTTTGAAAGAAAGAAATGAAATACTGGAAAAGATAGAGGAGATAGAAGATACACTATCCTCTCTAGAAGAGCTTAAAGAAAATGTCGACTCTCTATTTTCTGTTGGGAGTGGAGTTTACTGTTGGGGAAAAGTAATGAAAGAGAGATTTTTAGTTAGCATAGGTGCTAGAGTTTTAGTTGAGGTAGATAAGAAAGATGTAGTTAACATCCTTAGAAAAAGAGAAGACACGCTAAAGAGTGCTATAAAGGAAATAGAGAAAGAAATAGAAAACATTGTCTCCCAACAAAAGAAATTAGCAGAAGGAATTAAGAAGGGAAGTTAAATGTTTGAGGTTCTGAAAAAGAAACTGAAAGAATTAACAGAGAAAATTTTAGGAAAAGGTGTTGAAGCAGAAAGTCGAAGTGAAGAAGAGAAAAAAGCTGAGAAAGATAAGAGGTTTTTTCTAACGCTTAAAGAAGGTATAATAAAAAGAGTTATAGAGAAAAAGCTAACTCGTGAAGAATTGGAAGCTATATTAAGTGATTTAGAAATAAGCCTTATTGAAGCTGATGTTGCCTACGAAATTGCTAGGAACTTGAAAGAAAGTTTAATAAAAGAACTAGACGGAAAAGAGGTAAAAAGAGGTAGGGAAAAGGAAATAGTGATTGAAGCAATAAGAAGAAGTTTAAATGAAATCTTAGACCTGCCAAAAATTAGTTTAGAAGATGAAATAAGGAGAAAAAGACCCTATTTAATTGTGTTCTTTGGCTTTAATGGTTCTGGTAAAACGACGACAATTGCCAAGGTAGCTAATCTGTTGATAAAAAAAGGATTTAGTTGTGTGTTAGCTGCCGGAGATACTTTTAGAGCGGCCTCAATTGAACAATTGGAAGAGCATGCTAAAAGAATTGGGGTACCAATTATAAAGCAAAAGTATGGAGCTGATCCTGCTGCAGTAATTTTTGATGCAAGAAAGTATGCTGAAGCTAAGAAAATAGATGTTGTTCTCGCTGATACTGCAGGCAGAAGTTATACAAATGAAAACCTTATGGAGGAATTAAAGAAAATTGTGAGAGTTAATAAGCCTGATTTAAAGGTTTTAGTTATAGATAGTTTAACTGGAAATGATGCTGTAAATCAAGCAAAGTTCTTCAACGAAATTGGAGTTGATGCTGTAGTTTTCACGAAGCTTGATGTTAATGAAAAAGGTGGAGCAATACTATCTGTTTCTTACCTACTTAAAAAACCGATACTTTTTGTTTGCGATGGGCAAAACTATGAAGACATAAAGTATTTTGATAAAGAAGAGTTTTTGAATAACTTGTTAGGTTTTTAAAGAGAATAAATTGTTAGAAGGAAATGTTGATTTATGTTAGAACTATTCTCTGAGGGACTGAAAAACGCAATAAGAAAAATAATTGGAAAAAGTAGTGTCGATGAAAAAGCTGTAGAAGAATTTTTAAAAGAACTAAGAATTATCTTTTTACAGTCTGATGTTGATGTAGAGATAACAAATAACTTTATCGAGACTGTAAGGAGAAAGGTGTTAAAGGAAAAAATTCCAGAAGGATTGACGCTTAAAGAATATTTGATAAAGGTAGTTTATGATGAGTTAGTCTCAATTCTTGGAAAAGAAGCAACAGATATAAAAGGAAAAAAAATAATGTTGGTTGGTCTTTTTGGAAGCGGGAAAACAACAACAGCTGGAAAACTTGCATATTATTTAAAAAAGAGAGGTAAAGTTGCTCTTGTTGGATTGGATTACCATAGGCCAGCAGCTCCTGAACAATTGAAGCAAATTGCCGAAAAGATAAATATAAAAATTTTGATTGGTAAAGACGCTTTTGAGGTAGCAAAAAAGAGTTTAGAGAAGTTCAAAGACTATGATTACGTTATTTACGATACTGCAGGTAGAGATGCCTTAAACGAAGAATTAGCGAATGAACTCAAGAAATTAGAAGAGATAATAAAGCCCGATGAAGTTCTATTGGTTTTACCTGCTGACATAGGAAAGGTAGCAAGAAAACAGGCTGAAGAATTCAATAAACTTGTTGGAATAACTGGAATTATAATAACAAAGATGGACTCTTCAGCAAAAGGTGGCGCAGCAATAGCTGCTTGTAGTGTGACTGGTGCAAAAGTTAAGTTTATAGGTGTTGGTGAAAAAATTGACGCTTTTGAGAAATATGATCCGAAAAGATTTGTTTCTAGAATGCTTGGTCTTGGTGATCTAGAGACTTTACTTGAGAAAGCAAGAGAAGTTGTTAAGCCTGAAAAGGTTGAAAAAATTGTAGAAGGGGAATTTACTCTTGAAGACTTTATCGAACAAATCGAATCAATAAGAAGCATGGGTCCGCTATCGAACATAATATCAATGATTCCAGGATTAAGTTTACCGAAAGACTTGCTAAAGCAGCAAGAAGAGAAAATGAAAAAATGGAAATATATGATGCAATCCATGACACCAGAAGAAAGAAAAAATCCAGAAATAATAAACGAGAGTAGAATAAGGAGAATTGCTAAGGGGAGTGGAACGAAAGAAGAAGAAGTTAGAGAACTTTTAGACCAATATTTCAAGATGAAAAAACTCATGAAAAGTATGGGTGGAATAAAAGG
>JAJHRL010000049.1 GCA_020832825.1 Candidatus Aenigmatarchaeota archaeon | reverse complement strand
AAGATAATCAATTTTCTTTTTAGTTGCATACTTGCTTTTATAGCCTATAAATATAAGGTTTCAAAAATTGAAACCAACACTTAAATAAGGTTTCAAAATAAATTTTTTCATGGAATTGAAGGAAATTTTAGAAAGCGAAAGAATTAGAGAAGCAAAAAAAGGCTTCAATTTGGCATTTCAAACCTATTTAACAAATAGACAAAAAGCTTTGGAAGAAATAGATGAAGAAGCTCTAAAGAAGGACCTCAGAAGAATAAAAGAATATTCAATAAAAAATTTGTCTGCTTTGAAAGCTAAAGCAATAGAGAATTTGAAAAAACAAGGAGTTCAAGTTTTTGAAGCTAAAGATTCGAAAGAAGCTAAAGAAATTCTTTTGAAATTGATTCCTGAAGGAGAAACTATTGTCAAGTCAAAATCTAATGTCATAAATGAAATTGGAATAGAGGATTTAGAAAAAAGAAATGAAATTATAGAAACAGATTGTGGTGATTTTCTCGTGCAAATTTGTAAAGAGAGTAGTGTTCATCCTGTTACTCCAGCCTTACATTTAACTGTTGATAGGATAGTTAGAGTTGTAGAGAAAAAGTTTGGAGTGAAACTAGAAGAAAGGCCAGAAGAAATAGTAAAATGGGTTAGAAGCTACTTGAGAGAAAAGATATCGAAAGCCAAAATTGGTTTGACTGGGGCCAATGTTATTTCTGCAGATGGAGGAATTTTTATCATCGAAAATGAAGGTAATATTTCTCTTGTCTCTAGACTACCTGAAAAACACATAATAGTTGCTAGCATTGATAAAATAGTTCCGTCAATGCAAGATGCTATAACTATTTGCAAAGCTTTAGCAATTTATGGAACTGGTGTATCATTACCAACATACATTAATGTCATATCTTCGCCAAGCAAAACAGCAGATATTCAAAAGCAAATTGTTTATGGAGCGCATGGTCCAAAAGAAGTTTATTTGATTTTATTAGACAATGGAAGAAGCAAAATAATAGAAGAAGGTTTAGAGGAAATTTTGTATTGCATAAATTGTGGAGCTTGTCTTTACTTTTGCCCAGTTTATAGACAAATTTTTGACAATTATGGTTACAAATATTTTGGTGGAAGAGGTGTAAGTTTGATTTCTTTCATTTTCGGAATAGAGAAAGCTTTTGAAAGAGGATTGTTTTATTGTACGACTTGTTCAGCTTGTAAGGAACAATGTCCTTTAAGCATCGATATTCCATCTTTGATAAGAAAAGTTAGAGAAATTGCTGTAAAGAGCAACTTGACAACTAAGACAAACTTTGAGATGATTGAGAATCTGGAAAGTGTTGGTAATCCATTTGGTGAAACTATAAAAGAAAAGGAGATTCCAGACAAATTGTATTGTTGCTAGGAGGATAATAAAATGAAGAAAATATTGTTGATAAGTGTTCTTGTATTTTTACTTTCTGTTTTATCGAACAGCTTTAATATAGCATTTGCAACTGAAAACAATACAGTATGTGTTTTCTTTTTCTATAGTAGTGGATGTCCTCATTGCGCACAAGCAAAACCTTTTTTGCAACAACTTGCACAAAAGTATCCAATTGATTTACACGAATTTGAAGTAGGTAATCCGGATAATTCAAACCTTTGGTATCAAATTAGTAAGAAGTACAAAGCACAGCCAATTGGAGTTCCGATGACTTTTATTGGCAATAAAGTTTTTGTAGGATTTGCTTATGGGGATCAAGAAATTTTCAACTCCCAATACAATGCTTTCATTGGGTATAGCAGCGTAATAGAGAAAGCTATCAAAGAATATGTAGAAAAAGGTGGAGTAGCTTGTCCTTCTGAAATTTCTCCATCTCATTCTTCTGCTATAAACCAACCATTCACTCCAGTTTCACGGTCGACGAACACTTCAATGAACTTGTTCTCCAACACAATTCTAGCTGTCATTCTTACAATTGCTATAGGAACCATCTTTGTAGTATTGAAAAATAAAAGAAATAAAATTAAAATCAAAATGAAGAAAGGAATAATTTCTTTTCTTTTTGCTTTTCTTTTGCTACCTTTTGTTTTAGCTCAGGAAGTTCAGGTTCCTTTAATTGGTAAAATAAGTGGAGAAACTCCTGTTATCATTCTTGGTATGATTCTTGGATTGATGGATGGTGCTTTCAATCCTTGTGCTCTATCTGTTCTATTCTTTCTCATAGCATATCTAATGGGTTTGGGATCAAAAAGAAAGTGTTTGATTATTGGTACTATTTATTCTCTGATGATTTTTGTCATCTATGCTCTTTTCATGTTTGGAATATTGAATGTAATTTACTATGTTGGTAATCTATCATTAATCGAAAAAGTAGTTGGAGTAGCTCTAATAATTTTCGGAATAATAGAAATAAAAGATTTCTTTTTCTATGGCAAAGGTTTCTCATTAGAAATTCCAAAATCCACTTCCCCTTATATAGAAAAGTTAATTAAATCCGCTACAATTCCTTCTGCCTTAATTCTAGGATTGTTAGTAGCTTTAGTGGAAATTCCTTGTGCAGGAGCATTCCCATTCTTCTACACAACTTTACTAGCAAGCAAGGGAATTCAAGGAATTGAAAACATTCTTTACATTCTTTGGTACAACATCTTTTTTGTTTCTCCACTAATTCTACTAACTCTGATATTCTATCTTGGTTTTGCAAAGGTAGAAGAGGCTGAAAAGAAGAGATTAGAGTTCAGAAAGTACATGAGACTAACTGCAGGCATAATAATGATTTTGTTAGGATTAAACATTCTTGTAGGGTGGTTGTGAATGAAGATTTTAGATAAAATTCTTGGTGGAAACATTCTTTACTATCCTGGCTGTCTAACAAAGTTTGTAGGAAAAGATTTGAAAGAAAATTATGAAAAAATTTTGAAAGCAATTGGAATAGATTTTATTGAACTAAAAGAAAAAGAAGTTTGTTGTGGTTCACCAGCTTTAAATGCTGGTTATAAGAAAACAGCAGAGGATTTGGCAAGAAAGAATTATCATGTTTTCAAAGAGCATAGGGTTACAAAAATAATTTCTAATTGTCCCGCTTGCTGTAAAACATTTTCTCAAGACTACCCTCTTTTGCTTAAAGAATGGAATATTAAAGTTGAGCATGTATCACAAACAATTTACAAAGCTATCAAAGAGGGAAAATTGAAACTCAAGAAAAAAATAGAAAAAATAGTGACTTTTCATGATCCTTGCTATTTAGGAAGATATATGAGTATATATGAAGAGCCAAGAAAAATATTGGAATTCATTGGCTGTAAGATTGCTGAGATGAAGTTTAATAGGAAAAATTCTTTTTGCTGCGGTGGTGGAGGAGGAGTTCAATCTAATTATTCAGAGCTTGCAAACTACATAGCAAAAGAAAGAATAGAACAAGCTTTAGAAACTAAAGCAGAATTTTTAGTAACAGCTTGCCCACTTTGCTATTATCATTTGAAAAGAAATTCGAAGGAGATTCAAGTATTCGAACTTTCTCAAC
>JAJHRL010000048.1 GCA_020832825.1 Candidatus Aenigmatarchaeota archaeon | reverse complement strand
GAATCTCTTTAAGAGAATTGAAAGGTAATATACATAAAGCTATATGCATTAAGTTTATAAATTACTGAAGAATAAGTAATAATTGGTGGTGTAATTGGTAGTTTTTGTAATAAGAGGTAAAGAATATAATATTGATAAAGAAACTATTGAAAAAACTTTAGATAAAATTGAACCAGAACCATTTAAAGGACGTGCAAAATATTATATTGAACATAAAGGAAAGAAATATCCAATTAAACAAGTAATTGCAGCAGTAACAGGATTACCAAGAGTTGGATTTACTGCTACAGATGCTTATAAAATTCTAACAAAACTTGGCTTTGAAATTAAAGAACTTAAATAATTTTTATTTTTTATTTTTTTCATTAATGTTCTTATAGGTCTAAGTTCTCTTTTAAATGGATCAAGTATTAAACCAAATATTTCAAGAGTTACTACACCTAGTAAATTTTCATCTTCTTTTTCACCTAAAACTACAGGTGTATGTCTTTCTCCATAGCCAGGAAGTTCTAAAAGAACTTCTGATATTCCTCTTTTAATTACAGTTCCATCAGCTAATATAAATTCCATTTCACTTAAAGGTTTTAATCCTAATTCTTCCCAAATATTTTTAGTTAGTACAGTATAAGTAGCACCAGAATCTACTAAAAATCTTACTTTAATGCTTTTTCCACTATGCTTAACATTACCTTCTATATAAACAATTCCCATACTTTATCACTTTCAATTCTTTTTTGTAGATTTTTTATTAATAAATATATTGCAATTCTCCTTCTTTCAGTTCTCTCTTCATGAGATTTTTGAAAGCTAAAGACTCTAAGCCACTAGTAGCAACTGAACACATTCGCAACAATTTCTAGGTTAGAGCCTTAGTAGCAAAATACAAATCGATGCTAGTAACCGAGGATGAAGAATTCTCGAGAAAATCGTAGGATTTAATTCGAGTAGTAAGCTTAGATTGTGTAAAACTTTATTTTGTATTAAATTCAACACATTTAATCTAAAATTCATTTGTAAAGCATCTATGTTTTGCAGAGGCAATTTTTATAAATCTGTAAACAATTATAGTCTATGGTGTTGTTTATGAGCACTGTAATTAGTGTTAGAATTCGCAAAGAGATTAAGGAGACTTTGGAGAAGGCTGGAGTTGATATTAGTGAAGAGGTAAGGAAGTTTTTAGAGGAGCTTGCTTGGAGGATTAAGACTAGAAGATTTATTGAACTTTGGAATGAGCTTCTCAAAGACGTAAAACCTAGTGAGAAAGGATTTTCTGTGAAGAGTGTGAGGGAAGATCGTGAGAGTCATTGACTCCTCTGCTCTAGTTAAGTACTTTTCGCGTGAAGTAGGATGGGAGAAGGTTGGAGAGATAATGTCTGAGGGTGTAGTCACCCTGGATTTGGCCATTAAGGAGCTTTCAAATGCGTTGTGGAAAAAGGTGTTGAAGGGTGAAATGAATCACGAAATCGCCATAAGGATTATCAGAGACATAGTAGAGAGTAAGCCTTTCCCCATAGAGACTCAAGAACGTTACCTCTTAGATGCATTTGAGATAGCTGTAAAGAGCAATGTAACAGTATACGATGCACTTTTCATAGCTATGGCAAAGAGGAAAGGTCTAGAGTTAGTGACATGTGATGAAAAACAAGCAGAAATTGCAGAGAAGTTAGGATTGAAAGTTGTACTTGTATGAGAATTATGATGTCTTTGTAAGTGTTAGTGAATTGCTACTCACCCTTCTGCTTTCTATCAAGACTTCCCATTGGACTATTACTTACACTTTCAATTCTCTTAAAGAGATTCGAGGCAAGGTGTCAGATCAGTCTTTGGGAATTTACGTTCTTTCAATTCTCTTAAAGAGATTCTCCGCCTGTGCCAGGGCTTGTTCCAATATCAGGAGATCTTTCAATTCTCTTAAAGAGATTCAGAAATAGAGAAACAATTAGAGCCCATCGTACTTAGTACAACTTTCAATTCTCTTAAAGAGATTCGGGTTGTAGAATGAAGTGCATAGGAGTATTTAGTGTAAACTTTCAATTCTCTTAAAGAGATTCTAAAGCATCAGGCCCTCCAATGCCGTTTGCAGCAAAGTATGCCTTTCAATTCTCTTAAAGAGATTCTAAAATTTATGATTGTAGAAAAGCAAGGACAATCACTCGTTTCTTTCAATTCTCTTAAAGAGATTCGGGGGCATCTCCAATATTTGATGTGAATATGCCATTTGGCTTTCAATTCTCTTAAAGAGATTCGCCATTCACATTCCCATCTGAACCTGGCACTCTGGGGGTTGCACTTTCAATTCTCTTAAAGAGATTCTGAATGTTGTTCCCCAGCACCATCTCAATCTCAAGCTTTCAATTCTCTTAAAGAGATTCATAAAATTGCAAATGTACTTGCAGAAACATTTGATCGAAGCTTTCAATTCTCTTAAAGAGATTCTGGGATATTGATCTTACTGCAGGAGAAAGAGTAATTGCTGAAACTTTCAATTCTCTTAAAGAGATTCCATCAAATGATTTGTGATCTATTAAAATGTTTGCTAATTGCTTTCAATTCTCTTAAAGAGATTCTTCAGAAGCATATAAAAAAATAATGAAACTAGCACACTTTCAATTCTCTTAAAGAGATTCACCCCTATAGTTTATCAAACTCCTAAAAGAGCTGATTTCTTTCAATTCTCTTAAAGAGATTCGGCAAATATAAGAGGATTTGGAGTATATTAATTGTGATATTACTTTCAATTCTCTTAAAGAGATTCTCTGATGGTAAAGTAGACTACATCGGAAAAGGAAGTTACTTTCAATTCTCTTAAAGAGATTCTACATTTATTACGGAAATCCATCTGCAACAACCACAAGTAACTTTCAATTCTCTTAAAGAGATTCATACAGGAAGAAAATTAATAGAACTAACAGTATTGAATACCTTTCAATTCTCTTAAAGAGATTCATCATGTAGAACTAAAGTAATGAGTAAATTAATTGCATACTTTCAATTCTCTTAAAGAGATTCGAAAATTTTACAGTCAGCTCAGCTAAATCCTGATTTGTCCTTTCAATTCTCTTAAAGAGATTCATTACACCTTGGGAGTGGAATTATTCGACTGGATGGTAATCTTTCAATTCTCTTAAAGAGATTCGAGCTTCCTTACACTACTGGTGATTTAAAATTATGCAAAACTTTCAATTCTCTTAAAGAGATTCGTGGCGGTGGTGGTGCTGGCTTTTGTACTTACGGTGGAACTTTCAATTCTCTTAAAGAGATTCGTTGAAGAAGAATGTTTTCCTGGTGCTGCACTTGAAATTCTTTCAATTCTCTTAAAGAGATTCCATGAAAGTATGTGCAAAGAAAATTTAGATAGAGCTTACACTTTCAATTCTCTTAAAGAGATTCTTCAGCAAGTCTTGCAATCATTGACAGAGGCAATACCTTTCAATTCTCTTAAAGAGATTCCGAGCTCACTCTTACATTAACTATTATTAAAATAGTAAAATTTTTACATAAATTTTTCTGCTATCTTGCGGTTCTCCTTAATTTGTGAGAA
>JAJHRL010000047.1 GCA_020832825.1 Candidatus Aenigmatarchaeota archaeon | reverse complement strand
TCACCTTCATTTTTCATCATTCTTGCAGCTCTGTAGTAAATTTCGTTTTGATATTCACCAACAGTCCCACCAATTTCTACTATTACAAAATCTGCTCCATCCCTTTTTGCAATTTCCCTTATTCTACCTTTAATTTCGTCAGTAACATGTGGGATGACTTCAACAGTTTTACCTAAATATTCCCCCTTTCTCTCTTTCTCTATTACACTAAGGTAAATTTTGCCAGTTGTTATATTATGGTCTTTAGTTAGGTTAATATCTAAGAACCTTTCATAATGACCTAAATCTTCATCTGTTTCTCCGCCATCTTCAGTAACAAAAACTTCACCATGCTCAGTTGGTCTTAAAGTTCCTGCATCAAAATTCAAATAAGGATCGATTTTTATTGCAGTAACACTGAATCCCTTCGATTTTAATATTCTTCCAATAGAAGCAGCTACAGTTCCTTTACCAATACCACTTATTACCCCACCTGTAACAAAAATGTAAAAAACCATATGAGGGTTGGTTATTTCGGTTTATAAAGATTTTTGTGCAGCATAATCTTTAGGAGAACAAGTAAAGCATTAAAGTCTAGTGGACCGGCCGGGATTCGAACCCGGAGCCTCCGCCTTGCCATGGCGGCGATCTACCATTGATCTACCGGCCCATATATTCATCTTGAAAGTTTTGGAATAAAGCTTTTTATCTATAAACTCAACATTTAACATGCTTAGAAAAAGAAAATGTCCTAGATGTGATAAAGAAATTAAAGAAGATTGGGAGTTTTGTCCTTATTGCGGGTATCCTCTAAAGGATAAGTATAAAAGTGAGGAGAAGTTTTTTGAAGAGATAGAAGAGTTTGAAAGTTTTGATAAAATTTTTGAAAGAATGGAAAAAGAGTTTGAGGAAATGTTGAAAATGCCAGTTTTTAGAATCCCACGCATAAAACTCAGTTCTCCTGGATTCTCTGGTATTAGCATAACAATTCATGGCGGAACTGGTGTAAAACCTAAAATTGAAGTTAAAACGTATGGCGAGTACAAAAAACTTGAGCCGGAGATAAAGAAAAGGCTGGGAATTAAAGTTCCTATAGAGGAGGTTGAAGAAGAGAGAGAAACTGAGTATAAACCACCTAAGATAACGGAAGAGCCGGAAGCCAAAGTAAGAAGGGAAGGAAATAAAACGATTATAGAAATAAAACTACCGGATGTGATGAAGGAAGAAGATATAGAGGTTAAAAGATTGGAACAAAGCATTGAGATAAGAGCAAGAGCAAAAGATAAGCTTTATTTCAAACTCTTGCCAATTGTAGGAGAAATCGTCAATAAAAGCTTTAAGGACGGTGTGTTAAAAATAGAAATAGAAAGGTAGGTTTCTATGGCGAGAGTTAAAGAAGTGACAGCGGAGAGCATTAGAGAATGGGAAAGAATTTCGGCTCATAGCCATATAACTGGTTTAGGTTTGGATGGACTAAGAGCGAAGCCTGTTGCTGATGGAATGGTTGGTCAAATAGAAGCAAGAGAAGCAGCAGGTCTTGTTGTTAGATTAATTAAGCAGGGAAAATTTGGAGGAAGAGCAGTTTTATTGGTTGGTCCTCCAGGAAGCGGGAAAACTGCTATTGCAAATGCAATAGCTAAGGAATTAGGTAAAGATGTTCCTTTTGTTCAGCTTGCTGCAAGCGAAATTTTTTCTACTGATATAAGAAAAACAGAGTTTCTTACCCAAACTTTAAGAAAGGCTATTGGAGCAAGAATTCACGAGATAAGAAAAGTTTATGAAGGTGTAGTTAAAGAGTTAGAAATTGAGAAAGCACCACATCCTTATAATCCATATCAACAAATTCCGATAGGGGCTAAGATAAAGATTGCAACAAAGGATGAAAGTAAAACGCTAAAAGTTGATCAGAGCTTTGCAATTCAAATTTATCAGCAAGGAATCGAAACGGGCGATATTGTCCAAATAGATCCTGAGCTTGGAAGAATTGTAAAGCTTGGAAAAAGTGAAGAGGCAATGAAAGAGAAAGGATATGATATAACAAGAGAAAGGATATTACCTGTTCCTTCAGGAGAAGTTTTGAAAGAGAAAGAGTTTGTATATCCAGTAACGTTGCATTCACTTGATGTAGCGTTTGCAAGAGAATCGGGAAGCGACATATTTTCTCTTTTCTTTGGAGGAAGGGAGAGCAAAGAAATTGAACCAGAAATAAGGCAGCAAGTAGATGAATATATAAAGGAGCTTGTGCAACAAGGAAAATGTGAATTGCTACCAGGAGTTGTTTTTATTGATGAAGTAAGCATGTTAGACATAGAAACTTTTGCTTTCTTAAATAGAGCAATGGAACAAGAACTTTGCCCAATTTTAATCTTTGCAACAAATAGAGGAATAACAACTGTAAGAGGAACTGATATTGTCTCTCCTCATGGTATTCCTTTAGATTTACTTGACAGACTTCTCATAATAAATACACGGCCTTACACAAAGGATGAAATCAAAAAGATTCTAGAAATAAGAGCAGAAAAGGAAAAGATAAAGATTGAGAAAGAAGCTCTAGAATACTTAACTCAAATCGGGGAGAAAACAAGCTTAAGGCATGCAATCCAGCTTCTAGCACCAGCTTATGAAGTTGCAAAAGAGAATAAAAGAGAAAGGATTTCCGTTGAAGATATAAAGTTTGTTGAAGAAAGATTTGTTGATGTGAAGAGAAGTGTTGAGTATATGAAAAGCTTAGAAGAAAAATTCTTGAAATAGCCTAAATTTTTAAGGTTAGTTGAGCAATAACAATAAATGATAGGAAGAGAATTTGAGAAGGAAACAACAATAGCTCTTTATAACTGTAAATATTTGCCGAATACGAAGAACGAAGCAGAGGAAATTGGAAGAGATTTAGCAAACAAACTCAATGTAAGTATTATTAGGTTAGATTTTTATCAACACCCGGGAGGAGGAATAACCGCCACCTACATTATAGAAGAATCATTAATAGCAATTGACACTTGGCCAGAATATGGTACAATGATAGTTAGAATATCAACGTGTAATCCTAATTCGGATTTTGAAAAAGCAAAAGACTACTTAAAAAGAAAGTTTGATCCTGATAAAATTATTACTTACCATCAGGGAGAAATTCCACTGTACTTAGCCAAACAAAAATGATAAAACATTGTTAGTAGCACCATAAAAGAAAATCATGCTTGGAACAAGTAAACAACCCATACAATGGGTTCTTTTAATATTTAGCTCTGCTGTTAAAATTCCTACAGCCCCACAGGTGAAAAATACTAGCAGGCCAATAAAGCCTGTAAAAATAAAAACGAGAGAAGAGAGAAAGAGAATCATTACAATGTTTAGAATCGAATAGTTTACTTTTAGAAGAAGCTTATAAAACTTTTTTGCAAAAAAGAGAAGAAAAGTTGTTGTTAGAGAGGATGAGATTAAAATTGAAGCTACTATTGTTAAAAAATCTTGAAAGCTCATTTCGGGCAAAATTCTTTGAATAACTGCAGATGCTCCAGACCTCGGATTGTCAACTAAGTATAAACTGTTTAAAGAAAAAATTTCATTTGCTACGCTTATCGCTCCTATTGTCACTAAAAAATTTCTTGGATCTCCAAGCCTTGCTAAAGT
>JAJHRL010000046.1 GCA_020832825.1 Candidatus Aenigmatarchaeota archaeon | reverse complement strand
AGAGTTTTAGATGAGTATCTTGAAAAACTTAGTTCTTTTATTGTTGTTTTATGGTGAAAAATTATCTCTTAACAAGATGTTCTTTAATTGTTAATGCTATGAATGCTTGTCCTATAGTTAGTTTTTTATTATCAACATAAATGTAATCAAAGATTGTGTACTTACCTGCTAACTTTGTTGTTAGCAATTCTTTAAGCTCTTGTATGCTATTAACATTGAATTTAAATTCCTTTGGATTATATTTATAACCCAATTCTTGACTTGTTTGTGATCCAACTATTAATCCAAACAGAGCATTTTTATCTATACCATATGTGAAATTATTTATATTTTCTGATGAAATCAAATTTTTTGAGAGTGTCATTTTTTCTAAGGCTTCTTTCTTTGCTTCTTCTGTATGTAGTGTATACACTATTGCAGTATCTACAACAAATATACCCGGTGAAATATGAAAGTAGCAATAATTAGAGTCATCAACTGAGATATCATACAAAGTTAACTTTTGTTCTGGTTTAAACTCAAACCAAGAACAAGGTATGAAAGCTAAATCTTTGTACTGCTCTATCTCTATGTAATTGTTGAATAGTTTCTTTGGATAACCAATAAAACAATAGTTGTCTGGATTGCGAGAAATTTTCTTTGGTGTAGCTTTGATTATTTTCTGTTTGCTAACATCATAAACAAGTAAAGAATGATCATTAGATACTTTAAAATTAGTTTGTTTCATTTTTAGATTGTTAGCATATTCATCTTTTAGTTGTATGTTATATCCATCCAAATTTAGATGTACACTTACTTCTACTATTTTTGACCATCTTAATTGTCCATTAAGGTTTATTGTTAAAATCTCAACTTCATAATCCTTATCTACTGCAAATACAAGATTTGATAGATCTTTATTTACATGTTTGATTTTAAAAAGCATATCGTTATACATTTCCAAGTTGAGAGCATATTGAAGATAAGGAATGTTGTTTATGTTCTCACTAAAGTCGGCTACATTAAAATCTTTCAAATTAGCATGTTTAAATATCTTTCTAATTTCTCTTTCCTTCTTTTTAATCTTTTCCAGTTCAAGTTTTTGTTTAAGATTGTTCATACTTAGACAATGCTGTATAAACTAAACAAAAATTATTTCCATTTTATGTTTTAATAAGCAATTAAACTTTTTATGAACTTGTTACAAAAAGATGTTCCGATTCTAACAAAAATTTATGAAGCAAAATGCTTTTACGATTCTCAGAATAATAGAATAATCCTGTATTATAAGAATCATGTTACAGCTCGAACTTTAGTTGACGTTTATAATCTACCAACAACACCTCCACCGAATAGTTCGTTGTATGTCATATATGACTTACAAACTGGAACATTTAATGTAAGTACAGATCCTCCAACCTATACGGTTAGCAATTCAAAAGTATATGTAACATCGCCGATTAATGCTGAATACGATATGGATAAGGTTATTATTTATAGAATTGGCTCGTATGAAACAACAGATATAGACTTAAACTATATACTTACACAGCTAAATACTATAGATACAGACTTAAACAATATACTTACACAGCTAAATACTTTTGTTCGTAAACAACAAGCAGATACTATAACTGCAATCCATACATTTGATCCTGTAGAACCTGGTCCTGCATTTCAACTTGGACCAAACGCTCAAAACCAACTAATACGATATTTAAATGCGGACAAAGTTGATGGATTTGATGCATCTCAGACACCTGCACCAAATGTCATAGTGCCTCTTAATCCAGACGGAATACTGGATTTGAGTACAACTTATATAAAGAGTAATGTTTATACATTTCGTAGAGTTGATTTAACTGGAGCGACAAGTGATTATGATTTACAGCTTGGAGAAGAGGCTTATTATGTGTGGGATACGACGGTAAGCACTACCTTGCCTTTAAGGATTAGAGTAAGTGGGATGTTGTATGAGATGATTGTTGTTGTTCCAAATAGGACAACTAATGCAATAAACTTAGTGTTATATCCAAATAACACAACTTATTCATCAGCATTTCAAAGGACTGTGATATATCCGCATGATAGTTCTATTTATGTTTACAACTGGAAAGATACAGGACATGCTATTTTCTACGAACAAGTAGGTGGAGGCGGAATGTTGATTTCTTGGTTGCAAACTACAACAACGAACAAAGGAGAAATGCATCATATGACTATACAGCACAGCAATTCTTCGTTTTCACTACATATGCAAATAGCATACAGATGGAACGATACTACCACTATTTGGTCTTCACTTGGAACTTTGCGTATTCAAGACCCAAATGGAATTGTATATGTTTCGGTTAGGAGGTTAGTATGATGAAAGTCTATGCCTTCATTCACCCAGACTTACAAATTTTGTGCTGTGCCTTGCTACCTGAAGCAATTCCTCCAAATACTGAATATGTAGAACTTGAAGTAGAAAGTCCTGATGATGTAATCTACGATGGAACACAAATCAGACTAAAAACAGAAGCGGAAAAACTTGCAGAAGAGAAACAGAAAAAACTCGCAGAACTCAAAAACTACGTCGCAAGACTGCTTGAACAGACTGATTACATAGTAATGAAGATTTCAGAAGCACAAGCACTTGGAGACACGAATGAAGTAGAAAGATTAAAACAAAAATACGCAAAGCAAATCCAACAACGACAAGCCATCAGACAATGGAACGAACAAATGAAACAAGCAATTAGAAATGCACAGACTTTAGAAGAATTGAGAAGCGTGGAGATTAGATATGGTTAAGGCTTGGCTTTTTGTAAGTGTGATTACAAGCATGAGGCAAGTGCCCACATGAATACTCTGGAAATCATCGGACAAAGACTAAAAGAGGCTCGAGAGACCGTAGAGAACTCCTGTGGGTATGGGTTTAGAAGGGCAATTCGTCGGTTTGTATTTGATGTGTTTCCCTTTCCTCCTCCTTATCCTCCAAAGTTTCATCCACTATCTCTCCCACCTTCCAGCTTAGCCACTCTTCCAGCCTACACCTCAGCTTATGCTGTTTCCTGAAAGCATCCTCAATAACCTCAAACACCTTATCCTGAACCTCTTCGCTTGCCCATGTGATAGCCCAGCCTAAACTTGAGAACAGTCTTCCGTATCTGCCCAGAACCTCACCTAAGAAAGCTTTAAGCCCTGCGTCCTCTTCGTGGTAAAAGCACTCCACTGTCTTTGTAAGTTCCTCACACAGCTTGAGTAAAAGTTCCTTTCTGTCCATAGCACCACCTCCTTCTTGGACTTGGTTTTGCTTTGAAAATCAACAAGTTTAGAGTAGTAAGGTGTCCCATTTTTTTGTCAAATTACACTACTAACATTAACTAGATTAAGATGAGAAATTACACTACTACTTTTCCACTAGTCCAATCAAGTAAATGCACTTTTATATCTTTTTTTGTTGATTTCAAATACTTTTCAAAATCCAAATCATATAAAAGATATATATGCCAAGCATCCAATCTATCAATATAGGGTAATTTATCTCTTATAATCTCAAAAACTTTTAGTTGTTCAAAATCTATTTGTTTTTGTTCAAGATTCCTAAAATCAATATTCTCCTGATAAGCTCTAAACAACATCTCAGGATCAATTAATTTCTCACTATCAGTGTATTGCAATCCATACTTTAATATGTATG
>JAJHRL010000045.1 GCA_020832825.1 Candidatus Aenigmatarchaeota archaeon | reverse complement strand
CCTAAGTTTCCTGTGTTGATGATTCTGGATAATTTACCCACAATCAGAGCATTCAGAAACAGACCAGATAAGATTTTAGCAATTGATGAAGAAGGGAATTTAGTTTTGGAAGATGAGAAAGAGATTAGCTACACAAATCATAAAATCTTGATGCAAGGCTTCGCAGACTTCTTTGACAAAAACAAACTGATTAAATTAATTGAGTATATTGCTCAACAGAATAGTGTATCCGGTCAGTTAATAAATGAGATAATCAAATTATCAGACAATAAAGTTGAGAATTTGATAACAAACAAAATAATTGTGCTTCCTCCTGGTTGGAGAGATTACGCAAAGATAGACAACAGAATATCAATACATCCGTTAACAGATGTTTACTCAAAAATAATAGAACAAAACAAAACTTTTGAAGTTGGTAATGCTAATAGCTCAAAATTGTATAGGTTGATCGTTAAACTAATAGATTTGTTAGCAGAACAATTTGGAACAAAGACAGGTTTTATTAGAGAACATCTTGCTAGCAAAACAGTTAACTATACAGCAAGATCTGTTATTAGTCCTAATCCAAATCTTGAGATAGACCAAATTGCTATTCCATTTACAGCTCTGTTGCAACTATACAAGCCACAAATAATTAATAGCATACTAACAAAACACAAACAAGAATTTATAGAGATAACAAAAACTGCAAGACAAGAGATTAAACCTACTGTTAATGATATAACTAAGCTTATAAACAAGATTTCCAATTATCCTACTCTGTTTCCACAAGAATTGATAAACTTCTTTAGAAAGGTTTTAGAGCAAGATGTTTTACCAGATGCTGTAGTGGTTTATAAAAGAGACCCAGCTTTGCATAAGACATCTTGGCTAGCAGCAAAACCAGTTATAGCAGATCAAGATACAATACAAATACATCCGTTAGCTTGCGCACCACTGGGAGGAGATTTTGATGGTGATAGCGTTGATGCAAATATAACAATTAGAGTCAAAAGCAAAAAAACAAATAAAATAACTTACTTCAGAGATTTACCAATAGGACTTGTAATAGCTATTCCAAAGCAATTTGTTGAAGGGAGTATAAATGATGAATAGTATAAAAAAGTTACATCAAAAGCAAATGATATAACAATACTAGGTAAAACAACTACAAATCCATTAATAGTATTGTATTTAGCAATGCTTGGATACTAACATGTCTAAATTTTTTATTATGTATAGAAAGCTACTAAACAGTTTAGCTGAGGTTAGAGCCTTCTATAAGCTAACATCAAATCTTGATGAAACTGATTTTGAAAATATTGTTGAAGATATGTTTAAACATGAATATGACATACCTGACATAATCTCATTCAATAAAATCTTCCTTGCTATGCTGCAATTAGGTAGATATGATTACGCAGAAAAGATGATAGACATACTGGAGCAAAAAATTAATTCTTATCCATCAAAGGATATTATACTTGATATATGCCGTTTTATGTATCATTCATTCAAGGATGATCCCAATCAAAATACAATAAATGTCTTAACATCGATTTTAAAACGACTTAACAATGAGTTAAACATATTATTAAGACAATTTGGTTTGAAAAAACCAGTTTTCTCTGATATATTGAGTAAACACTATAAAATTGTTGAGATCAACCTGGGATTAAAATTAAACGAGTCAGAATTATTAAATCTCGATAAGAGATTGTATCATCTGTATAGATACATAAATGCTTCTGATTTGAATATAGAAGATTTAACTGAAGCATTAAAACTAACTTTTGATTATGCCTTACCATCAAGAAAGATTTTCCGTATGATTGCTAGTAAAACATTGTTATTCATAAACAAAATTAAACAGAATAAAAACTATGATGTTTTGTTAATGTTGATATTGTTCGGTTATGCATTGAATGATACACAAGTTTATGTTGATATGTGGAGTTTACTTGATGATGCTAACAAATCAAAAGTAAATCATTTGCTAAAAGATTTAGATGAGCTAGCAGAAGCAATAGTATAACAAATTCTATTTTTTTGTGAAGCTATCTCCTTGAGTTACTTTTGTTTCACAAAAAATTGAGAAAAATACCACATCCACTCTAAATTTTTAGACATGCTAGTCAGAAATCCAAATCTATTTGCTAACATTGATATGGCTTTGAAATATTTTGGGCTTCCTTATGATAAAAATGTTAACTTTAAGCTCCCAAAACAAATTAGCGTTAATATGAACAAAAAATTTATCATACAATCCATAAATGGTATCAATCATGCAATTGTAGATCCAAAATCTGATTTGGCTTTGACATCTATTCTCTACCTACTACACTGTGTAAATGATGAATTGGAAACAAATGATTATTATATTGTTCCCTTTGAGCAATTATTAAACTTCTTTGATAATTATGATGTATTAGGATTAGCTTTTGATAGAGTTGGTATGGCTATTAGTGTGAGTAAACAATATCCAATTGTTTTAAAGGAGCCTTCATTAATAACATACAAAAGTAATTATACTGTTAACAAAGATTTGTCTCCAATGGTATATTATGGTTCTTTACCTTTAGCATATTTCACTTATCATACCATTAAACTACTGTCATCAAACAAATACAATACAGAGACAGATAGACATATAGCTATACTGATCATATACCTGTTATATGATTACACTGTATCTATAGCAACAGAAATCAGTTCTGTGATAAATATAAAAAATGTTCCTCAAAATAAAAGAGTAGATAGTAAATTCCTAAAATACAGAAACTATTTGTTATTGAAATTGTCTCAGCAACAAATTTGATTTTTTCATTGTCTAGATTGTTAAGCTACAAGTAAATGCTTAGAGATGATTTACTTAAGGTTATTCTAAACAGCGATGAAAACGTTGATGAATCATCCTCAATAGTTCCGTTACCCATAGAACAAAAAGATAAAGAGATAGTAGAAATTCAAATGAAAATTATGAATGAAGCGAGTTCGACAATAGATGAAAATCTATTATCCTTTGCAAAAGTTATAAAATCGGTAGTAAAACAAGAACAAACAGAAAACAATAGCAAAAATGAGATTAAAGAGGAGCAAACTTATATTACTGATGTGAAAGAATTTTATCGTAAGGCTTTGGAGTATATGCTCTTTGAAGATGTGTCGTTAGCTAAGGAGTATGAAAATATAAGCACACTAATCGATAACATAATAGTAACTGTTCAGGAAAAGATTGAACAAAATCTGCTACCAAAGTATTGTTACATCAAGGAAGATGATATAAAACTTCGGGTTGCTCAAATAGTGAATGAAGCCAAGAATGAACTAACTAATGATGAGCTAGAGAATATAGAATTAATGATTAGCATGGAAAATACTATTGATGCTGATGTATATAGAGATGTGTTAACATCTGTTTATGTTTATGGTAAAGCTATTGATAAACTCTTTGTAAAAGATGTATTTAAAGATGAATTTGAGTTAGTAAGTTATATGGCAGAAAGAGATATATTGCTTACAGAAGTAGCATCAACATTACTTGAAATAAACCAAACAATCTAAATTTTTTTGTATGAGTGAAGTGCTTATAACCAAAAAAATTAATTTTGTTGCAGGTCATAGAGTACATTCGCAAAATTTACCAAAATCATTGGGACCAAATAAATGTAGATTTCTACATGGACATGAATATATGTTGGAATTATTTATTACATCTGATCTGGATGAAAGCGGTATGGTGTTAGATT
>JAJHRL010000044.1 GCA_020832825.1 Candidatus Aenigmatarchaeota archaeon | reverse complement strand
GCAAAACTTTGTCATGCTGAAGTTAAAAATGCAAAAATCGGTTCTACTGAAATAACCTTCATACCAAAAAGATTGGACATTCCTGATAGAATAATAATTGATATAAAAACAGCCGGCAGCATAACTCTCCTATTACAAACAATATTGCCAATTGTTATATTCTCTAATAAAAAAGTCTCGCTGACAATTTTTGGAGGAACCGATGTTCCTGGCTCACCAACAATAAGCTACTATAAAAAAGTTTTTGCCTACTATCTTGAAAAATTTGGAGTAAAGCTAGATATTAGTGTAGAAAGATACGGATTTTATCCAAAAGGTGGCGGAAAGGTGAATGTAGAGGTTGTTGGTGTTAAAAATCTAGAGTGTGTTAAGCTCGTTGAGAGAGGAAGATTGAAAGAGATTTTCGGTTTTAGTATTGCTAGCAAAGAGCTTCAAAAGGCTAAAGTTGCAGAAAGGCAAATAGCTGGCTTGGAGTCGATTTTGGGAAAGATAAATGGAAGCTATCAATATGTGGATACCTTAAGTACAGGAACATCTTTGCTAGCAGTTGCAGAGTATGAAAATTGCATACTTGGTAAGGATGGTCTAGGTGAAAAAGGAAAAAGAGCAGAAGATGTTGGAAGAGAAGTAGGATTAGAATTAAAGAAAAGTATTGAAAGTAATGCATGCCTAGACAAATTCATGGCAGATCAGATATTGATTTTTGCTGCGCTAGCTAATGGGACTTCTGAATTTACAATTGAAGAGTTCACTGAACATGTTAATACAAACTTGATAGTTTGTGAAAAGGTTTTGAATGTAAAATTTGAAAAAATGGAGAACAAAAGCATTAAAGTTAAAGGAATAGGCTTTTCATTTTAAAA
Source organism: Candidatus Aenigmatarchaeota archaeon (assembly GCA_020832825.1). Taxonomy (GTDB): domain Archaea; phylum Aenigmatarchaeota; class Aenigmatarchaeia; order CG10238-14; family SpSt-28; genus SpSt-28. The sequence goes on along the minus strand of JAJHRL010000044.1, from coordinate 2,923 downwards.
TTTCTTTGTATTTACTGCGGGGGGTGGGATTTGAACCCACGAAGGGACTAACCCACCAGCACCTCAAGCTGGCGCCATTGACCAGGCTAGGCGACCCCCGCAATACTAATTTTCAAAAAGAAAAATAAGTTTTTATCAGTCATTTCCTTCGATATATCCAGATCTCTTTAAAGAAATCTTCTTGCTCAGTTTTGATTTCTTTGTTTTTCTCTAAATGCAGTAAAGGCAAAAAACTTTTTACGATTTCTTCTCTTTCCCATCTCTCTACAATCTCTCTGAATTCAACCTTTCCTTTTTTGACATATAGCTCTTCTATTTTCTGCAAAACTATTTGAATCCTTTTTTCTATATCTTCTTCCCAATCTATTCCTTTCTGCAATTTTTGTGACAATCTCTCCTTTCTCTCCTTCCTTTTCTTTTCTAAATCCATTATTCTCTTTAAAGCAAGTATAAGCTCACTCAAAGTTACTTGTCTTCTAGGAATTCTTTTGATAGGATATGCCAACTTTAACATCTCAGGCTTAATATCAAAAAACTCAGGGATTTCTTCCTCTTTTTTTTCTATCTCTTCCTCTTCTTTCATTAGAAGGTATTCAGCTTTCATCCTCAATAAAATTGAAGCAACAAAAACAACCTTGGCTGGGATCTTGAAATCAAGCTCTTTTGCCCTTCTTATAAAACTTATGAAACCGTCACAAAGTTTTGCTACATCTACATTCCACGGATCTATTTTCTCTATATTGACAATATAGTAGATAACTTCTTCCCAGCTTTCCTTCTCAATTATGACTTTAAGTAAGGAAGATTCATCCATATGCAATTCCTTCATATAAAAAATTGTTTTTTTGACTTATAGACAAATTTAAAAATGAATTTACACATTTTTCTCATCCTTTTAATGTTACCGTTGCTTAAAATTTGGTTTGATTTAATAAGAGGGGAAGCAGTTTTTGTTCCTTTACCAAAAACTACGATTAGGAAGATGTTAAAAGTTGCTAGAACGTCTAAAAAGGATATAGTATATGATCTGGGTTGTGGAGATGGAAGAGTTTTAATAATAGCAGCTAAAGAGTTTGGAGCCAAGGCAGTAGGAATAGAAAAGAATTGGTTTTTGTACAGAATTTCAAAATGGAGAATTGAAAAAGAAGGATTAAGAAAAAAAGTAAAAGTTCTTCATAAAGACTTTTTTGGCGTGAATCTTTCTAATGCTACCTTGGTTTTTGCCTACCTCTCAAAGAAGGTAAATAGAAAACTAGAACCAAAGCTAATGAAAGAATTAAAGAAAGGAACAAGAGTTCTCTCGGCTTCCCACCCTTTTGAAAACTTAAGGTTAGTAAAAAAGTTTAAGACGGGTCATTTTTATTCTTACCTTTATGTTATCTAATACTAAAATACAGAATGGAAGTTGAAGGAAAAACTCTAAAAGAGTTGATTCAGAATCTATTGAAACACCTTAATGCTCAAGTTACATGCGAGGGGAATTATACTCTCTTTAGCACAAAATTCGAAGTAAAAGGAAAAAGTATGGAAGAGATTTTGAAAAATTTTGGTAAGAAGATTATAAACTATTATCGCAAGAAAAATGCTATTTTTGAGGAGGTAAAAACTGAAATTATTCCAGCTAAGAAATGGATCTTAAGATGTATTTTGAATGGCAAAACCTTTGAAAAGCTTGTCGCTAACTTTAAAGGAATAAAAGAATTAAAGCTTGAGGAAAAAGAGGAAGGATGGAAGCTTCTTTTTTCAGTGGAGTAGAAATCGTAAGAGTAACAGGAAACTCCCAATACCAGCTAAAAGATAGATAAGTTGTTTTGGAGTAATCTTTATTCTACTCTCTTCTTCCTCCCTATATCTTACCAAACCACCAATACCCAAAGGAATGTAGTTTTTTTCCTTTTTTGCCATTTCTTGCTTTAGATTATAAAGTTAAAAAAATTAGAAATATTATGAAAGACAAAATTGTTGAGGTCCTCAGAAATATTGGATATGAAGTTAGTGAAAAAGAAATAGAAGAACCTCAAAAGAAAGAGTTTGGTGACTATTCATTTCCATGTTTTGAGCTTGCAAAGAGAATGAATGTTAATCCTATTGAGCTTGCAAAAGAAATAACAAGGAAAATTCCGGTTGATAGATATCCTTTTCTTTTAAAAGTAGAAGCGGTTAATGGTTATATAAATTTTTTCATCTACTGGGAGAAAGTGGCTGCACAAATTTTAAAAGAAATACTGGCGATGAAGAAAATAAATCTTGGGAACAAGAAGAGGGTAATGATAGAGTTTTCACAACCGAATCCTGTGCATTCAATGCATATAGGGCATGCAAGGGGAACTTTTATTGGCGATGCACTATCTCGAGTCTTCAAGTTCTCCAATTTTAATGTAATAAGGGCAAATCTAATGAACGATACAGGCCTACAGGTTGCTAAGTTAGTTACAGCTTACATTTTATGGTACAATGGAGAGAGACCAACTAAAAAACCAGATCATTGGTTATGGGAGATCTATGTAAGATTTCATGAGGAGGCAAAAAAAGATCCTTCTCTGGAGGAAAAAGCGAGGGAGATCCTTAGAAAGTATGAAATAGAGAAGGATAAGGAGATAATTAAGATTTGGAGAAGGCTTGTTAAATGGTGTGTAGATGGCTTTAAACAGACCTATAGAAAGCTTGGAGTAAAGTTTGATGTTTGGTTGTATGAACACAAATTTAGAGAGCTTGGCAAAAATTTGGTATATTTGGCTCTTGCAAAAAATATCGCTTTTAAAACGGATGATGGAGCTGTAGTTGCTAAGCTAGAAGAGCATGGGCTACCAAATTGTATAATGCTAAGGTCAAACGGTACAGGTCTTTACCTTACAAGCGATTTAGGTATCACAGTCTATAAGTTTGACAAGTTTAAACTTGATAAAAGTATATGGGTTGTTTC
>JAJHRL010000010.1 GCA_020832825.1 Candidatus Aenigmatarchaeota archaeon | reverse complement strand
TAATAAGATACTTCCTCCTCGCTTTCACACCTTCATCATCGAAAAGATAGAATCCGTAGCTTCCCTTTACTGTTGGATCATCAACAATAGTTACTTTTTCGCTTCCTATCTTCCTTCCTATGAAATCAATCTTTGCATACGATTCTCCTGCTTGCGCCGCTTCTCTTCCTAAAATTCTATCAGCCTCTAAAGGATGGCCGCAAGATTCATGGACAACAATTCCAACTAACTCTGGAGCCAAAATTACATCGTATTTCCCTTTCTTGCACTTTTTTGCTCTTGCAATTTCCCTCATTTTTTTCGCTTCATCTGCAATTACTTCATCGCTTTTTAATTTCAAAAACTCTTTCCACCCACCAGAACAAGCGAAATTAAAGTTCCTCTGCTCGATTTTATTTTTCTCTTTTGCTATTATGTTATACTCAAGATAGAATCTCTGTACTTCAGAATAAATTCTACTTCCTTCGCTGTTAACAAAATATTTTCTTGTTATTGTGTTTACCAAATAAAAAATTCTTGACTTTATCCATGGTAAATTAACTTTTTTATCTAGTTCAAGCAAAAATTCTCTTATATTTTCTTCAGTTGCATTTTTGCCCAAGAATTTATAGCTTGCTTTATATGCTTTTTCTTCGCTCAAGTAGATTGGAGAAGAAATCTTAGCTTCTCTTATTCCCTCTTTTAAACTTTCTTTAATTCTCTTCTTCGAAAGGGTTGTCAAGCAAAGAAAAGAAGCTCCATTTTCTATAACTCTTATCCCCATCCCTTTAGATTTCTCCTCAAGAGGAGATTCAAATTTCCCATTTTTCAGAATAAAAGTCTTTTTAGTTTCTTCCTCCAACCTAGCTTCTGTATATTTTGCCTTGCTAATTTTTACGGCATATTCGGCTAAGTCTTTCTCAAAGTCCATTAGTTTTTATAGGAATTGAGATTTAAATAATTAAATGAATTTAGTACTGCCAAAGCACTTGGGTATAATAATTGATGGAAATAGAAGATGGGCTAAAGCAAGAGGCTTACCTCCCTGGGAAGGTCATAGAGCTGGTGCAAAAAAATTAGAAGAATTTTTAAATTGGTGTTTAGAAGTTGGAATACCTCAGGTTTCCATCTATACTCTTTCTACAGAAAATCTAAATAGGCCGAAAGAAGAATTAAAGCATCTCTTTAAAATTCTTGAAGAATATGTCGATGGTTTGTTGAACGATAAAAAAAAGTTTGCTCTGCTTGAAAAGTATGAAGTTAGAGTCAGGTTTGTTGGTGAGTTAAATAGGTTACCAAGAAAGCTAATAAAACTTATGGGAAAACTTATGGAGAAAACAGCGAAATATCAGAAAAGAGTTTTGAATTTCTTGGTTGCTTATGGTGGAAAATCCGAAATTGTTAATGCGGTCAAAAAGCTAGCTGAAGAGGTTATTAAACATGGAAAAATCGAAATAACTGAAAAAGATTTGGAAAAATATTTGTATGTTCCTCAACCTTTAGATTTAATTATCAGAACAGGAGGATATCAAAGGCTTTCTAACTTTTTGCTCTGGCAAGCTAGCTATGCAGAAATTTACGTTACTAAAACTCTCTGGCCAGATTTTTCGAAAAAAGAATTCATGAAAGCATTAAGATGGTTTTCTAGACAACAAAGAAATTTCGGTAGATAGAATGTATGATGTAGCAATAATAGGAGCAAGCGTTGCTGGTAATAGAGTTGCTGAAATCGTTGCTAAAAGAGGCTATAAAGTTTTATTGATAGAAGAACACAAAAAAATTGGATTTCCTTCTAAATGTACAGGTTTAGTAAGTTATAGAATAAAAGAACTTTTGCCAGAACTGGATGAAAGAATTATTCAAAATGAAGTTAATAGGGCTGAGTTTATTTTTAAGGACAAAAGATTTGAATTAAAATCGAAAAATCCGATGTATGTTTTAGATAGACCAAAGCTAGATAAGTTTTTGTTTGATAGGGCAATAGCTTTTGGGGCTGAAGCAAGGCTTGGAGAAAAGTTTATTAGAGTAGAAAAATTTACAAACTGCTACAAGATTTTTACAAGTAGCGGGGAATACGATGCAAAAATTTTGGTGGGAGCGGATGGGGCTTTTTCTCAAGTTGCTAAAATTTTTAACCTTTACGAAGAAAAAGAGTTTTTTGTTGGAGTTCAAACTACTGTAAACGGAAATTTTGAGAAAGATAAAGTTGAGCTTTGGTTTGGAGATTTTGCTAAAGATTTCTTTGGTTGGGTAGTTCCAATAAACGAAAAGCATGCTAAAGTTGGTTTAGCAACAAAAGGAGATGTTTATTCAAATTTCAAAAAGTTCTTGAGAAAAAGAGTTAGAAAGTTTGTTCAGCCAGATACAGCTGGAATAATAAAGTTTGGTTTAATTAAGAGCTCAGTTGCTGAAAGAGTTTTGCTTGTTGGAGATGCAGCAATGCAAGTTAAGCCTTTTAGCGGGGGAGGAATAATTTATTCTTTGATAGCTTCTCAGTTAGCCGCTTTAGCTATATTGAAGGCTTTAGTAAAAAATGATTTTAGTAGAGAGTTCTTTGAAGAGAATTATGAAAAGGAATGGAAGAAAAAGCTAGTTTGGCCAATAAGAAAAGGTTTATTTATAAGAAAATTGTTTTACGGTTTGGGAGAAATTTCAATTAGTTTTTGGTTTTCGATTTTGCCATATTTTAAGTTATTGCTTGAAATGTTGGATATTGATTTTTATTGATTTCACTAGCTTTAAGTAATTTTTTATCATAAAATGTTCCATGAGTTTGTTAGAAGAAAGACTACCTACATATGCAAGACATCTTTTGAGAGTTGTAGACGAAGCGATAAGAAAAATAGAAAGTGGAAAATATTTGAAAAAAAGAGATGATAGAGAATTGTATAGGATAGAAGATGCAAAAGGAAATGTTTTTTATATCGAGATTTTATTATCTCCTTACGATTCCGACATATCAAGTGGAATGTATTCTTTTTGTGAGTTTCCTCCTTCATCAAGGAGAAAGCTGGAAGAGTGGGGGATACAAGATAACGTTTCTATAATAACATGCGGAGGCTATCCTCGCCGTGTAAGTACTTTAAGGAAACATGCATATTTGGCTCACGAGATTAGTCATTGTTATTTTTATGCAGAAGTTTTCGGTCCGCTCATTTCTCTCTATTCGGGAGAAAAGATAGAATATTTATTAACTCTCTTAGAAAGAAAATATTTTGAACCTTCAGAAGCATATGCTTTTATTTCTTCTCTCGAGTATCTTCTGGCTTGTGCTCTTACTCATTGCTCTAAAAAGTTTGTAGCAGACCAAATAAAGAAAATGCTAGAAGAGTGTAGAAAAGGAAAGTTAGAAATACATGAGGACACTCCAAGTGCTATTTCATTTGAACTTGCTGTTAGAAAGCTCTTTGACGACTTTAATCCAAACAATAGATTGCTGCAGTTGCTTACAGAGTTTATCGAAAGAGGTTCTTATACTCATGATGAAACTTTGCTGGCTGCCCTTGAACTACTCGAAGAAGAAAGAGTTAAGAGATTAACAAGCTGTAAGAGTGAAGTAGAAAAGGAACTTAAAAATTTACTGGAAGAAATTGATAAAGTTTGAGGTAGAAATAACTATGAGCAAAGAGCTAATCGAAATATACGAAAAAGGAGGAAAAGTTTGCATTGTCTCCGATTTGAAGAAGTTAGTAGAATACGTAAAAAAATCAACTTCTCTCTTTTTAAAAAAGGAAGAGATTTTGCGTTTTGCTGTTTATTATTTTTATCTTTTGGGCTCGTTAAATTGTGAGAGAGAAGAACGCGCTTTTCGTTTGTATGTAGAAGAAGAATTACCTCTCGATAGTTACGTAATATATGTATATTGTCGAGGAGATAAAAAACTACCTGAAGATGCGGTAGAATATGCAAGAAGACGTAATATTAAACTAATAAAACTAGGAGATTAGTTAAAATAACTACTGTATTCTTTCCAAAACGAAAATATGTGGAAATATTCCACCACTCTCAACAACCCTTTCATGAACTATTTTGAAAGTTTTTAATCTCAAAATAATGTTTCTGAACATATCTGCTCTTAAATTAATGATAACAGCCCTTCCTTCTTTCGACAGAACTTTTGAAACAGATTCTAAGAATTTCCAGTAAAATCCTTTCAAGTCTTTTCTCTTTGCAATTTTTACTCCGTAAGGCGGATTTGTTACAATTTTATCCACGCTTGTGAAATATTCTTCTAGCTTAGTAGCGTCAATCTGCTTGAATTCAATAAATTCGTCTAAACCATTGACTTTAGCATTTTCTTTTGCTTTTTCTACATAGTTTTGATTAATATCGCCAGCAAAAATTTTTATCCTGTTTTTGTATAAACTAGCTGCTTCTAATACAATAGTTCCACTTCCACACATTGGATCTAAAAAAAATTCTCCATCTTTTATGTTAGCTAGTCTTATCATTCCATAAGCTAGAGTTGCTTTTATTGCTGCAGGATGATTGAAAATTTTTTTAAATCTTTTGTAGAGAGAATCTTTTGTAAGTTGAATTCCAACATAACCAAAATTTCCAATCAAATCAAATCTGATGTTTAAATCGAAATTTTTCAAACTAACTTTTTTCTTATATTTTTCAAGGAAAATTTCTCCAGCAGTTTTCTGCATATCAATAGAAGTAAACTCATGGTTTCCATATCTTTGACTTGTTACTCTAAAAGTTTCAACATTTTTCATCTCCTCGATATCGATTTTCTCTAAAACTTTTCTTATTTCATCCATTGTCGGCTTTTCCAAGTAAAACTCTTTTTTTAGCTTTATGATGTGATGAATTGAATGCAAATTGAAGAGTTTTTCGTAGTTTCCATCTATTTCAACCAAAAGCTTGCCTTGAAAATTAAAGAATTTAGAAACTTTAGCGTTTGGAAAAATTTCTTTTATTTCCATTTCTGCTATATCTTCTAAACCAGGGTCGCAGGTTATCAAAAACTTTACCATTAATCAAAATTGAACTTGAAACTAAAAGAAGTTTAACTGGAACACTTTTTAGTTATTTCGTGTTGTAATTTTAGTTTACTTATTTAAATATTCGTAAACTTTTTTTACAACAAGAAATTTTTAGCAGCGAAAGAGGAAAAGTCAATAGGTTGAATCTTTGTTGTTAATGTTCTCAGTTCTCTAAATTTTTTACTCTTTCTCTCTAGAATTCAAACACTTCAAGAAAATCTGTTGATTTTTATCGACAGCTCAAGAAAATCAATCAAATCTTTTTCATCACAGCTTTAATTTCAATCCTTCAAATTTTCAAATGAAGCTAGATAAGAAAGCATGGGATAAAGCTTTTAAGAAAGAAGGAAAAATTTTCACTAAACCTCAAGAAGACATGCCAAGAATCGTTAAATTCTTCAAGAAAAACGAAGTTAAAAGAGTTTTAGATTTGGGTTGTGGCTCTGGAAGGCATGTTGTTTATTTAGCAAAAAATGACTTTGAGGTTTATGGAATAGATATTGCTAAAAGCGGAATAAAAATTGCTAAAAATTGGTTGAAAGAAGAAGGATTGAAAGCAAATCTTAAGGTTGGAGATATTTACAAGAAGCTTCCATATAAAGACAATTTCTTTGATGCAATAATTTGCATAAGAACTTTGAATCACGGAAAAATTGAGTGGATTAGAAGATGCATAAAAGAAATGAAAAGAGTTCTTAAACCAAATGGCTTTATATTTGTTACAGTTCATAAGCATTTAGCTAAAAAGAAAATTCCAAAGGAAAAGCTTTATGGAATAAAATGGATTGCACCGAGAACTTACATAATTCTTGGAGGACCAGAAAAAGGAATTCCCCACTACAGATTCAACAAGAAGATATTATTGAAAGAATTCAATGATTTTAAGATTTTGGACTTTTGGATCGATTCAGAAAATTATTATTGTTTGTTAGGTCAACTCAAGAAAAATCATTGATTCAAGAATTTCTGCAAGAATTCTTTAACAATTTTATCGGCTATCTTATTGACGTCTTCCTCACTGAAATCTAGAGAGGGTAATTTACTCACTCCTTCTTTAGCTACAACTATCTCATAAGTTGGTTCTATTCCTCTTTGCTTAAGAACATTGGATGTGCACATCAATTGACAACCATTGATTGCTAACACAGCTTTTGCTTTCTTAAAAATGTTTAAATGAGTTTCACTTCCAGCACTAACTGCAGTAATGCAGCACATTCTAACTTTATCAGGAAAAGTTTTTGTCAATCTTCTAGCTACTTCGTTTCCTATTTGACCTACTGTTGATGCACCATCACAACTAGCAACAATTATTAGTTCGCTGGCATGAGTGGCACAATGAGGTAAAAGTTGATATTTAGTTTGATTTTCATTAGCCATATTCTAAACCTCCAATAATTGTACTATTTTTTCATGAAATTATAAGTTTTTATTTTGAAAAATCAAACAACTCTCAATGAAGCTAAACCTAAGCAAGAAAATGTTCAAAGTTTTTATCTTTCTTTCTCTAGTTTCTCTTTTTGCTGACATGACTTATGAGGGTGGAAGGTCAATCTTTGGTTCTTACGCTAAAATTTTAGGTGCTTCAGCTTTGCTCGCAAGTTTAGCTACAGCTGGAGAATTTTTAGGTTATATTTCAAGATTTATCAGCGGAATGATAGCAACAAGATTAAAATCAAGCAAAGTTTATTGGGGTTTAACAATTTCTGGCTATGTAGTCAATTTAATAGCAATTCCTCTTTTAGCGTTTTCAAGAAACTGGTTTATTGCCATTCTTTTGATTTTCCTCGAAAGAATAGGAAAAGGTTTGAGATCTCCGGCTAGAGACGTCATTCTTGCTGAAGTCACAGAAAAGATGGGAAGAGGGAAAGCCTTTGGATTACATGAAACTTTAGACCAAATAGGAGCTGTTGCAGGTCCATTAATAGTTTCAATTTCTCTTTTTGTTACAAATTCGAACTATCCAATAACTTTCCTTATTTTAGCAATTCCAGCTTTTCTCTCTCTTTTCTTCTTATTTGGCGCTTATCTTGAATATCCAAATGTTAAGGCTGCAGAAAAAAATTTTGAAAAGAAGAGTTTTAAAAGCAAAGATAACATGAAAATCTTTTGGCTTTACTCAATTGCTATGTCTTTAGTTTCTTTAGGTTTCATTTCTTGGGTAAACGTTTCTTACATTTTAAAAGCAAGTAATGTATTTCCAGATTATTCTATAGCAACATTCTATTTGATAGCAATGTTAGCAGATGGTTTGCTAGCATTACCAATTGGTTTAATGTACGATAAATTTGGTTTAGTTAGTTTGATTTTCGCACCAATAGCTTCAATTCTAATAATTCCATTCCTCTTCACTCAAAATTTCATTTCAGTTGCAATTGCTAGTGTTTTCTGGGGAATTGTTATGGCAATATATGAAAGTAATGCAAGAGCGGCAATAGCTGATATTCTTCCAGAAAACAAGAGAGCGTTTGGATATGGAGTTTTTGGTTTAGGCTTTGGAATAGCTTGGATGATTGGCTCAGCAATTTATGGCTATCTTTATGAAATTTCCCCTTCTTTAATAGTTTACTTTGCAATAATTACAGAAGCTGTTGCATTCATTTTGCTTTATGTTCTTAACATTCTAAAAAATTCAAAGTAAGTGAGTAGTAGAAAGCATTTAAAGTTTTAGTTAAGTTTATCATATGTATGAACGACACATACCTAAAACGGAAACATTACATTCTTATCTAGGAAACTCTAAAACGCTTCCAGCTACACAATCTAACGAACTATATCTACCTGTAAAACAAAAACTAAGTGAAATCTTAGGAAGAAGACCAGAGAATGGTAATGATATTATTGTGTTGGTAGTGGTTGTTTAGATAAATTTAACAGTTACAGTTCGTTAATATTGCAGATCATTTGTACCTATTGGCTGAGAGATTTGAATAAAGCTTTTAAATCATTAGTAAATATCTTATATGCCCACTCTGAAGAGTGGTGCTATAATTCTTGGGGCATATGCAACAAAAATAAGAAAAACCTTGTTTGCTCAGCTTAAAGATAGGGTAAAATCAGGAGAAATCTCGAGTCAAGAAATTGCTAGGGCTGCCGGCGAGCTGAACAAAACGCTTTATACGCTTTTTGTAGAAAAGTTGAGGTTAGAAAAAGGAGATGTTGTTAGGGTAACGATAGATTATGAAATGGAGAATCAGAGAATAACTTGGAAATGGGATACAATCAAAATTGAATGCTTCAAAAGAATTTCAGAAGATGAGATAAGCAAACATTTGAAAACGGTTTTGAAGGGAGAAGAAGTTGGATATAGCATGAGAAAAATTAGAGAAACTAAGATTGGCGATATTTTGTTCGAAGTTTTAGAAAATGGAAAGCAAGTCGGAATAATCGTTGTTACGTCTCTAAACGGAGAAGCAGTAATTAGAGGTGCTATTAAACAAGTTGGAATAATTCCAAAACTTAGAATGAAGGTTGAAGGAGAGATTGAAGATTTTCTTCCAGCTAGAATTAATGAAATTCTAAAACATGCAAATAAGGCTGAGGAGAGCGAAGTAGAAAAGTTAATCGAAGAGATCTCCTCCTTATAAGAAAAAATTTAAATACAGGATTCTACTTAAATTTAGATACTTTTATTAATCTTACCTCTATTGCTATAGTCTTAAACTTACACTCTTAACTTAATGTCAATTGCTATTTGATTTGTGTAAGGCGAGTGCATGTCTGAGAAAAGGTGCGTAAAGCATGAGAAGAGATGTGTACTTGTTAGCATTAGTGCAGATTTTCGTAGCCTTGAGCATGGGTATTGTAGGTCCTATTTACTCAATATACTTCGAAAGAATTTCTGGAAATATAAAAGATGTTGGGGTTTTGGTTGGCATATATTGGATAATTATTGGAATAATGGAAATACCATTTGGAATTCTTTGCGATAAAATTGGAAAGGGAAAAGTTTTTACAATTGGTGGCATCTTAACTTCAATCTCAATATTTCTTTATCCTTTTGCCTCAAAACTATATCAATTGGTAATAACTCAGCTAATTGGAGCTATTGGCTATGCTATGCAGCTACCTTCTTTTTACGCTTTACTAGCTGAGATAACGAGAAAAGGAAGGAGAGGATTGGAAATAGGAGTGATAGATTCAAGCTGGAATATTTTTTATGGTTTAGCTTCAATTTTTTCAACAATTCTAGTAGCTACATTCGGTTTTTCTTTAGTCTTTTCACTAGCAAGCTTTTTGCACTTAAGCTCGAGCATAATAGTAGGAAAAAGGATGAAAGAAGTATAGCTAAATTCTAATATTTTTCAACTTTCCAAACTTTAAGGGACCCAATTCTTTATCTATTCCAATAACTTCTAGCTCGTCAACATCAACATCTTCTTTCAAAATAGGACTTAACAAATCTTCAATTTCACTTGCATTAATTTCTGTGCCACTTGAAAGAATGGAAAAGGCAGGCAAACAAATTATTCTTTTACTATTTCTCATTTTACCATAAAGTAGCGCTGGTAATTTAATTTTATCAAAACCTTCTTTCAAAATTATTGCTGGCTCCTCATGCCCAATTATCAATGTATGAAAATTTTCTGGATATGAAATTTTTTTATGTCCATGAGTAAATAAATAGCCTTTCTCTAAATAAAATGGATCGAAAACTTGCAAGTCAATTTTTGATGCAATGTTTAAAAGATAATTGTCATGATTTCCCCTAACAACAATTATTTCTTTTACTTTTTTTCTTAAAAACTCAACAAGCTCAATAACTTCTCTCCACTCTTGCCTGCTTGCCTCTCCAAATTCGTGCTTAACATCACCATTAATCAGAATTCTCTTTGCTTTTATTTTTCTAAATATAGCACTTAACTCTTTTTTAATTTCCTTCAGCTGGACTTGTGGCACGAAAATTCCTTTTTCCTCAGCGAGATATAGCTCTTCACCAAGTTGTAAATCTGAAATAACTATTAAATCCAATTCTTTAATGTAAACTGCTTTAAACCCATTTATTATTTCTACATTCTCAAAAATCTCCATCTTCAAATTTAAAAATCGGAGAGAAAAGCTTATAAATTTTACCACTAACCAATAATATGATTGAAATCTTTCGTGCAGTATTGCGAGAGGAGATAAAGAAAATAGTAGGACACGATATAGAAAAGATGGAGTACGAGATAGTACGTGGAGCAACTGGTGAAAAGATACTTAGAGTTTTTTCCTACCTTCCTGACGGGAGAAGAAAGATAGTTGAGACTGACGATCCTTATTTAGTTGAACTTGCAGAAGGCTATTCGAACTCAATAATTTCGACTACCACAGCATCTTTAGCAATAGAATATGCCACCTGGCTAACAAAACTGCTCTACAACATAGGCGCTAAGAAAGCACTTGAAATACTTAAGAAAAGGCTTGAGAATGTTCCACCAGAACAACGCCCAATTCAGCTCTCTCGGATAATTGAAGCTTATGAGGTTGCTCTAAACTTAACACCGAAGATAGTAGAGGAGTATTTCGGGAGGAGTTTAAGAGAGTGGCTGGCCGTCTTCACCGGAAAAGAACCCACCAATGTTGAAAAAGCACTTGAGAAGTATCTGAAAAGGGAGGGAGTATCTCCGAAGGATATCAGGAATTTTGTTAATTTTTTATATAATGAGAGATGAAATTATTGGATGTACGGTGGTATTTTTTCTTCTTTTCGTGAATAAGATTCTTCCTCGCACTGTTGACAGGAGTTACAAATTCCTTGAAAAACATTTTCAAGAACCTTCTTGCTTACTCTGCTTAAAAGTAGTGAGGCAGGACATAGGTATTGCTCTGCGAATCCACTTTTGAATACGTTGCTATATTCGTTTACTATCTTTCCTTTTTCCTGAGTACAAAGCAAAGATTCTAAACCTTTGTATGGAGGATTTTTCAAAATTTCATCAGCTTGCAACGAACTTCCTTCTAAAGCCTTTGCTAACAAATAAACAATAATACTTGAAGATTTACCGACTGGTAATTTGAGTGGGATATATTTCTCACTTTCATTCCTTTTAATTGCTACTTCGAGATATCTGCAAATGTCATCTCTTTTCAACTCGTTCTTGAGTGGATACTCTTCTAATTGGCAAGCATACAGATGAAGCAATCCTGCTAACCATGAGGTGAATATCCACATGTTTGATACTGCGTAAAGGATTTTGGCGTGTTCCACATCTTCTAATATCCCCTCCCTAGTAGAGGCCGCAGTACTGAGGATTTTCCATGCTTCTATTATATCCTCATTGATTCTTTGATAAATCTCAAAGGTTTTTTCGAATAAACACTCTTCCAATGTGCGAAGTTGGAAAAGAAGACGAGGAATACACCCTCTTTTACTCTCTATTGTTTGAGAAGCTCTAAGGCTTTGTCAAATTCCGGAGATTTTACGTAAGTTATCCATAAACTCCTAATCAAGTCGCTTAAGTCTTGCAAAATATCAGCAAGGTGCGAGCATGTAGCTCTTTTTATTTCTTTCTTTGTGGGGCGTATCATGTTAAATTTCTCTCCTTTTTTAAGTTTATTTCGAGCCTTTTAAATCTGAAACTTTTTTAATTTAAGTTAGTATAGTAATTAAAAAGATGGCAGAAGAAAAATACTTGACTTTAAACTTGAGAAAGATAATAATTAAAAAACAAAGGTGGAGGAGAAGCGAGGCTGCTGTATTTGCTTTAAAGAAATTACTAAGGAGGCATTTAAAGACTGATAAAATAAAAATTTCTCAAGCTCTTAACAATCTTATCTGGAAAAGAGGCGGTAAAAAACCAGAAACTAAAATTAGAATCAAGGCTGTGAAAGAAGGAGAATATTATAAGGTTGATTTGGCGAGTTGAGAAAATGAAGAAACTTTTTGAGTATTATGGCGATGCTAATATAGGTTTTTATGGTAGGGCTAGCGATAAGTTTTTCGTTTCATGCTTTGATGAGAATTTTTCCGATATTTTAAACGTTGCTTCACTCAAAACTACAATTGGCGGAACAGAATTTGTCGGTTTATTTTCAGCTTTAAATTCGAATGGAATTATATTACCTTTTATAGTCAGAGAAGAAGAGCTTAAGAATTTTAAAGAATTGAAAGTAAACGTTCTGATTTTAAAAGAGAAATTTACAGCTATAGGGAATTTGATTGTAGCGAATGATAAAGGGGCAATTGTTAGTGAATTAATTTCAAAGAAGAATTTAAAGGCAATAGAGGATGTTTTAGGAGTAGAAGTAATTCAAGCTTCATTAGCAAATTCTAAGGTCGTTGGTAGTGTATGTTTCGCAACTAATAAAGGAGCTATTTTGCATAGAGAGGCTAGTGAAGATGATGAGAGAATTGTTAAGGACGTTTTGAAAGTAGAGGTTGAAAAGGGAAGTGTAAACTTTGGTTCTCCTTTTGTGGCTAGTGGCTTAATAGCAAATAGTTATGGAGCATTAATAGGAAGCAAAACTTCTGGTTATGAACTGGATATTATTTTAAGAGCTTTAAAAGTCTAGAGTTTTGGTATTATAAGAGTGCCAACTTTTTTCCCTAAAAGAGACTTATACACATTTCCCTTTTTTAAAGCATTAACTATCTGACATTTACTGCCATTCAAAGCGAGTATTTCTAGCTTTTTCAACTTTCCAATAAGGCCACCAGTTTTATCAAAATCTTCAACATCAATGCTTATTTCTTCATAAGAATGCAACACTTTAACTGGCTTAGCATTCTTATATTTCTTCGGATTTTTATTGCAAATTGGAACATCAACATACATTATTGCTTCTTTAACTTTCAACATTAAGCCTGTATACAAAAGAGCATCATCTCCAGAAATTATTGCATAACCTTTCGGAGTTTTATCAACAACCGTGCCAAAAGATACAGGAATACAGCCAGTTTCAGATATTCTTTTAATCTCCCTCAAATAATCCATAAATTCGAATATTTTTAATTTTTCATTCCATTTACAAAACTTAGCCAAATCAACTTGCTCTACAGGCAAATATTTTCGAAAAATTTCAACAAATATATCGCTTAAAAATTCACAATATTTTCGTACTTTGGGTGAAATTCCGAAAACTTCAACTGCTATATGACCATATTGCTTCACACCATGAAAAATAAAAAGGCGCATTTTCCTTTTCGCAAGTGCTTTTGAAATTTCCTTTGCATATCTTTCAATTTCTTTAAATCTCACAAATTTTTCTGGCTTTTCAATCAACTCTTCAATAACTTTAGGTCTTTTCTCGAATGTTAGGGAAGAACCACCAAATTTTGTCACTATTCTTGCTTTCATTAAAAATCTTAACTTCAAAGATTTTTATGGATATAATGTTTTTAGGACCGGCAGGAAGCGGTAAAACAAGTTTAGTCCATTCTTTTTCTCAATGGATAATTTGCAATCAAGATAGGTCTGTTTCATGCATAAATCTGGATCCAGGAGCAGAATATTTACCGTATAAGGCAGATTTCGATATAAGAAAATTCTTTACTATCGAATCAATAATGAAAGAAGAAAAGCTTGGACCAAATGGTGCGTTTTTGAGGGCAATGGAAAAAATGGTTGAAATGAAAGATAAAATTAAACCTGAAATAGAAAGAATAAAAGCAGATTTTAGGCTTATAGATTTGCCAGGTCAATTAGAGCCATTTTTATTTTACTCTGGAGAAGAAATAATTAGCTACTTCGATAAAAAAAGAATGCTTGGACTTTTCTTAATTCCTGCAGAGATGTTTAATCCAAAAGGAATAGCAATAGCAGAGCTATTAAGTTTAATAGTTAGGTTGAAGCTGGAGATACCAACCATAAATGTTTTGACAAAAGTTGATTTAGCTAGAAATGCAGAAGAAATAGAAAGCTTTCTAAAATATCCAGAAAAGCTTAGGAGGGTTTTGGAAAAAATTGAAGGGGGAATGGAAAAGGATTTGGCAATAATTGCTTCCAGGCTTGTAGAGAAAATTGCAAGAGAACAAAGAATAGTAAAGACCTCAGCAAAAACTGGAGAGGGTATGAAAGATCTTTATGATATTTGCTATGAAATCTTTTGCACATGTGGAGATTTGAGATAAACATTTAAGCTTTTCTACGAACTTCTTATATGGAGAGAAAAATTGTAATTTTGGTAGACTATGATGGGACTTTAGTAAGTACAGTTCGTTTCTACATACTAAATCCTGGCATACTTTTAAAGAACCTTGTCTCTTCAATGGCCAATTTTCTAAGATATGCAATTAAAAATAGAAATCTAGATCCTCTAATTCTTATTTATTATTTATTTTTTATTAGAAGAAGACAAAAGAAGAAACGAAATAATAAGTGGAATTAGAAAGAGATTACCTTTGTATGTCGCCAATATAAATTTAATTGATTTACTCAAAAAGTTGAGTGAAAATGGTTATGATATAACAATTGTTAGCTCTTCTTCACAAGAAATAATAAGAGGTGTCTTGGGAGAGTTAGAAAAAATCTATGGGAAAAAGATTAAGGTTAATGTAATTGCATCTTCTCAAGATGGACTGGTTACATCAAAAACAAAAGGAGATATTGCAGAATCTTATAGTGGTCCAAAAATCTGTTTTACCGATGGTGGTCCAAATGATATAGAATTTTCAAATAGTTGCAACGTCACAATAATTAAACCTTCGATATTGTATTACTTGTTTCCAGAGAAGCCAGAAGGATACATAGCTAAAGGAAAAAACTTCGAAGAGGTTTTAAAAATATTAGAAGAAAAATTAATTTCCTCCAATTTCAATTAATAATTTCTTTTCATCTTCTCTCAAGTAATCAAAAACTTCCTTTAATTTTTCAATATCCTCCTTGCTTAACTCACTAATTAAAATATCATTTTCGAAAACATTCCTTCCAACAACAGCTTCTTCAATGCTAATTGCCACTCTTTCACCCTTAATAGCTTTGGGTATTGTTCTTCCCTCGCTTTGAATTTCTTTAACTTTGCCAATAACTTTCTCATCCCTTTTAAGAATTATTCCAGGTTTTAATGTTCCCTCTAGAACATCTACCCCAAAAATAGCTGGCTTACTATTCCTAAATATTGCTCCAGGAATAACTCTTATTTTAACAGGCCTAGGCAAAACTTCAAGCTTAGTCTCTATTTCTCTTCTTTTTTCTTCTTCCATCCAACGCTTATACTCATCAATTAACCTATAAATCACGTTTGAAGAGAAAATTTTTAATCCAAAATTTTTAGCTTCATTTATCGTTTGCTCATCAACTTTTATGTTAAAAGCAAGGATAACTTTTCTATATTTATCTTGAATTAGTTCACCCTCAATAAAATCTTCCCTGTTTATACAGCCAATATCAGCTTTCCTTATAGGTATGTTTGCCTCTTTCAAAAGCTTAACAAGCGCCTCTAAGCTACCTACTGTGTCAGCCTTTATTATAACTCCATTTGGATCCTTTTCGAACTCAACGTATTTTTCTATTTTAACTTCTTCCACAAGCTTAGGTATCTCTTTCTCATTTTTAGTTGCTCTTATTGGCATTCCCGCAGTTGCCTTTTCTAAGTTCTGTGCAACTACCTTTACTCCAATTGCCGCATTAGCTTCATCTACGTTAATGAATTTCTTTTCTACCCTAATCTCTTGCAACGGTCTTGGTAAAAGCAAAGCTTTAACTTTTGTAACTATTGGTTCTTTTCCTCCAATGATTAAATAATCTTCTCTTGCTAATTTACCGTCATACAATATAACATCTAGTGTTAAACCTAAGCCTCTTACCTCTTTCACTTCCAATATTATTCCTTTTGTCTTACCTGAGTACTTAATCTTTTCTTTTAAAAATTTTTGAGCTAAACCTGCTAATATTGCTAATAACTCTGCTATTCCTTCTTTTGTTATAGAGCTTACAGGAACTATCGCTATTTGTTTTGTGAAGTCAATAACTCTATCGAATCTTTCGCTATCAAAACCATATTCTGCAAGCGAGGATACTATCATGTAAATTTTTTTATCCAATTCCTCAATCACCTTTTCATTTTGTTTCGAAATACTCTCTAGGAAAGAAGTTGTATTTTGTTTTTTCCAACCAACAATTCTATCTATTTTAGTTGCTGCGATCACGAAGGGAACTTTGTACTCTTTCAATATTCTCAAGCTTTCATGTGTTTGCTCCTGAAACCCTTCGTTAATATCGACAACCAAAATTGCTAAATCAGCAATATTACATCCTTTTTCTCTCATACTAACAAAAGCCGCATGACCAGGAGTATCGATGAAAAGTAAGCCAGGAATTTCGATTGAGATCTTCATTTTTTCCAGTAATTCCTTGGATAAATCTTCTATAACCTTTTTTGGAACAAAACTAGCTCCAATGTGTTGAGTTAATTCTCCAGGCTCTAATTTTGTTACAGTCGTTCCTCTAATAGAATCTAGCAATGTTGTTTTTCCATGGTCAACATGCCCAACAGTTATTACTATTGGACTTCTTATCTCCATTTAATGAACTCAATTTCCGAAATAAAAGCATTTTAAGAATTCTTTTGTAACTTCTCCTTTTACTATTTCACTCCAAGCTTTTTGATTATCTTTTCATGAAGCTTCATTAAAAGTTTTTTCCTATCTTCCATTAGGACTACATCACTTTCGCTAATAGCAAATAAATTATGAGCAAATGGAGAAGGAACATCAAGCATTGGCAAAAATTCATATTCTATTTCACCTTTTTCGATTCTTTCAATAATCTTTTTTGCATTCTTGAAATCCATAAAATCTTCTAGAATTTCTCTATAAGTTTCTTCTAACACAGGAAAGCCCTTAATTTTTTTAACAATCTTTATTAATCTTTCAGCGCTCATTTGCTGCTTTTCAACGCTTATTTCATGCCCTTTATAATTTCTCAATATCATTAATGAACGAGAAGCAACATGTCTAAACTTTCTTTTTATAAGTTCTGTATTTTCGAGGGATTTAACCAAAAGTTTTTCAAAGTTTTTTGAATTAACAAGCTTGACTAATTCTCTTGGATTTACTCTATTTTCCTTGCTAATTTTCTTAATCTCAAAAAGAGAATAAAATCTTTGCTCGATAGTTTCAGGAGGAATAGTTAGGATAAAACCGTTGTCGCTAATACTCACTTTAACGCTTCTTTCAATCCTTTTAGTTAAAGCATAAGCAAACGCTCTGCTTAAAGCATCGTTAACTCTCCTTCCAAATAAAGTATGGAAGACTATATTTTGATTGTTTTCATCATCAACGAAATTTTCTACTAAGATAACTTTGTCGCTTGGAAACTTTTTAGCTTTGAATTTTCTTAAAAATTCTACTTCAAGCTTTAAGTAATTATAAACATTTTCTGCCA
>JAJHRL010000043.1 GCA_020832825.1 Candidatus Aenigmatarchaeota archaeon | reverse complement strand
ATTGCTATTCTATTAAAGAAGTGTTAAGACAAGGAGTTAAAGCAGATTTATATCTTGATGGAGGAAAACTTAAAAGAGTTAAACCATCAACAATTTTTGATGTAGAAAGAAAAGCAATCTTAAGAGAAGGACCAATTTCTAGCAAGGAGATATGGAAGGTCTTGTCTGAAGGCAAGAAGAGATAGAACTTAACATGCTCTTTTTCTTAATTTAACGATTTAATCGAGGCCAAGAAATAAAAACATGATGGAATTTCCTCAAGGATTTAGAAAAAAATTTGAAGAAATATTGAAAGATGAATTTCCGTTATTAGAGATGTGTCTCCACAAAAGAGCTAGAGATTGTATTAGGGTCAATACTTTAAAGATTTCAAGGGAAGAATTGAAAGAAAGGTTGGAGAAAATAGGATGGAAACTAGAAGAAGTCCCATGGTATGAAAATGCGTTTTTTGTAGAGACTGAAGGAAGTTTAGCAAAGACAAACGAATTTTTTCTTGGATACTATTACATACAAGATGCTGCTAGTCTTGTGCCAGTGATAGTTCTAAATCCTCGGCCAGGTGAAATTGTTTTAGACGCTTGCGCATCTCCAGGTTCAAAAACAACCTTTATTGCTGAATTGATGAAAAACGAAGGTTTAATTATCGCTAACGACGTCACTCCGAAAAGAATCAAGGCTCTTTCTTTTAATTTGCAAAAAATTGGTGCTACAAATGTTGTTGTTACTATGATGGATGCTAGAAATATAAAAAGGCTTGGAATAAAATTTGATAAAATCTTGCTCGATGTTCCATGCAGTTCTAGTGGAACTTTTATAAGTAGTTTTCGCGTTTTACAATTCTGGAGTCAGCACGTTGTTAAAAGATTAAGCAAGCTGCAAAAACAGCTATTGAAAGCTGCAGTTGAAGTTTTAAAAGAAGATGGAGTTCTAGTTTATTCAACATGCTCTCTTGATCCTGAAGAGAATGAGGAGAATTTAGAATATGCTGTTAAGAAGCTAGGACTGAAACCGGAGCTCATCGAAGTAAAAGGATTAAAATATAGAAGAGGATTAGAAGCTTATGGAAAAAGAAGGTTTGAATATTCTAAATTTGCTATAAGATTCTATCCTTTTGACAATTTAACGGAGGGGTTCTTTGTATGCAAGCTAAGAAAATGAGCGAAGAAGAGGTAAATGAATTGAAAAGGATTGTTGAAAAAAATTATGGAGTTATTCTTGATTTCTCTAGCTTTGATTGCTACATTAACAGAAGGAACGAGGTTTATTTGATAGTAAAGGGTATAAGCGAAGATTTAATTAAGATAGCAAGTTTCGCAGGAGTTTATTTTGGTAGGTTAAAGAGAAATGAAAAGATTCAACTCTCTGTTGAGGGAAGCCAGATTGTTGGTAAACATGCGACTAAAAATGTTGCCATTTTAGATGATGAAAACTTAGCTAGATTTTTAGAGGGGCTAAAATGTAAATGGAAGGAGTTGATAAATTGCGAGAGGAATAACTTTGTTTTGATAAAACATGGAAACGATTTTTTTGGTAGTGGCATATTAAGAGAGGATGGGATAGAGAGTTTGGTTCCAAAGGCTAGGAGAGTGATGAGAACAATTAAGAAAGTATGAAGAAGAAAGAAATTTAAAATGAAGAGCTATATTAGATGATGAAGTTCAATATATTGATTGGAGGAAAAGCCGGACAAGGAATAGAAACTACTTCTAGGATTCTTGCAAAATCCCTAGTTAAATTAGGCTTTTATGCATTTACCTATAGAGACTACGGTTCTTTCATTAGTGGAGGGCATAATTTTAATGTTGTTAGCTTTTCTGAAAAGCCTATTTACTCTCATGAGCTTTCGTTCGACTTTGCGCTATTGTTGGATAAGGAGTCATATGATATGCATATGAATGAATTTAAAGATAGCTGTATCTTTATTTCTGATATTCAGCTAGAGAGGAAAAATTTTGTTTATATCGATAGCAACGAAATAATTCAAAAATTAAATGCCAAGCCAATAGTTAAAAACTCTATCCTTCTTGGGGCATTTTTTAAGGTTCTCGGTCTTCCGCTTCAAATTCTTTTAGAAGTGATAAGGAAGGAGATGAAAGATGAGAAAAATGTCGAGGCAGCAGAAGAAGGGTTTAATAAAGCAACTTCATTGCTAAAGCTTAAGCTCCCATCCAGAAAAACCGAAAAAGTATTCATAGACGGAACATCTGCTGTTGGCTTGGGCGCTATTTATTATGGTCTCGATTTATATTTTGCGTATCCCATAACTCCGGCTACTTCGCTTTTACATTTTCTCTCATCATTAAGAGAAAAGTATGACTTGAAAACAATTCAACTAGAAAATGAAATAGCAGTTGCAAATGCTGCTATTGGTTCAAGCTATGCGGGTGCAATTTGTATGGTTGGAACATCTGGTGGTGGATTCGATCTAATGACCGAAGCTGTTAGCTTGCAAGGAATGACGGAAGTCCCACTTGTTATTTATTTGGCTCAAAGAGCAGGACCATCTACGGGCATCCCAACTTATACTATGCAGGGTGATTTGGATTCGGCTTTGCACTGCGGTCATGGAGAATTTCCAAGAGTAGTTGTAGCTCCTGGAGATGCAAAAGAGGCATTTTATAAGACTATAGAAGCTTTTTATCTTGCGTATAAGTATGGTGTGGTTTCTATAATTTTGTCAGATAAGCACTTAGCAGAAAGCTACTTCACTTTCGACAAGTTTGAGGAACCTAAGATTAAAGGAAACAGATTTATTTTAGAAGCTGGTAGTGAAAATTTTAAACCATATGAAATAACGAAGGAGTTTATTCCAAGAAGAAGCATTCCAGAAATTACAACAGTAAAAGTAAATAGTTATGAGCATGATGAGTACGGATTTACAACAGAGGATAAAGAAGTTGCAAGGAAAATGCAAGAAAAAAGAATGAAGAAATTCGAAACTCTAGAAAAAGAGGTGAAGAAAAAGTTTGAGATGGTTAAACTCTATGGTAAGGGAAAGAATTTAATAATAAGCTTTGGTTCAACAAAAGGAGCAATAATAGATGCACTCGAAACTCTAAAAGATTTTAAGTTTTTGCAAATTCTTTACCTCTCTCCATTTCCGAAGGATATAGTTAGGAAGGAAATAGAAAAGGTAGAGAATGCAATAATAATAGAAAACAATGCTTCAGGCCAATTGGGGAGAGTTATAAGAGAGAATGTAGGAATTAG
Organism: Candidatus Aenigmatarchaeota archaeon; assembly: GCA_020832825.1. GTDB lineage: Archaea > Aenigmatarchaeota > Aenigmatarchaeia > CG10238-14 > SpSt-28 > SpSt-28. The sequence goes on along the minus strand of JAJHRL010000043.1, from coordinate 588 downwards.
TTTAAAAGAAATACTGAAGTACGATGGTAGGCCGTTTACTAGCGAGGAAATAGTTTTAAACGTTAAGAGATTTATAAAAAGGTGATGCGATGCAAAGAATAATTAGCGATAAAAAAATAAGTTGGTGTCCCGGTTGTTTTAATGTTGTAATACTGCATTCCTTCGCTAAAGTTTTGGAGGAACTAGAAAGAGAGGGAAGAGTTGAGTTGAAAAAAGTTGTTGTTGTGTGTGGAATAGGATGTCATGGAAAAATTTTTGACTACTTAAATCTTTCCGGTTTTAATGCTCTACATGGTAGAGCATTACCTACAGCAATAGGAATTAAACTTGCTAATAACAACTTAAAGGTTATCTGTTTTGTGGGAGATGGAGATTGCTACGCAGAGGGTTTGGATCATTTGATTCATGTCGCGCGATACAATGCAGATATAAAAGTTTTCGTTCACAACAATCAAAATTTTGCATTAACAGTGGGGCAATCAACTCCAACAAGCGAGAAAGGATTCAAATCAAAGGTTAGACCAGAAGGCGAAAGAGAAGAGCCGATAAATCCAATAGCTTTAATGTTAGTAAGTGGAGCTAGTTTTG
>JAJHRL010000009.1 GCA_020832825.1 Candidatus Aenigmatarchaeota archaeon | reverse complement strand
CTTTATCGTTTTTTATAAAATCTATGCTTGTCATTGTTTATTTTATATTTTTATATTTTTTTTTTACTATTAATACTACAGTACTACTAAGCTTATTTCTCTGGTCTCAAAGTTGGAAATGCGATAACCTCTCTTATCGATTGAACATTTGTCAAAATCATCGTTAACCTATCTATACCAACTCCTAATCCACCAGTAGGAGGCATTCCATACTCTAATGCTCTAATAAAGTCTTCATCCATTTCATGATATTCTAAGCCAACACTTCTTCTTTTTGCTTGCTCTAAAAATCTTTCCCTTTGATCTATTGGATCATTTAATTCAGAAAAAGCGTTTGCAATTTCCATACCAGCAATAAATACTTCAAATCTCTCAACAAAATTCGGATTGTCTCTTTTTTTCTTTGCAAGAGGAGAAATTTCTATTGGATAGTCGTAAACAAATGTTGGTTGAATTAATTTTGGCTGAACTAATTCTTCAAAAAACAAATTGATTAAATCGCCTTTACTAAAATTCTCGCTAACTTCCAATTTTTTCTCTTTTGCTATTTCAATTAATTCTTCTCTACTTAAATTTTCTACGTCTATTCCTTCTTCTTTTACAGCATCAACCATTTTAATTCTCTTCCAAGGTGGTTTTAGGTTTATTTTATGTCCAGCATACTCTATTTCCAATTTACCAATAGCTTTTTCAGCAATGTAAACAATCATTTCTTCGGTTAATTTCATTATATCATTGTAGTCAGCATACGCCCAATAGCATTCCATCATTGTAAATTCTGGGTTGTGTTTTGTGTCTATCCCCTCATTCCTAAAGTCTCTTCCAATCTCGTATACTTTTTCTATCCCACCAACTATCAATCTTTTCAAGTAGAGTTCATCAGAGATTCTCAAATACAAATCCATATCTAATGCATTGTGATGAGTGATGAATGGTCTTGCAAATGCCCCACCATAAATTGGCTGCAAAATTGGAGTTTCTATTTCAACAAATCCTTTGCTTTCCAGAAATTCTCTCATTGCTTTAACAATTTTTGCTCTTGTTAGCAAGATTTCTCTAGCTCTTGGGTTAACAATTAAATCAACATATCTCATTCTGTACCTTAAATCTTCATCTTTCAATCCATACCATTTTGATGGCAAAGGTCTTAAAGATTTTGCAAGTATTTGAAAATCTTCTACCCAAATTGTCAATTCTCCTCTCATTGTCTTGAAAAGAAATCCTTTTACTCCAATAATGTCTCCAATGTCAGTATATTTTTTGAAAATTTGATATTTTTCTTTTAATGTCGATTCATCAAGCCAAATTTGAATTTTTTCTCCATCAAACAAATCTGCAAAGCTTGCTTTGCCATGCTCTCTTATTGCTAAAATTCTTCCAGCGGTAGAAACTTTTTCATTTTCTAGTTTTTCTCCAGCTTTCAATTTTTCATTAAACTTTTCTCTAATCTCTTTTACGCTTTCTTTCTTATCATATTTTGTTATAGCAAAAGGATCTAAGCCAAGTTTTCTTAACTCTTCAAGCTTTTTCAACCTTTCTGCTCTTATTTGCTCTAACGTTTTTTCCATTAGAGTTATTTTTTGCTAAAGTTTAAAACTTTAGATTTTGAGTATTTAAGATGGATAAAGAATTACCAGAAGTTAACATAGGAGTTTTAGGCCACGTAAGCCACGGAAAAACGGTCTTAACACAAGCATTAACAGGTAAGCTTACCTTACAACATTCTGAAGAATTAAAAAGAGGAATAACTATAAAGCTTGGATATGCTGATGCTACAATTTATAAATGTCCTCAATGTGGAAGATATTCTAACAGCAAGAAATGTCCTTTTTGTTTTGCCGATACAGAAATTCAAAGGACTGTTAGTTTTGTTGATTCTCCTGGCCACGAAGTTTTAACAGCAACTGTTCTAACTGGAGCTGGTGTTATAGATGGTGCTTTGCTTGTTATTGCAGCCAATGAAAAATGTCCCCAGCCTCAAACTGTTGAGCATTTGAAAGCTTTGGAAATTGTCGGTATTGATAAAATTGTTATTGTTCAAACAAAAATTGATACTGTAACAAAAGAACAAGCTTTGAAAAACTATCAAGAAATTAAGGAATTTGTGAAAGGAACAATTGCAGAAAACGCTCCAATAATTCCAGTTTCTTCCACTCAAAAAGTTAATATTGATAAAGTTTTTGAAGCCATAGAGAAATGTATACCAACGCCAAAAAGAGATGAAATGAAAAACCCGAAATTTTTAGTTATTAGAAGTTTTGATGTCAACAAGCCAGGAACAGAAATAGATAAAATTGTCGGCGGAGTTCTAGGTGGAAGTATTGTAGAAGGAAAATTAAAGGTTGGTGATAGAATTGAGATTAAGCCTGGAGTAAAAGTAGAAAATAAGTATGTTCCTTTAGAAACAGAGATAGTTAGCTTGAGAAAAGCAGGTAAAGATATAAAGGAGGCAGGTCCTGGTGGGTTGTTAGGAGTGCTAACGAAATTAGACCCTAGTGTAACAAAGGCAGATGCTTGTGCAGGAAGTGTTGTAGGATTAAAAGGAACTTTACCAAAAGAAAGCTATGAAATAAGCTTTGAATATTTTGAGTTTGAGAGAGTTTATGGAAGTAAGGAAATCCAAAAACTACCTCCAATAAAGCAGGAAGAAAAAATATTAATACATTTAGCTAATCAGAGGAGTATAGGGCTAGTAAAAGAGGTAAAGAAGAACTTTATAAATTGCCAGTTGATAATTCCTCTCATTTTTGAAAAGGGTAAAAAGTCGAAAATAGCAATTTCAAGACAGATTGCTGGAAGATGGAGACTAGTTGGCTATGGAATTTTATTGTGAACAGTAAATTACTCCTGATGCTGTAGAGCCATGGGTAGAAGCAACTACTTTGTAAATACCAGCTCCTGGTATTGGATTTCTGTCTATTACACATTCTCCAGTAATCCCGGCACCTACGGAATTTATACAATTTGATTGAGATACAGACGCTCCTGTAGCGTTGTAAGCAACAACCGTTATAGGGCCGCTAGCTGATGTTCCATCATTTCTAATAGCCACAACAAGATGCGTTGAGTTACAATATGAGTTTGAAGGATCAATACTTAAAACGACAGCTGTTCTTGCTGTGAAAACACCACTGATATAAGTATAGGCTAAGCCAACTAGTCCAATTGTTATTACTAGCATTAAAAGCATTGCAACAACATCACTTATTCCTTTCATAAGGTTTTTTTGATCCTTATTTTTAAATATTTTAAATGGTACAGAAAATCTTGTTGGATACGAACTTTCTCATAGACATGCTTAGGTACAGGGCTGAGTTTTCAACTTTTCAGGATATTGAAGGTGGAGTTGAGTTTTTTGTGAGCTCTGAGGTATTAAGAGAAATAAAATCAATTGCGAATAGAAGAACTAGGGTAGGAAGATTAGCATTGATTGCATTAAAGCTAATTGATGAGAGAAAGATTAAAGTTGTTCAATCTTTGAAAAAAACAGTCGATGAAGACTTAGTAGCTTTAGCAAAAACTAAAGGCTTTATTGTTGCTACGAACGATAAAAATTTAAAAGAAAGATTGAAAAGAGAAAATGTAAGAGTTATTTGTCTTAGAAACAAAAAGAAAATAGAGGTGATGTGAATGAATCTAATGCATGATATTGATGCAGGGAGTGAGGAAGAAATAAACGTTGTAGTCGAGAACGTAAAAGGAAGCTCAAATAAAATTGAGTATGACAATGAAAGAGGATGTTTCATGCTAGACCGAGTATTATATTCTCCAGTTTTCTGGCCATTCGATTACGGCTTCATTCCGAGAACTTGGCATGAGGATGAAGATCCTGTAGATGTAGTTCTCTTAACAACGTATCCTACTTTTCCTGGCTGCGTAGTTAAAGCAAGACCAATAGGAGTAATAATAATGGAAGATGAGAAGGGAATTGATGATAAAATCGTTGCAGTTCCTATTAAAGATCCTCGCTTTAAAAACATTAAGTCGATTGATGATTTAAATGAGCATTTGAGAAAGGAAATTCAGGATTTCTTTGAAAGTTATAAAAAATTGGAGCCCGGAAAGTTTGTCAAGTTTAAAGAATGGCAAGGCGTGGAAAAAGCCAAGGAAATAATAAGAAAAGCTAAAGAAGAGTACAAGAAAAAGTTTGGGAGATAAGAATGTACAAAATAGTTAAAATGAAAGAAAGAATTAAGGTTCCACCCGAAGATCTTGGGTTACCTACTGAAGAGGCTGTGAGAAAAGCGATAGAAAAAACGCTAGAAGGAAAGGTTGATACGAAACTTGGTTTGATTTTCCTTTCTCTTGTCTCAGTAGAAGAGATTGAAGAAGGTAAAATTTACCCAACCGATCCACACGTTTATTATCAGGTAACATTTAAAATGCTTGCTTTTAAACCTGAGCTACATGAGCTAGTTATAGGAGAAGTTGTTGACAACACAAATTTTGGTTCCTTTGTTAGAATAGGACCTATTGATGGCTTAGTTCATATTTCTCAACTAATGGATGATTACGTTTCTTTTGACAAGAAGAACTCAGTTTTTTTGGGAAAGCAAAGCAAGAAAACTTTAAAGATTGGAGATAAGGTTTTAGCAAGAATAATATCTATTTCCTGGAAAGAACAGAATAAGATAGGATTGACAATGAGACAACAAGGCCTTGGAGCTTTACACTGGTTAAAGAAAAAGTGATTTTTATGAAAAAATTACAAGCATGTAGAAAGTGTGGCAGATTAACAACAGAAAAAATGTGCTCATATTGCAAATCTACTGACCTGACAACAAGCTGGAAAGGACTACTGATAGTTTTAGATGTTGAAAGTGAAATAGCGAAGATGCTTGGGATAAAAGAAAAGGGTAAATATGCTCTATATGTGGGGTGATGAAATGGAATAATAATTCAGGAGGAAAAATACAACCCGCTCCTCAAACGAAGAGAGGTAAAACTTTTGGTGAAACATGAAAAGGAAGCTACACCATCTAAAGAAACTATAAGGAAATTTTTAAAAGAGAAGTTTGGTGTCGAAGATTCACAAATACATATTGATTTCATTCTTTCAAAAGTTGGATTGCCTGAAAGTCTTGTAAAAGCGAAAATATATGAAGAGAAAAAGGAGGCGAAAAAGTGAAGCATAGTCAACCAAACATAGCGAAGGCACTAAAAAATAAAAGATGTCCAAAGTGTAACAGTATAATGGCAAAGCATGTAAATAGATGGTACTGTGGAAAATGTCACTATACAGAGTTTATAAAAGCTTCCTCGTCCGCTTAAACTAATCGAGAAAATTTAAATGTAAGAAGCAAAGAGAATAATGAAGTTAATAATTTTTGGTCCACCTGGATCAGGAAAAGGAACTTATTCTTCACGTTTAAAGGAAAGGTTCAACCTTGAGAAAATTTCTACTGGAGATATTTTTAGAGAAGAAGTAAAAAAAGGAAGCGAGCTTGGAAAGAAAGTTGAAGAGTATCTTAAAAAAGGTGAATTGGTCCCTGATGATATTGTTATAGAAGTAGTAAAAGAAAGGATAAAAAATTGCGAGAGGTTTATACTTGATGGTTTTCCGCGAACGCTAAAACAGGCTAAAGCCTTAGATAAAATGGTTAAGATAGATGCAATAATAAAAATAAATGCTCATTCTGAAATTTTAATAGAAAAGATTTCAGGTAGGAGGATTTGCTCTAATCCAAAGTGCGACGGAAATTATAACATTGCCGATATCCACAAAACAATAGATGGAATCGAATACATTCTACCACCTTTGCTACCAAAAGAAGATATGAAGTGTGACAAATGTGGTTCTCCCTTGATTCAGAGAGATGATGATAAGCCAGAAGTTATCAAAGAGAGGTTAAGAATTTATGAGGAACAAAGCAAACCGGTTTTAGAATACTATAAAAGGAAGAGAAAAAATAAAATTCCATTTATTGAAGTTTGGATGAATAGACCGCCAGAGCAAGTAGTTGAGAAAATTATTGAAGGGTTAAAAAATTTGGGATTAGTAAGATAACTCTAGATTAAAGAATGAAATCGCATTTTTATCGGTTTCTACTTCTACTTCTTGCAAGCTAATTTTTTTTATTTCTGCGATTTTCTCTGCAACTATTTTAACATCAATAGGCATGCTTTCTTTTCCATTTATTTTCATCCAGGGGGAATCTGTTTCTAGCATTATTCTCTCGAGCGGTAATTTCTTGACTATTCTCTTATGTTTCTTGCTTCTCAATATTATTGGACCAACAGATATTTTCCATTCATTTGCCATTACTTTGTCTATTAGTTTATCTCCGCCAAACATATGCAAATGAACTTTTTGAAAATCGATAGCTTCAAGTATTTTAAAGGCATCTTCATGAGCATCTCTTATGTGAACTGTTATAGGTTTATTAATGGTTTTTGCGAATTCTACTAATTTTTCAAAAAACCACTTTTGCTTTTCTCTTAACTTCTCATCTTTAACCCAAAAATAATCTAGACCAATTTCTCCAATTGAGACAATTTCATCTTTCTTTTCTTTTACGAATTCTTCAAATGCGTCTAGCGTATCTTCCGAAAACTCTTCAATGTATTCGGGGTGTAATCCAATACAAGCGAAGACAAATCCTTCAAATTCTTTTTTCAATTGTAGAGTATAATCAAAATCATTTGGGTGAGGAGAGGATGTTATTACAGCTTTTAGCTCCCTTTTAAAAGATTTGATTAATTCTTTATTGTTTTTAAATTTTTCGTGCTCTAGATGACAGTGAACATCTATCATTTCGAACAATTGGTTGCAAAATTAAAAACTTTTCTCGCTTCGATTAAACTTTCCTCTTTGCCTATATCAGACCATTTTCCTTTAAGTGGATAGATCTTGAAGGGATATTTTTGATTAAAAGACACTATGGCATCAGTTAGATAATATTCTTCACTTTTTTCATTTTGTTTAACTTTATCTACTTCTTCTAAGAATTCTTTTTTCGTTTTAACTAAACCAGCAAATATAAATCCTCTTCCAGTTTCAGTTTTTTCTTTAATTCTCTTTAAATAGCCATTTTCTACAACTATCTTGCCAAAACGAGAAACATCCTCGACTTCATAAACACCAATAGCATTTTCTTCTCGAATGAAATCTTTCAGATCGTCTTCAAAAATTGTGTCTCCATAAACAATAACTATCTCGTTATCTTCAATCAACTGTTTAGCGTAGGTTACAGCAGCTGCAGTACCCCTCTTCTCTCCTTGTTCTATAATTTTCACTCCTTTGTGAAATCTGTTTAGAAAGCCTATTATTTCTTCTTTCAAATATGAAACAACAACAATTATTTTCTCATTAGAAATCCCCAAAGAGTTTAATTTATCTATATGAAAAGTCAACAAAGGAATACCATTTATAGTCATTAGGGGTTTTGGAATTAATTGAGTATAAGGTCTTAACCTTATTCCTTCTCCTGCAGCCAAAATTATTGCTTGCATTTTTCTCACTTCAAATTCATTCTAAATTCAAAACCAAATTTTTTAAATCCTAGTTTTTGATACCATTTGTGAACATTCTCTCTTTCAAACCTGCTTGTTGCTATGATTTTATAACAATTTAATTTTCTTGCAATTTCTATTGCTTTTTTTACTAATTCTGTTCCGATTCCTTTTCCTCTAAAATTTTCATCTACAAACACATCTTCAAGCAAAGCATAAGGTTCTTTATGCAAATCATTTTTAATAAGGTAAATGAAACATCTTCCGATTTCTTTGCCATTCTTTTCAACGAAAATTTTTATTCCCCTTGTTTCAATTGTTTTTTCTTTAAAATTCATTAAATTACCTCCTATAAAACTGTAACAGATTTTGCAAGATTTCTTGGCTTATCTGGATCAAATCCTCTTAAAACAGCTAGCCTATAAGCTAAAAGCTGCATCGGAATTATTTGATAGATTAGAGAAGCTTCTCCATCTTGTGGAACTTTAATCCAAATATCGAAAATTCTCTCATTTTGTTCTGAAACGCCAATTATAAAACCTCCTCTTGCTTTTAACTCTTCGGTGTTTGATAATATTTTCTCTTTTTCTTCTCCAACAAAAACAATGCAAGGGGTATCTTTTTCTATAAGCGCAATTGTTCCATGCTTTATTTCTCCTCCTGGAAAAGCTTCAGCATGTATGTAAGAAATTTCTTTTATTTTTAATGCAGCTTCCAAAGCCGTTACATACTCTAATCCTCTTCCAATCAAAAATACATGTTGCTTATCTTTTAGTAGTTCAGCAACTTTTTCTATATGTTCTCTTCTACTTCTTGAAAGCAAATCAAGAATTTTTGCCTTTATTTCCTCTTTGTTTATTTTTTTATTTGTCAATTTTGAGTGGAGTAAAAGGAAGATTGCTAACTCAGCAATATAAGTTTTTGTAGCAGCAACACTTATTTCAAAACCGGCATTTATTAGCAAAAACTCGTCGCTTTCTCTCGTTAAGCTAGAACCATAAACATTAACTATTGAAAATATCTTTGCTTTTCTTTCTTTTGCTTTTCTTATCGCCTCAAGAACATCTGCAGTCTCTCCAGATTGAGAGACAGCAATTATTAGAGTGTCTTCATCAATGGCATTCAAAAAATTGTTAAATTCTGAAGCAATAATTGGCCTTGTAAAAATGCCAGCTTTAGCTAACAAATAACTTCCTGCTAAACAGGCATGGTAAGAAGTTCCAGCAGCGACGAGAAATATTTTTTTAGCTTTTTTTATCTCCTCGATAAATTTCTTGACTTTTAATTCATCTTGATTGAGTGCTCTCTCGAAAACATCAGCTTCTTCCAGAATTTCCTTAATCATGTAATGGTGAAAATCCTTTTTATCTGTTTCTTCCACGTTAATATCAATTCTTTCGACTTCTCTTTCAACCTTTCCCTCGATTAAATTTTCTATCCTAACTTTTCCTTTTTCTAAAACCACAAAATCGTAGTTGTGTAAAAATATAAGATTTCTGGTGAAAGGAAGCAGAGCATAGATATCGCTTGCTGCGAAACTTTCATTTTCATTTATACCAATTACTAATGGAGAATCTTTTCTTATTCCAATAATCTTTTCTTCGTCTTTGTTAATCACTAAAACAGCAAAGCTACCTTGAAGCATAGAAAAAGCTTTTTTGCACGCATTTTCAAAATCAACTCGTCTACTAAATTCCTCTATTAAATGAGCTATAACTTCGCTATCAGTTTGGCTTTTAAATTCATGCCCTCTCTTTTTCAAAAACTCTTTTATCTCTTGATAATTTTCTATTATCCCATTATGAACTATCGCTATTTTTTCGTTGCAATCTAAATGAGGGTGAGCGTTTCCTTTAGTTACGCTACCATGAGTTGCCCATCTTGTATGCGCGAGCCCAATATTGCTCTCTGGTTCTAGAAAATTTAATTTCTTATGGACTTCATCTATTCTTCCAACATCTTTTTTGATAATAATCTTTCCATCCTTAACAAAAGCAACACCAACGCTATCATAGCCTCTGTATTCCAATCTCTTTATTCCCTTTAAAATAATTTCATTTGCGTTTTTGTTACCAACATAGCCAATTATTCCGCACATTTTACTCATCTATCCAGGGACTACTGTTTTTGTTAAAAGTAAAGCCGCAGTCTTTGCAAAGATATACAAGAGGGAATGTTGATGTCAATTGAATTATATTGTTTGAACCGCACTTTGGGCATTCCATAAAGAAAAAATGTGAGGCTAGGATAAAAATTATTCCTAAAATGAAATTTTTTAAGTAAGACTCTAGCGCTGAGAGTGGGGAAAAATTTTCAAAAGTTCATTAAAAAAATATTTATAACGGTAAAAAATTTCTTTTATGGAGTATTTTATTAAAGCAGAAAGAGACAATGAAGAGGTTTATAAGGCAAAAGAAGTAGAGGTTAAAAAATTAAATGTATTTGGGAGCGAGCTTGCCATTAAAATAATAAAAGAGTTGGCAAAAAAACCTGCTTGTGCAATGGATTTAGCCAGAAGTTTAAATGAACATGAACAGAAAATCTATTATCATTTAAGGAGGTTAGAAAAGGCAGGAATAATTTCTCTTGAAAGAACCGAAATAAGGGCTGGAGCGCTCACGAAAATTTATAAAATCGAGTATCCATATTTAGCAGTTAAACTATTCGATGCCAAACCATTAAAATACTTTGCAAGGCCAAAAGAAATAGAAATTTTACACCCTTTTATTAAAGAGGGAAGGATGAATTCAATAATTGTCGTAAGTTCACCAGATCCTCATGGAAGGTTTGGTGCAGCTTCAAGCGATGGTTATGCTGCTATTGATTTAGCTCTCTTCCTTGGAAGCTTCTTAAAGAAGGTAGAAATAAACTATAGGCTAGATACACAAATAGGGGAGAAAGATTTAAAAGAGAACTTAATTTTAGTCGGTGGTCCTAAAGCAAATATTATTGTTGATAAAATTAACAAGTTTCTACCGATATACTTTGATGAAAAGAATGATTGGCAAATAGTGTCAACTTTATCTAAGACTGTGTATAGAGATGAGGATGTTGGTCTGGTAATAAAAATGAGAAATCCATTCGAGCAAAAAAGTTTTGTTTTTCTATTTTGTGGAAAAAGATTTAAAGGAACAAGAGCCGCAACTCTAGCGTTGATAAAACATGCGAAGGAATTAGAAGATGGAAATAAATTTAAAGAGGGAATTGCAAGAGTTGTTAAAGGCGTTGATAAAGATGCTGATGGGATCATTGATGATTGTATTTTTCTTGAGTAGTTTCTGCTAGGGCTATAATTTCTATAGTTGATCCTCTGATTAGTAGTACTCTTCCGCTATCATCCTTTAAATAAACATCTCCAATATCACCATGCCAACTAACGTCAATTCCTAATAAAATCCCCTTATACTCTTCCCCACAGGCTCTAACTCTCACGTAGCTGTTTATCCATTTTCTTATTTCTTTAATAACTCTTCCCATAGTTTTATTTATCAAAGCTTTTAAAACCCTATTTTTTAGCCGATTTCGCCAAAAAAACATGCTCTAATTATTTTCCAAGCTTTCCCTTTCATTACTGTCCGATAATTTTTACTCGTTACTAATATCTTTTTTCATCAATAAGCGTTGTTTTATTTTTAATTTCATTAACAATTAACAATCTTTCTTGCACTTTTCAAGCTTGCTAATTGATCCTTAAGATGCTTTATTCTCTTTTCGACTCATCAATTTCTTTTACTAACCCTCCTTTTCTCCTTCCAAAGGTTTATGTCAATAGAAAGGTCAAAGTGTTGAGTAGGGTAATTGATAAAAAGAAGAGCTTCAATCTCTTCTTTACTCGCTTATTAACTTGTTTAGACACTTAAATCTTTCTTTTAGGAAAGAAGTTTGGTAACATTTAAAGGAAGTTAAATGTTCGAAAATCCCTTCTAGCCCGGGAGGGGATTCGAACCCCTGTAGACCGGTATATGCCTCTCATTTAATCAAAATACCAGCCTGCAGCCGGTTGCCTCGCCACTCGGCCACCCGGGCTGATATTGATATTAGTGTTAGAGTTAAATAAGGTTACTAAATCGAAATACCCATACTATAAGTTCTTCTTAAGCTTGAGCTAATTTTGCTCCTTTTCTCTTCATTTTCAAAACCCATGTTTAGTTTGTTAATAATTCTCTCAAAGAATTCTTTACTTTTGTAGTTTTTCCTTTTTTTCTTTAAATTCATCATATCCCTAATTTCGCAAATTCTGAGGATTCCCTCTTTTGTAAGATGTTTAAACTCTTTAACTAGCTGAATTGCTTCTTTCCATAAGATAAAATCCTTTTTTCGTGACGTGAGAAACTTCTTCTCATCTATTACAGATAAAAACTTTTCCAGATTTTTTATTCCTCTTACAACAAATACTGCTTTCTTTCCTATCCTACTTTCACCAGCACCAATTTCCTCTTTTAGCATTTTTAGAATCTCTGCGTCTTCGCTTCTAAGAGTAAGTGTGAAAATGGGCTGAACAAAAATCCTTCCGTTTCTTATTCCCATGTTTATATAGAAATTTCCCTTTACTTCTATTAGACAAAGAAACCATTCTCTCATGAAATTTATTTATCCTTTCAGAAAAATATTTAAATAGTTTTCAGCACAAAAATTTAAAAGCGATATAGATTACCAGTAGGTGATAACTATGGCAAAAAAAGAAATTGAAAAAACACAACTTCAAAGGAAATCTACTTTGAGTTGTCCTGAATGTGGAAGTACAAATGTTATTGAGGATCCTGTTAGGGGGGAGCTTGTCTGTCAAAAATGTGGTTATGTAATTAGCGAAAGCCTTGTAGATACTTCTCAAGATTGGAGAGCTTTTGATAGTGAACAAATGACAAGAAGAGCAAGAGGAGGAGCTCCATTAACTTTTAGCAAGCATGATTTGGGATTAACAACAGAAATAGGAAAAGGAGTGTTGGAGCTTTATAAGGTTGCTCCATCAAAAAGAGCTCAGTACTATAGAATGACAAAATGGCACAAAAGGTTAATAAGAAGCAAGGATAGAAATCTTTCTTACGCTTTATCTGAACTTCAAAGGGTTGTTTCTTTTCTAGGTTTATCAAGAGCGATTCATGAAAAAATTGCAAAATATTATAATGAAGCTGTTAATAAGGGATTGATAAGAGGGAGAAGTATAGAGGCTGTTATTGCAGCCTTAACATATGCTGTCACAAGGGAAATGAATTCTCCAAGAACTTTAGAAGAAATCTTAGAAGTGTGTAATGTGAGTAAAAGAGAGGTAGGAAGGACTTATAGATATTTGGCTAGAGAGCTAGGAATAAGAATATTACCTGCAGATCCAGCAAGTTTTATCCCTCGATTTTGTAGCATTTTAGGATTAAGCGATAAAGTTCAAGCAAAAGCTTTAGAAATTTTGAAAAAAGCCAAGAAGGCTGGAATAAGTAGTGGAAAAGGACCTACGGGGATTGCAGCAGCTGTTATATATATTGCTAGCGTACTTTTGGGAGAAAGGAGAACTCAAAGGGAGATTGCAGATACGCTCGGTATTACTGAAGTAACTATAAGGAATAGATTCAAAGAAATTATAAGCAAGCTTGGAATAGAGAGCGAGATCAAAGAGAAAGAAAAGGAGTTAGTAGGAGAAGAGTGATTTATCTCTAGTAAAATTTATAGCAATAGGAGTTTAAGAAATAGGATGGAGCTGCTAAAGTACGTTAACCCAAAAACTAGAGAAGGAAAGATAGTGATTGCCATACTAGTAATATTGCTAGTAGTTCTTAGTCTTTACCTGAGCAAGATGATAAAGTTTTGAGTTCCTTTTCTTTTCTTTTTTGATGTAAAAAAACTAGAGATAAATTAAAAAGAAAAGAGAGAGCAAAAAGGAAGGAAAGTTTTTATTGAGTTTGTTGAGTTTGAGTTTCTTCCTTCTTTTCCTCTTCTTTCTTCTTCTTCTTTGCCATATCTATTCACCTCGTATGTTCAATTAGCAAGGGTGTATTTAAAGTTAACCCTCCATCTGAAGAACAACAATAACGTATTGAAAAAGAAGCTAAAAAGTCAAACTTTGTAATTACTCTTCAGTACTACTCCTCTATATTGTGCATTGCTTTCAATTCTTTTTCAAACATTCGAATTTCTTCAGGAATGCTTATCTTTATAGGATCCTTGAGGCTTAATCCTTTTCTCTTTTTTTCTTTCCATACAAGAGAATTAAATTCTATAAGTTTTTCTGTATAACTTGAGAGATCTTCAATTTCGATTCTTTCATCAAAAACCTGAAGATGGATACTTTTAGTTCCGTACATTTTTAACCAGATGTATTCTGTAATAAATGGTATTATGGGTGCTAGGAGCTTTAGCACAATTTTCATGACTTTATGTAAAGTGTACCAAGCCGCTTTTTGCTCTTCTTCATTGAATCCTTCACCATAAGCTCTTTTCTTGCTCATTTCTATATAATGGTTGGCAAACAAATTCCAAAGAAACTCTCTAACTTCTGTAGCTGGAATGAAGAAATTAAAAGACTTGTAACCATCTAAACACTTATCATAAGTCTTCTTTAACTCGCTCAAGATCCATTTATCGCTCGGTAAAAGCTTACTTTCATCGAAATCTTCAACTAGTGGAAATTGAGAAACGTATCTTGCAATATTCCAAAGCTTTGTTATAAATTTGGAAGCATTTTCCACTCTTTTTTCACTAGCTCTAAAATCAAAACCTAAGCTAGATTCGCTAGCTCCCCAGAACCTAAAAGCATCAGCTCCATATTTTTGGATTAATGGAACAGGATCAATAACATTCCCCTTACTCTTGCTCATTTTTTCTCCCTTTTCATCAACACAATACCCAGTAATCCAGGCTTTTTGAAAAGCTCTTTTACCGGTTAGCTGGTAGCATCTAAGCAAAGTGTAATATAGCCAGGTTCTAACTATATCTTTTCCTTGAGGTCTGATTGTTGCTGGAAAGACTTTCTTGAAAAATTCTTCATCTTTCATAAACCTAGAGATAAATAAAGGAGTTATGCTTGAATCAAACCAAGTGTCGAAAGTTCTTGTTTCCCCTATAAATTCTGTAGAACCACAGGCTTCACATTTTTCAAAAGGAGCTTTCTCTTTCCAAGGCCTATAGTATTTTCCTGGCTTAGGGACATGAGGCTTACCACACTTTTTACAATACCAAATAGGTATTTCAGTAGCATAATACCTTCTTCTCGAAATTGGCCAGTCTTTTGTTATCGAATTTATCCAATTTATCAACAATTGTCTATGGAATTCTGGTAAGAATTCAAGCTCATTAGCAATTTTTAACATTTCATCCTTAAACTCCAATTGCTTTAGATAAATCTCTTGCATCGGTATTATCTCTATAGGATTGTGGCTTCTTTCACAAGTTGGTGTTCTATGCATTATTTGTTCAATTTTAACAATCAATCCAGCTTGTTTCAAATCTTCAATGATTTTTTCCCTTGCTTCTTCAACTTTCAAGCCAGCGTATTTTCCAGCTGCGTTCGTCATTCTTCCATCTTCATCTATAGCTATTATCTCCTTTAACCCAAGCTCTCTGAAAAGCATAACATCATTATAATCGCCATAACTGCAAACCATTTCTATTCCACTTCCAAATTCAGATTTTACAATTGGATGAGCTAAAATTGGGACTTCCCTTCCATAAATTGGAACTATCGCCTTTTTACCAACCAAATGCTTGTATCTTTCGTCTTCCGCATTAATCAAAACAGCCTGACAAGAGCATAAAAGTTCTGGTCTTGTAGTCGCTATAACTATTTCTTCATTGTCACTCGTTCTAAACTTTATATAAACAAGTTTTGTTGGCACTTCTTCATAAACAACTTCTGCATCAGCGATAGTAGTCTTACAAACGGGGCAATAATTGTTAGGCCTAGTATCAAAGTAGATTAAACCTCTATTCCAAAGTTCTATGAAAGTTGCTTGAGTTAATTTTCTATATTCTTCGCTATCAGTTTGATAATAATTGTCAAAGTCACCAGAGAGACCTAAGCTTTTCATTATCTCTAGCATTTCTGCTTCCAATTCATCTAAAGCTTGCTTGCAGTATTTTAAAAACTCCTCTCTCGGCATTTTATGTAAACTTATATTGAACCTCTTTTCTGCGTATCTTTCAACACCTATTCCATTCCTATCCATTCCTATCGGAAAATAGACAGAATAGCCGAGCATTCTCGCTGCTCTAGCAATCATGTCTATTTGAGAATAGTGAGACGCAGCGCCAACGTGCCATGGCTTCCCCGAAGGGTAAGGAGGCGGAGTATCTATTGAAAAAATTTTTTCTGCATTTGGATCAAACTTGTAGATATTCTTTTCTTGCCAGAGTTTCCAAATTTCTTTTTCATGAGAAATACTCCATCTTGTTTCTTGAAGTTTTGGTTCGAATTTCGTAGAAGAATTGTTAGATTGAAAAGTATTAAAATCTTCGCTAGAATTGTACCCAACGTTCACCATTCATTAATTATTTTAAGAAAGAAAGTTTATAAAACTTTTAAACGATGCGGAACAAAGATATAAAAAGTCAGCTGCAGTGCACCAATTTTTAAATGGGAAATTCTCCTAAGAAAATCTCATAAAAAGGATACACTGTTAATTCTGTAACTGTTGTGACTAATGATAAGCACGTTTTAAGAGCAAGAGGAATATTTGGAAGTGATTTAGATGGCAAAAATTAAATATGTGGTAGTTAGAGGTAAGAGAGTTGAAGATTTTATCCGTGAACTCTTTGTAATTCCGCCTACCTGCTTGGCATAGACAAGATTTTAGCAAGAAAATACAGATAAGCTAACTTTTTTTAATGATGATAATTAAAACGATTAACAACGCAATTGAAACTATTGCTGCAATAATAGAAGATGAAGTAGCGAGAATGAATCTTCCAATAATTGTGGTTGGAAATATTGCGGTGGAAGGAGAAAGAGCTGCTTGCGGCCTTACAATATATGCTTCCAGATTTTTTAATTCGATGAATAAACCGTAAATTGCCACTAAACTAAAGATAGATATTAGTAATGCTATGGAAGATAGCATCAATGAAATTCTAGTAATGCTTTCTCTTTTCATTTTATCACTTCTTTTTTTTAAATATTTAAACATCCAATCAAAATACAAAACCAATAAGAAACAGAGAAATTCGACGTTTCAAATATTAACATTTTCAAATGCAAGTGAGATGTTGTAAGGTTAATCATAACTTATTGTTTCACACGTGCGAAAGAAAAGCCTTGTCATAAAATACTCATAAGGTTGTTATAAGATCTAACAATCAATTTGTTCTTTAGTTGTGTTGCTTTGTTACACTTCTTAATGAAAAAAATTCAAAATAGCTGAACAGCTCACTTTTGCTCTAATTTTAACATACATATTTTCTCCCAGTTTTTCTCACTAATCATTCTAAAGTTCGTGTCTGCTTCTTAAATTTTTAATTAACCTACTCAACTTTTTCTACTTCTCCTTTTGGTGAAATTATTATTGGTCTAGATTCAACCAAAGCTCTTGCAATTTTCTCTCTTGCACTCTCTAATAAACGCCAAACCGTTCCTCTAGAAGTATTCATCCTTTTTGCAATTTCTTCTTGCGTTAATTTTTCTAAATCGCTAAGTCTAAGAGCTTCAAATTCAGGGTAAGTTAATTCAATTGGTTCTGAATTTAACATTGGCCTTGGAATGAATTCTTTGGTTTTTGGCAAAGCTGAAATATACAAGTAGTTAAAAGGTCTTCCTGGTCCCATTCTTCTACAGCACCATCTCCATCTCGGCATATTTTTTATTGAGAATAAAGCTTTAAATACTTGCAAATGCACATAATTATTATGTGCAAAAGCACAAAAATTGGAGGTGAGATAAATGTTTTGGGGAAGAGGGTATAGATGGATGTTTTGGCTAACAGGAATGCTAGGATGGATGAGAGCAGGAGTTTTAC
>JAJHRL010000042.1 GCA_020832825.1 Candidatus Aenigmatarchaeota archaeon | reverse complement strand
TCTATTGTTGCACCCATTCCAATTCTCTGAATTCTTCTACCAACGAAATTTTCCAACCTTTCTATACTAAGACTTAAATGAACTCCTCTTTTTGAGCTTACCAACTCATGAAGTTCATCAACTATAACCCATTTAACATTTTTCAACTTTTCTTTGAACTTTTTCGTAGCCAAAACAATAGCTATGGTTTCAGGAGTTGTGATTAATATGTGAGGAGGTTTCAAAAGTTGCTTTTGCTTTTCATTTGGTAGAGTATCACCTGTTCTAATTCCTATTCTAATTTCTTGCAATTCTATATTGAATCTTTCCTTTGCAATTTTTGGAATTTCTGTTAAAGGTATTAACAAATTTCTTCTTATATCGTTGTCTAGTGCTCGAAGAGGCGAAATATATATGCAATATACCATGTCTTCAAGCTTTTTTTCTTCCGCTAGAGAAAATAGCTCATCTAATATTGCACAAAAGGCTGCCAAAGTTTTCCCGCTACCAGTTGGGGCTGTTATTAAAACGTTTTTCCCTTCCTTTATTAATGGAATAGCATATTGCTGAGGAAGCGTTAGCAAATTAAATGTTTTTTTCATCCAGTATGCGAGGTAAGGCTTTAACATTTTCAATATTTTATTGCTATCTTTCTCTTTCTCTGCCTTTATTTTTCTAATCATACATTATTATTTCGGCCTACCTAAAAATTTACGCAACTAATAAGAGGAGTAAACCACCTATAAAGCTCATGAAAAAACTGTGCTTTAAACCTGCAAACAAACTTCCTTCTCCCAGTTTTCCTACTGCTAAACCAGAAAGAATACCTTGAAGTATAATAAGGTCTCTAAACAAGGTTTTGAAGAAACTTCCTAAATCTGTTTGAGTTCCTGTTCCGATTGTTGTCAGAGAAACGTTACTCGCTTGAGATAAAGCTGGTAGCAAGAATCTTTCTATTCCAATAATAACTCCAAGAAAAACAAAAAAGATAACATAACCTGTAACAATTTGAGCCTGCAAGAAAGTTATCCTTTCCTTTCTCAATCTATCAATTTCGAATGCAACGTTAGACAAAGACTGAAAAGTATCAGCTATATTTCCACCAAACTTGTGTGCTTCAACGACTGAGGCAACTATTCTTGAAATCATTTTCGAGTTTACTTCTCTTCCAAAACTCAAAAGCACATCATCTATTGGCATACCCCACTCCAAACGGGCTGCAATTTTTTTAATGTGAGGAGTTAATTCCTTGTAGTCATTTTTTGATACAGACTTAAAAGCGAGAGGAACCGTTAGACCGCCTCTCACAGCTTCAACGAAATCTCTCAAAAAAATTGGAAAGTATTCCTCTATATGCTTTAGTTTTGTGTATTCTTTGTAGTAATAGATAATTAAAGGAAGAACTAGAATAGAAATTGAGAGAAAAGTTAGAAGCATTGACACAAGTTTTAGTTCTGGTAGCTTAGAGAGAATAGTGAAATTTACATAAAGGAGCAAACTTACGAAAAGTGTATTAATAGCAAGCAGGAAAGCAAATTTCTTTTCCATTATATTTCAACCTCTCTTGTGAAAAGGAAGAGAAGGAAGATTATGTTTAGAGAAGGAACTAGTATGTAAGTCCCTAGCCATGCTAAATCTTTTATCGTCCATCCTCCGATTGTTGGCTGTATCATGTTCATTATTGCTAGCATAGCAACTAAAAAGAGAGGGGCAGAAATCACTATTCCTGTATAAAGTTCAGAGAGCATATCCAAGGTTCTTATGTATCTTTCCCTTCTTTTTCTATATTCGAAGAGCGTTTGTTCTCCAACAGTTTTCAAATAAAGTCTTATATTACCACCACTTTCTGTCGTTACTACAAAACCCATCAAGAGCTGCTGGAGTTCATCTGAAGGACATCTACTTGCAACTTCTTTTATTGCAGTTAAAGGATCCAAACCGAACTGCTCTATATTTCTAACAATCTTCCTAAATTCCTTGGCTATTTCTCCATATTCCTCAAATGTTGAAATTAATTTAAACATTTGATATGGGGGCAACCCAGCTTCGACTAAAGCACCCATATGGATTATAACAAAGGGAAGATTGACTTCAATGTTTCTTCTCCTCGATGAAATTTTTTGAATTGGATAAAAATAGCCAATGAAGAAAATCAAGATTGAGGATAGTAAAGCTGTAAAGAAGGAATAGAAGATTGCTGGTAAAGTTCCTCTTTGAAAGAGAGTAAAAATGAGAAAAGAAAGTGGAAAAGCACAAATGAAGCTTAGAAATGAAAGTAAGAAAATAAGACTTACATATGTGGCAAATGGCATTTTTATGTCTGCTCTTTGAAACGTATCTTTTAACGGAGCAAACAGCTTTTCATTTTTTTCAATTATATTCCCAAAAATTTTCGTTGCGATAGAAAGTATTCCCATAGCTTTATTTATCTTTCCATCTTCATAAGTTTTAATCCGAGTAATGATAATAGTGGATACTTCATCTTTTTTTCTTCCTCCGCTTTAATTTCAATTTTTTCTTCTTTCCTTTCTTCTTTCTCGCTCAGAATTTCTTTAAATTTTTCTCGATTCTTATAAAATTCATTTATATACTTCGTAACTTCCCTATAATCTTTTATTCCTTGCGCGCGAAGCCACTTTAAAAATCTCTTCCTCTTTTCTATCTCTTCCAACACATTTTCATAACTCATTCCAAGGTAGTTTGCTATTTTCTTTAATCTAAAACTTTCGCTAACCTTTTCAAAGTTGTCGTTTGCTGGATTCCATCTGTAAACGCAGACTGTTTTCACATTCCCTTTTTCATCAACACCAACAATTTCCTCTACTTCTTTAACTCTTCTGGATGATCCTCCCTTTTCTTTTGCAAACGTCATGACTATTATAGCATCTAATCCTTCTAACAAGATAGGAGGTAATTCAATTGGAGGAGAAATCAATCTTTTAACAACGTCTGCTGCAGAACCCGCGTGGAAAGTACTTAGAGAAGCGTGCCCGGAGGCTATTCCTTGAAAGAGGACGTAAGCTTCCTGTCCTCTCACTTCACCAACAATAACATAGTCAGGATTTTGCCTAAACGCCTCTTTTAGCAGATCAAAAAGACTCACACTTCCATACTTTTCTCCAGTTGGTAAAGGAATTCCAAAGCCAGGTCTTGCTAATCCAGGAATCCAGTGCTCATGTGTTAGTCTTAGTTCACGGGTATCTTCAATAGAGACAATTTTGGCTTCAGGTTTAATGAACATGCATATAGAGTTTAGAAATGAGGTTTTACCAGTTGCTGTACCACCAACTATTAACAGAGAAGCTCTATGCTCTAATAGATACCAAATGTAAGCTAAGATTTCCTCGTTCACTGTTCCAAGCTCGATTTGGTCTATAGGCGAAAATGGTTTTTCTGTGAACTTTCTTATAGTAAAGGTTCCACCTTTTGTCGCAACATCAGCAGCAACAGTTGCAGCAACTCTGCTTCCATCAGGAAGAGTAGCGTCTAAAATAGGTTCAGCGTAGCTTACATATCTTCCACATCTTTCTGCGAGCTTAACAATAAATTTTCTTAATGTTTCTCCATCCTTAAAAACAACATTGGTTTTCAAAGGCCCATATTTTCTATGAATAACATATACTGGAATATTTATTCCATCACAGCTTATATCTTCGATGTAAGGATCGTTTAGGATTGCATGAATTTCATTGTAACCAACAAAGTTTCTATAGAGGTAATACATTATTTTCAGGTAGGAACTAGCAGAGAGCCTTATTCCCAAATTTTTAATGATTTTTTCTACTATTTGCTTAACGTATTCAATAGCTCTATTTTCATCTTTAATTTCTTCTAATCCAACATCAACCATTTCTACTAAAGCCTTTGATATCTTTTCTAACTTTTTCTTCTCATCTTCGCTTAACTCAGGCTCTAT
>JAJHRL010000041.1 GCA_020832825.1 Candidatus Aenigmatarchaeota archaeon | reverse complement strand
TATAGGTTCAATCTTGTAAATATGTTGTAATATGCTAACATTAACAACAGAATCTAATCCTGAACTGAATAGTACAATTGCTTTTTGGTTAGTTACGTTTGTCATAATGATAAATTTAGTTTGCCTGCTAACAATATCTTAATCCAGTAAGCAATAACATTACAATATTTCAGAGTTTTGTACAATAAAATTGCTAACGATACTAGCTATGTCTTTTCTTGTGATATCCTCCCTCTTTGTTTTCTTTACAGTGAACAGATTCTAGACATGCAAACAGTATAAAACTAAATGTAAACTGCAAACAATGAGTTGTCAAAATAAATCCTCCCTCTTTTTTTGTTTGGTTTTCTGAGACTATGGACTATAAATTTAGCATAAGTACGATCAAACTATATCATAATTGCAATAATGTAAAATGCAAACTAATGATATAGAACTGCAAAAGGAAACTTGAAGATTTCTTCTCTCTTTTTGTTTTGTTGAACAGTCTATAAGTAGGTTTAGACATTTAGCATTGCATAACAAACAATGAAACAGAAAGACAAAACAATTAACAGATCAGATACAAAACGATACAATAGTTTCTATGCAATCAAATTTTACTTTTTTTGTTCTTTGCAATAGAAATTTAGCTATTTGTGACTACAGATTATAAAGAAAAACTATTTTCTGTTTTTCGCAAACATATAATACTGTGTTTAATTTTGTAGTATGTGCTATCAAATGTATGTTGTAGCTATCATTTTATGTTTTCATACGAAAGTTTTGATAGCAGCATAAAAAAGATAAATAACATCATAATCTTTTTGGAGTCTGAACGAAATAAAACAGAAAGTACAAATTTAAACAATAATGAAAACAGTTTGAAAAACAATGATTTAAGTTTAACGGATTTTAGTTTAGATGAACAAGAAAACGGTTTAAAAAACAATGATGATAGTTTAATAGATTTGGATGCAGAGTTAGATATAGATAAAGTTCAATCCAATATAGATGATATAAGTGCTATCAATGTAAATGACATAGATGAGCAACTATATAAAGAGATATTGCTCTCAAAAATAGATTACATTGTAACTCTGATACAGATATTACATAGGAAACTAATAAATGATCTAGAGAAAAAGTATGTGTTAAAATTCTTGCAAAAAGAACTAAGTAAAATTGTAACTGCTATGAACAGCGAAACCAATATAAACAATGTTGATGAATATCTTGATGCTATCATTCAGAAATTGGAAGTATTTATTGCAGAGCAAATAACAAAAAAATCTAGTAGAACTGGTTAGGTTTTATTTTTGTATACAATTTTAACTCCATCTAGTTTCTTTATATCTTCTGCGGTTAAATATTTGATGTTTTTGGCTTGCTTTCTATCATCACCAAGATAGATAGAACCGTTATTGAACTCTATTATTTTGTAGCGGCGTAATAAACGTTTTAGTTTACTTAGTTTTGCTACTAATTCTTTGTCCTGCTGTAAAGCTTTAATTTTTTGTTCTGTAGCAATAACATCAAATGATATATTGTTATTCTTTTTAGTGTTTGTTTCTGCATCTACTCTTGATGTTTCTTCATTATTATTGTTAGCAGACTCTAGGTTCAATTGTATTTGTTTGGTTTCTGTATTACTCAATATGTAAGCAATTATACTTGGTAAAACAAGGTTAGCAAAAGGAACAAATATAGTTATTGCTACTGAGAGTAAAGAGATATCTGTCCATAGTTTTGTAGTTGCAGTCATAACTAAAAACCAAACAAATGCTCCAAATGATAAAGCAATAATCTTTAGAATTAATTTACGATAATAGATAGCTGTAAACGAAAAGTATGCTGCTAATAATTCAACACCTAACGCTAATGGTATTGTCTGTAACGTATGCACAGCAAAAGATCTATAAACATAAACTAGATCTACAAATATGAACATGAGTATTAATGTGTATATAGTTAAGCCAGAAATTATGAAGAATTTCTGCATTTAGTTTAGCTAATGAAAACAAAAAATTATTTGTTAAATAAACTGCATTTGCTTTGATATTTACAAAATCTACATAGAGGGTTTTTTCTTGGTTCGTATTCTGATCTTAATACTTTATCTGTAAGCTTATTAATAGTCTCTAATACCTCTGTCTTATTTTTTTGTTCAGTATTATTCACTATCCTTACATCCATGTCGGCAAATGATACATAGATAAAATATGATTTCTCTACACCAAATAGAGAGGCATAAATACTTAGTTGCCAATTATAATCATCGTAAATATATAGATTTGATAATGGTTTGCTAGTTGTTTTTAAATCAACAATTGCATTTGATAAAATAACATCTGGTGTTAATTTGAGTATGAATTTATCATTTTCATACAGATAAACACTTTCAACATCTATTATTTTTTGATTTAAACTTAGTATGGCTTGAAATGCTTTCTTAGCTAAATATCCATACTCTATGGAGTCTTTAAATAACTTTTTATTCTCTACATTATTTGTTTCTTCTAATATCTCAGCTATCGTATTATCAATAACTTCAAGTAGTAATCGATTTGTGCTTCCGTTTAAACCAAATAGATATGATCTCAGTAAGAATTCAACTGCTCTATGAACAATAATTCCGTGAGCTATAGCTATATTCCTGGGTAAGTCTAGTGTTTGTTCTTTCTGATCAATGATAAATAGTTTGAAATATAATGGACATCTCTTATATGTAACTAATGAGTTTGTTCTCCAAAATACCTTGTTATTTTCCAATATGCTAAATCCATTACTTTTTCTATCCAGTAATCTAGAGATATTCATAATCTTAAATTTAGCTGTTGTGTCTAGACATTCGCAATCAAGTAATTTATACAACTAAACTAAAATTATAATTATGGGTTTGCTTGTTGAGAAATACAGACCAGATTCACTCGAGCATGTTGTACTCCCTTATTATGTAAAGGAGAAAATAAAACAAATGATTGATAGCAAGGATATACCAAATTTGCTTTTGTATGGTCCACCAGGAACAGGTAAAACAACCATAGCCAGGATAATAATCAAAAACATTCTAAACAATGAGAAGAATGTTCTAATATTGAATGCTTCTGATGACAGAGGCATAGATGTTATACGTAACAAAATTATTCCTTTTGTATCTGTTAAGCCTGCAAATGATAATTTTAGGATTGTATTCATGGAAGAAGTAGGTGCACCACAGGGTGGCTTAACAATGGCAGCACAATCAGCATTATTGAATATAATTGAAGATAAGCATACTTATGCTAGATTTATAATGACAACAAATTTTCCTGAAAAATTATTGCCATCCTTAAGATCTAGATTTGTTCAAATAAAAATAGAAGAAATGCAAAAAAATGATATGCTTGATAGATTGAGATATATATGCGAACAAGAACAAATACAATATGATGATCAACAATTAATGAGAATAATAAACACTACATATCCGAATATGAGAAATGCTCTACAACTATTAGAAGGATGTGTTGTGCAGAGAGCAAATGTTAAGTTAATTGATGATAATCTGTTAACAAAAGCAATAGCTGAAATTTATAGTATTAATAGAATTGAACTCAGTAAACAATTCATAGTTGCACTATGGAAAAACAGAAAGAACTTCACAAAAGAAACAATCAAAACTTTACCGTTTGTTATTGATAGAATTGAGGATATTCCTATTGAAACTGTTATGCAATTACTAGACAAGAAAGATGAACTTGAATTGATTGAGATGATGATAGATTTAAGAAAAAAGAATAAAGATGCTAGCTTGATAGATTTGATTGCACAGATACTTAATAGTCAGTAGTTTTTGTTTTATAGTTTACAAAAAAAATCAAACAAGGAGGTGGTACTATGAGGGACCTGAGAATAGTTTGGAGCACCATCGACGCATCTAATCGCTACAACAGTTTTCTTATCATTGAATTTATGGATGAG
>JAJHRL010000040.1 GCA_020832825.1 Candidatus Aenigmatarchaeota archaeon | reverse complement strand
GTGAACATAGCGGTTATAGCGGAAAGAGATTGGGTGCAGATGTCTACGTCTGCGAACATCAGCAAGCTGACAAGGGATGATATAGTCGCGAAGGCGAAATGGTACCAGTTGGACTTTAGCGGCAATAAAACGCTAAATGTTCCGAAGGACAGGATAACCGTTGGAACCTTTAACGTTGTCGTGTTCAACACAACCGACGGCTACATCTACTACTACAACGATTCAACGAAGTTCAACGTTAAACCGTATCCAAAGAGCGCGACTTTGGAGCAGCTTGGAGTCAACGTCAATCTGAACAATACTACGATGAACGCAGTTGGAGGGGCGATAAGATTGCTTATCTTGGATGTTACGAAATACGTGCACATTGCGGTTGTTAACAATAACACTTACACCTGGATGAAGAATGTGATAGAAAATAAAGACTCCATGATGAATCAATCGCTTGCAAACAACGCAACGTTCTACCTCGAACTTGAAAGTGGCGATAACATTACCTATTTAACAGACCTCGTTCCCGATCTGTACTACGTGGTTGTCTACAGCAATGTGACCGTTGGTAGTACTGAATACGTTAACTACTACAACGACAGCATTAAATTCACAGTCGTTCTGATTCCAGTCTCGGCTCCGCTTTTAGCTTTGAACATAACGAGACTTGATGTGAACGGGACTACATTCAACTATGGTGACGACGTAGGGCTGCAAGTCAACGTTACTGGAACTGCGAACTTTAATCTGGTAATCCTCAAGAAAGAAGACTGGGACAAATTAAAGGCTCGGCTTGGAGTTGAGAATAGCACAATCATTAAAGAATCCAAGTGGAATGTGACCAACCTCAACAGTAATAGGACTGAAACGATCCAAACGATTGATAAGCTGTATCCAGGAAACTACGTCGTTGTTGCCTACAACACAACAACTGCTGGTGACGAGTTATATGTATACTACTACAATGATTCGAGGCAGTTCAGCGTGAGCTCGAAAGCTCAGCTAGCGAGCTTTGAAGAGCTGGGAATTAACGTCTTTGCGCTAAATAAGACTAGTGCTAGAGTATGTGAAGATGTTAGATTGGACGTCAACTTCACAAGGGCTTTGAACATTGTGGTGATGAATGAAACTAACTGGACTAACACGATGAAATCTCCGAGCAACGAAACAGCAATTGGTAACGCTGTCTTCAACTGGACGAATGTGAACGGTAGCAGAATCTTGACATTCAGCATTACCACACCTGATAGATATGTTGTTGTCGCATACGAGGATCTCAACGGGGCAATAGGCAAATACAATGACAGTCTTAAGCTGGAAGTCAAGTCCTTGGCGAGATCTTGCAACATTTCAGATCTCGCAAAAGTCTTCGATGTCTCTCCAACAACTCTTAAAGTCAACGAAAGCGTTAAGATTACCTTGCAGCCAACTACTGGGGTTAACGTTAACGTTGCAATCTTGAAGGAAGCAGATTGGAGCTCGATAAAAGCCGGTCAATCAATTAGAAACTCTACGATCTTGAATAATTCGATCTGGAGCATTACGAACGTTGGAAGTGACAAAGAGATAGTTACGACTGTGCCAATGACGTCAGTTGGTGACTATGTGGTTGTATTATACAATGTAACTCAATATGACTACGTTGACTGCTACAACGATAGCAAGACGTTTAAAGTCTCTCCACCACCGCAGCCAGATCTCACAGTTAGCATCTCACCCGTAACAGCAGTCCTCGGACAGGCTGTGAATGTTAGCGTTACAGTCAGCAACGCTGGAGATGCTGATGCTGGAGCATTCAAGGTGGCATTCTACGTCAACGAAACCAAGGTTGATGAAAAGACAGTTGACGGCCTTGCAGCAGGAGCTAACACAACGCTAATCTTCAGCTGGACTCCAGAAGCAGTTGGAACGTACACGCTGAAGGCTGTTGCTGACACAGAAGACGTGGTTAAGGAGAGCAAGGAAGATAACAACATGGCCAGCACAACGGTCACAGTGAAGGCTGCAGAACCGTGGCAGAATTATGACAAGGATGGCAACGGAAAGATCGAAACTTCTGAGCTTATCACAGCAATCCAAGACTGGCTCAGCGACAAGTTGTCTACGAAGGATCTGATTAACGTGATACAGAAGTGGTTGCAATCTTAATTTTTTATTAATTTTTTGATTTAGTTTTATTTTAGTTTATATTTAAACAAAATCTCAGAAACTTTCTTTGAGAAAACTTAATAATATTTTTATCTTGCAACGTCCAAGTTAATCGACGGAGACGTCAAGCTTTAACGGTCTTCAAAGTTCTTTGAAATCGTTGTTATATCCCAAATTGTATACGCAAATAGATCAAATTTCGACCGAGAAGTGTTTTGCAACTTTACTGTCTTCGAATTGTTGATGCTAAGCTTTTTTAGGAGCTCTTTCATTTTTTAGGTTTACCACAAAATTGTGTGCAAATTTCGAAGGAAATTTATTTTCGAAGCTTGCCTTTTGTATCCAAGCGTATGTTGTTATCTGAAAGCCTAAAACGGGTTGCCAACATCTCAATGCAAATGTTCCAGTTTGCAAAACACCAAAACTAGTTCAACTTTTTTCCGCTTTTCCTTCGATCCTCTTCTTTACTTCTTCAGGAGCCATTCAAGATCAGCTTCAAGGCTGTCTAGAGCTTTAGGATGGCCTTTTGAATCTGTCCCTGTCCGCAAGCCCGAAAGGCTGAACTTGTTGAAGCGCTCGGCCGATGTATTCCTTGGGCCCCAGATAACTTCCTCACCTTCCTCCTCCGCAGCTCACTGGACGGCTAGTAGTAAACATTGCTATTCCTTCTCCAAGTAGCCTTTCTTTCGCAGCGCGGGCAAATGAATTCCATGTGCATAAATTTAATGCGTTCATATTAAAAAGCATGATGATTGCTAGCTTCCATCCACAGCTTTGCTCCCGTGAGCCTCTATTCTGGTTTCTTCTGCCTTGAATGCTTCCAGTTGTCGCCCAAACACGTTAAGGTTTCTGGACTTATGCAGTCCAATCCTTCACTACTTCATTCTTACACAGACTTTCTGACAAGTTCTGTATCACTTCTTCCTTCTTTTTTGTCTGCGATTCAAGCCAGCACTGCACCACGGGCCTGAACAAGTTTATGAGATCCGAAGTTGTCTGTCTTATAACCTCTGCAGCCATCTCTATCTTTTTATCCTCAAGCGCCTCCTCGTAAGCTTTTTTCCTCTCCTCTGCAAGCATTTTTTCGACATCCTCCCATCTTATGGGCTCTCCAACAACCTTGTAGCCCTTCGATTCAAGCAGACTCTTGAGTTCCTCTGGGCTTATGCTTTCTAATATCTCCTTCTTCTTCTGCTCCAGTATCTTGTCCAGCTCGTGGAGCGGGATACTTGAGGGCTCAACTTTGTAACCCATCTCTATCAGTATCTGCTTTGCTGTATCCACAATCTTCTTCGCCTCGCTTATGATGCTCTCCGGTTTGTTGTTCTGCGGCGCAGAGACCTTTGACTCCAGAGCATCCATCCTTGCAGTTAAACTGTCGATCATGGTTTTCAGCTCCTCCTTCAGCGCTTCGAGCTCGCTCTTCTTCTTTGCTTCAATTTCATCGAGCTTCGCTTTAATGGATTCAAGTGTTACCTTCAGCTCTTTTACAGCCTCATCTTCGTTTTTGCCTTTTCTACAGAAGTAATCTATCGCCTTCAGCTCCGCAATGTATTTTCTTATCTCACTAGCAAAATCGTTATCTATAAGCGCAGAATTCAGCAAAGATGCTGTATCTGCAACCACATCTTGCACAGATCTCGGAGCTCTTTCAAGCATCTCAGCAACATTAGCAAGCTTTCTCGAAAATTCGTCCCTAGCAACTAAGGCAGAGAGATATTTTTTCTTCATCTCTTCATCCAAGCCCCTCTTTTTCGCATATCTCTCAACCATTAGTTCCACCAGCTTCTCATCTCCTACTTTTTGAGATGTCTCCCTCAGCGTCCAGTTCGAGAGAACAGTATTCACCATAAGATTCTTCTTGCAATCCGTG
>JAJHRL010000039.1 GCA_020832825.1 Candidatus Aenigmatarchaeota archaeon | reverse complement strand
ATTGAAGGAGAAGATTTGTATTTGATCGGAACAGCAGAGCATGCATTACTAGCTTACCACATGAATGAAATTCTTGATGGTAAAGATTTGCCGCTGCTCTATGCTGGAATTTCACCTTGCTTTAGAAAAGAAGCAGGTACTCACGGAAAAGACACAAAAGGAATTTTCAGAGTACATCAGTTTGAAAAAGTGGAGCAGTTTGTTTTTTGCAAGCCAGAAGAAAGTTGGTATTGGCATGAGGTTTTGTTGAAGAATGCAGAAGAATTCTTCCAGAGCTTAGGAATACCTTATAGAGTAGTTAATATTTGCACTGGAGACATAGGGCCAATTGCAGCTAAGAAATATGATATAGAAGCTTGGTTGCCTGGACAAGGAAAATACAGAGAAGTTGTTTCGTGTAGCAATTGTACAGATTATCAAGCAAGAAGAGCTAATATAAGATTCAGAGAAGGAAATGAGATAAAATATGTTCATACATTGAATTCAACTTTAGTTGCGACAGAAAGAGCAATAATTGCAATAATGGAGAATTATCAGCAAGAAGATGGAAGCATATTAATACCAAAAGTTTTAAGACCTTATTTGAATGGAGCAGAAAGAATTACAAAGAATGGCTTAGAGTAAAATTTTTCTTCTTTATTTTTTCTTTAGAAATCTACTTCGAAGATTTTTACTTCTGGATTGCTGTAAACGAGTTTAAAATATTTTAACCCTTCGCCATTGAAAAAGTAAAGTCTTGTAAACATTGAATTTGCTGTTTGAGGATCCATGTATATTGCTGTAGCGCCATCCGTAAAGACTAAGCCCTCTATTCTGTTTGTAACGTTTGAATAATCGAAGTTATATTGATTTCCTTGGTATACAAAAACTAATTTTCTAACAACCATGTTGAAAATTCCTTGATTTGGTATGTTCAAGATTGGAACAATTTTATCGTCTTTAAAAGCTAATGTTAAAATACCATTTCCATAAACTAGGTTGCCTTGATTATCTCTTCCCGTTAAAGGCAAAACAACATATTGTCTTCCTGTTCCAGTGCCAAAGTAAGTTAGCCAATAATACTTTCCAATCAAATCGTTGCTAGCAATAAAATAAATTTTTGTAATGTTGCTACAAGGATCTTCTTTCAGAATGTTATCATAAATCATGTTGCCATACTTTTTCTTAACTTCATCGCATTGTTCTTTTGTTAAGTAAGTATATTTTTTCAAAATGCTATAAGCTTCTTCTTCGTTGCTAGTAGAGAAAATTCTTCCCATATCTTGAATTCTTATGTTATGATCGTAAGGAATACAAACTCCTGGGCCACAATGAGCACCGTCTGCATGAACTTTTAAGCCAGTGTAACCAGCAATTATATGACCTGGATCCCACCAAGTTGCAACTAAAGTTGTTGTATTGCCGTGTTGTTTTAACCAATCTAGAGCACTTCTCCAATTTTCACTTATACCATAACCTCTTGAGTATTGTTCACCAAAAACATAAGCCTTTGAAAACAAATCGAGAGAATAGAACAAAATTATCCCAAAGAAAATAGCAATAAAGAATTGGTTTTTATAAGATTTCAAATATTTATAAAAGTTTCCAATGACATAACCAGCTGACAAAGAAGTCGCAACAGAAAAAATTAAAGCAAATCTTACTCCGTGCAAAATCATGTAGAATGTAACTAAAGCGAATAAGAAAAGGAAAATTTCTTCAAAAGCTATTTTTTCTTTTCTCCAAATTTTGAAAAGTATTAAAAGAGGCAAACCAAAAAGAGTTAAAACTGTTGGTAAGAAGCCAACACTACTAGCAACTCTTTGAAAACCTTCTAAAGAGAAAATGTTTATACTTTGAAGCTCTGCAACTGAAATATTTACTAACAAAGTAGGAACAAAACCAGCAAAACCCAAAGCAGCTAAGATTGAATTTAATATGTTTTCTTTAAGCCAAATTTGTGTTATAACATTTATTGTGATTATAATAATCAAAAATGGAATAACTAAAGACTTTGCTTCCTCTATTAATGGTTTAAAATTCACTTTCAAAGACCTATTGTGAATGATATCTTCAAAAATTCTGAATATTAGAACCGCTGGAATGAAAAATAGAAACGCGATTAATGGATACCAACCCCCCCCAGACCAAGTGTAGATAAAAAGTAAGTTAACGATAATTGCAGTTAAATACCCAATCCAATCTTTTCTTTTCATTGCAAACATCAAAGAGAAAATGGATAGAAAAGAATAGAAAACGACAAAAGCTTTGCTATCCATATAGCCAGCTACTGAATACCCAATAAAAGATGGAGCTAACACTGCAAAAAATGCAGAGAATAATCCAGAAATTTTACTTTTTGTTAAGTAGCGAGTTGCAATATATGCTGGGATTGCTGACAAACCAGAAATTATTGCTGGTGCTATAATGAAGAATTGCATGAATGTCATTTTAACGAAATTACTGATTATTTTGTAGAAAATTGCTAAAGTATATTCTACTCCTAAATGAATCTCATATGGTCTTCCTGGAGGATAAAAACTTAAAATATCCCATTTTGGCATGTCAAACCAATATTTAAGAACTGTAACAGAATGCCTATAATAAAACCACGGATCATAGTCTGCAACAATATCTGGAATATTTATTGCTCTAACATAAAAACCAATATAAACAATAGCAAATAGGAAGAAAATATCCCAACTATCTATCAACTTCTTCACAAAAATTTCAGCTCTTATTTTCATTACTATAGTTTTGGTTTCTTAATTAATATTCATGGAAGTAGATTTACTCAAGTTATTGAGTCTAGAAAATGCATACGTTATCATAGAAAAGAGATTTAAGAAAGGCCTAATCGAATCTTGCAAAACTATATTTGGAAACTATAAAAGATTGGAGAAACATTTAAGCAAAAAATTAAAAAGAAAAATTTACAAAGGTTCAATTAGCCAATGGAACTCTTATAAAGCCTCTATTCCACTCGATGTCGTTTACGAATTGATAAATATTCACAATTCGTTTTATACCGAGAAAATAAGGGAAGATGATTTAAAAAAACACATTGTTGGAATTGCTATTGGAAAAAGTAAAGGAGGTACGAGCAAGCATCTTTTAAATCCAAAATTCAGAATAAAGATAAATAAAAAATTAGCTAACCTGCTCGGTCATCTTATAGCAGATGGTGCAGAACATAATAACAAAAGATTTACTTATGCGAATGAAAGAGACGAACTTATTAATGAGGTAATAGAAGAGATAAATGAATGTTTTGGAAAAATAGATCTACATATAAGAGAGGAAGTTAAAAGAGGTAGCAAAATCAAAATCGTATACATACCAAGGATTATTTGGATTATAATCAAAAAATTCCACAATGAATTTGGTTCTAAAATAGCAACAGTTCCAAAATTCATATGGGAAAGTAATAAAATTATCAAGGCTAGTTTTTTAAGAGCACTTTTTGATGATGAAGGAAGTGTTTATATTAAAGAGAAGAAAATTAAGATAAAGCTGGCAAATTTAAAACTAATATCACAAATAAAGAGGTTATTGAAAGAACTTTCAATAAATACGGGCAAGATACAAAGAGATAAGAATTGTTATCTCATAAATATTTGTGGTTGTGATGATTTAATTAGATATTCCAATCTTATAGGATTCACACACAAAATTAAAAAGAAGAAGTTGGATGCTCTTCTAAATTCTTATAAATACAGAAAAGGCATTATCGATTGATGTTCCTTTATTTTTAATTTAAAGCTTGCAATAAGAAATAATGGAACAAAAAAGCGAAAAAGAAATTGAAATTACAATAAAATCTCCTTTGTTACTTTTGTTGATACTTATCTCTTTTGTATACTTTTACCTTGAGCTAAAAGTTGTTTTGCCAACAAACATTTCTTTTGGAGATGAAGGTTTTCACACAAGCATGGCAAGATACATAGCTAGAAATTTAGAATATCCAAAATACATTCCTTTTGAAGGTAGTGCTTTGATGAGAGATGGTTTTTATAGACCTCCTCTCTGGAATTTCTTGCTAGCAAGCTTCTTCTTTGTTTTTGGAATAAATGAAATCGTTGCCAAAACT
>JAJHRL010000038.1 GCA_020832825.1 Candidatus Aenigmatarchaeota archaeon | reverse complement strand
AGAAAGTTGCTGAGAATTTTAATGTAAAATTTGTTGTTGTGGATAATGAAATAACAATACCTTCTTATGCTCTAGGGCTTGAGAATTTTGGATTTGAAAAAGTCTTTGAGTACAAGAATGTTAAGGTGTTGAGAAAATTAGAATGAGTCAATTCTTATTAATAAAACACGAGAGTAAGTAACTATCTTCGGTTTTCCGAAGTAAGAGGAATAGAAATATAAGCAAAATGCTCAAAAAACTTAGAAGCAAAAAAATAAGCTTTCTATAAGTTTCTTATAGCAATTCATCTCTTTGATAAAAAGCAATGTTTTTTAATGGAAAGATTTTACTTGGATACAAACATCATCTTTAGCTATTTTCTTAAAAAGTTTGCAGAAAGAAAAGGCAAACAAATAGAAGCAAAGGTTGCTAACTTTCCTTTTCATTCTTCTAAAAAGATGAGTTATGCTGTTTCTATTCTGACGAAAGCGGAAATAATGAGAAAGTTAAGAAGTGAGTTTGGGTTAGAAGAAGACGAAATAATAAATATGTGGAAAGGGTTTATTTTGGATGTTTCTCCATTCTATATTTCGGTTTCACAACCATTAGAAGAGATTATGAGGAAATCGTTAACATTGTTGTCAAGTTACCAATTAAAAGAAGAGTGACTAACCTTGAGAATTTAATAATAGCTAAAAAGAGTGATTTAGTTTTTGTTACTGGAGATAAGGAGATTATAGAAAAATGCAAAAAGTTTTACAATAAAATTTGGAGTTATAACAAATTGAGAAAGTATTATGAAAATATGGACTATTTAAATTATCAAAAGAAGTGATTGTATGATCGATAGGAAGAGTGAATTGAGTGAGGAAGAGATGAAAAGAATAGAGGAAGCTTGGGATAGAGCAGCTGAGAAGTTTTGGAAAACTCTTGAATATTGGAAAAAACATAACCCAAAAAATACAGGAAGTTCTGGAGAGATTACAAAAAACTTGAGGAAGCTTTTGGATCTTGAATCATAAAAAGAACTCTTTGTTTTGTTTCAGTCTAAAGTCATACTCACAAACTTTTTAAAAAAAGTTTGTAATTATTAACCACAATATTCTCAAGCTTTTATATTCAAACTAAAGCTTCGTATCACTCTATTTTGTGTATCGTATGATACAAATTTGTTCAAATTTATGTCACGTGTGACACAAATTTAAAAAGTTCTTTAGATGTTTGGCTTTGTCTAGAGATAAAAATATTGTTGTATTGAAAGTATGATAATTTGCTTACAACATTTTAGCTGTAGATAAATTTTTAGAAATTATCCAGTCAGAGAATAGATATTTTGTTTTGAGAAATCGCTTTGAAATTAAATTATCAGTTTTTGTTAAAATTTTTCAAAAAATTAAAAAAGGAAAGAAAGGAGGAAAGAAAGTTAAGCGTTTACATTGGAGTTACTACTGGAGCTGTTACAGTTCCGCTGACTTTAACGCCGCTTGCTGTTTGATCCTCAAGCTTTCCTTGAGATAGCAAGCTTGTTGCCAATCTTGTATCAGCTGCATTTGTACCTGCAACTACTAGAGCAACCTTTCCTGTTGTAAATGCATCTTCAACTACTTTAACATAAGCTGCTCCTGGAGTCCAAGCTGGACCTGGATTACCACCAGCACATGTCATGCTGGCATCTAGCTTTCCTGCATCTACCAATGCTTGTACTAGAGAGTTAGCACATGGTCCTCCTACTAGCACAATGTTTGCATTTGTTTTGTCTGCAGCTGTTACTTCACTTGCTAACTTAGCAACTGGTAGGCTTAATGGAGCGTATGTCTTGTATGTTCCTGCTTCAGTAGCTGCAGTTGTCCAAGATGGATTTTCACCTACAGCTACCAAATGATAGACTTGTGAATCTGGATAGGTTATTGTTGCTGTTCCTGCTCCGGTTACATCGTAAACAACTTTAGTTCCCCATGCTGTTACGTAATGCTTTACTTTCTCTAAGGATGTATCTATCGGGCCTATTCCTTTAACATATATTGGATTTGTAAATCCTAACTTCAATTTTTGTTCACTAGAGGCTGAATCATATGTAACTGGGAATATTGCTACATTACCATCGCTTTCTCCTTTTAGTGGTTCTTCAATTAACAAAACTGCTGGAACACCTAAGACATTATCTTGATTATCATTATTTTGATTGTCGTCTAAACCTATGTATAATGTTCCATTTGGAGTTGCTGGTTCTCTTAAGGCATAGTATACATTTCCAACTTTAACTACATCGTAGTTTGTATCACTAGCAATCACATCTATAGGGTTGTTTAATGATACACCATTTATTTTTGTTACTTTAAGATCATAGCTTTCTGAAGTAGAGTCCTTATCCTCTACTGTAATTGACCCTGTAGGCAATATTATATTCAAGGCTCCATTAGCTGCAACTGTAAATTGATTCGCGCCTGGATTTACTAATGCTATCTTTGCTCCATATTTTGTTTCTAATGTTGGAAATACAACTTTAGCCCCAGAAGGACTCCAAGTTATTACCACGTTGTTATTACCTGCATCACAATTTATACTATAATCTTGTCCGTCGATTGTTAATTCACCTGAGAGGTTTGATCTTTCAAACTTGTATGTTGCTCCGGACAAAACATCCTGGAATTCTGCTTTACAATATTGTTGGCTACTCTTAATTTCAAGTGAAATTAACTTAAGCAAATGTGGGAAACCACCAGCATTTACTATAGTATAACGATATCCTCCACCTGAAGTTGTGAGCGGTGTTCCCTCAACTACTGCTATTTGATTACCATCGCTATCTGCAAGTTTGTATCCCTCTTTGTAATAGGCCCATGTTATTGTTCCGCTCTTTCCAAACTTG
Organism: Candidatus Aenigmatarchaeota archaeon; assembly: GCA_020832825.1. Taxonomy (GTDB): domain Archaea; phylum Aenigmatarchaeota; class Aenigmatarchaeia; order CG10238-14; family SpSt-28; genus SpSt-28. Next base: position 1,279 of record JAJHRL010000038.1, on the reverse strand, counting down.
TCAGTAAAACTCAATTGATAGTATAAACTACCTCCTGGTGAAATTGTTATTGTTTCTGATGGTATTGGAGCTGGACCTTCGTATCTAACTTTAAATCCAAACACAGGAACCGTAAACTCAGAGCCAGCTTTTAAATAGCTTGTGGCATCTGAATATCCGTCAAAGTAAATTTCTATTTTAGACAAACCTCTTGGATTCAAAGTACCAACGTTTGTTCCTTTAATCTCAACTTCCCTACCTTTTGGTCCTTGTTTAATAGCCTCTCCTTGCTTTAGAATATATCTATCTGTTCCTATGGAAATTTCGATTCTTGCTGTTTCTTCTAACTTTCCTGTTGTTGGATCTTTCTTTTTGAAGAGTGAGACATCATGTACATACAAGCTTGCTTCTCCAAGGTTGTAGGAATCACCTTTTTTAACGTTGTATACCACTCCATTAACCTTTATTACAGCTGTTGTTCCATTAGAACTTATACCTACCATTTCAACGTTGTAATCTTTTGTTCCAACTGTTATTGTTTTTGTTTCTCCAATCTCAACTTCTGTTTTTTGAGAGACTCCGAACAATACTAATTGATCGCTTGTTGTTTCTCCTGAAATTACAAACTTTTTACCAAATAGAGTTAGTTCTTTTCCTATAGCTTTAGTCGCATCTAATGGTTTATTAAATGAGACCCATGCTTTCACAAAGTAGTTTGTGGATGATGGTGACGTTCCTAATACTATCTTGTATACAGGGTCTTTTAATCCTCCGCTAGCATATTCTTGCTCATAAGTTATTTTGTACTTTTCACCTTCCCTAGGAAATGAGAGATATTGTAAATATTCGTATGTGTTCAAATCTTCGTCTTGTACACTTCCTGAAGCAAGTAAGACAGGCAACTCATTCTCTGTTACTGTAGGTCTAGCCTTTCCTACAACATCTCCCAAGTACAACTTTGTATCAGCTGTATCCAAAGATACTCCTCCTGTCAATGTAGCTACAGAAACTCCAGGTACTGCTACTTCTTTTGTAACCTGTTGAGCTAGAGCTGAAGCAACATCAATTGCTCCAACTACATCGCTAGCTGCAGCTGTATCACCAACTACTACCAAATATGGTGTTCCAGCTGCTGCTTGTGATCCTAATGTCTTCAATACTCCTCCTACACTTGTAGCTGCTAAAGCAGCACCAGCAAATGTTGCACCAGCCATCAAAGCAGCCAAGCTGGATGCAACAAATCTTTTAATTTGCATCAAATTTACCTCCTTTTACCATTGAATTTAAAGAGACCCCATAC
>JAJHRL010000037.1 GCA_020832825.1 Candidatus Aenigmatarchaeota archaeon | reverse complement strand
AGATTAGATATGAGCAAGAACATTTAAGGGCTCTGAACCCAAATGGGTTCGGACCCGGCGGGATTTGAACCCGCGACCCCCTGCTTAGGAGGCAGGTGCTCTATCCAAGCTGAGCTACGGGTCCAAATAATTTAAATACTCCTTTGTTGATAAAAATAGCATGGTGTGTTATCGCAAGTTTATAAGGGAGAATGAAATATATTTGGTAATTGCTGAAAAAAAGCTAGGAGATCCTTCTATTTCCAAACTGAAAGAAATTATTGAATCTAACAAAGACGCAAACAAGATATATGTTATTACTAAAAGCGTTTCTTTGAATATTGCAGACTACTTGAGAAAGTATAATGCTATAGTAATTGATAATATCCCGTTTGATGAAGAAGAGAGAGTTATTAAAAGATTTGCGAAAGAATATGGATTAAAAGAAATTAATAGCTTGTAACCAAATACAAAAATGATAGAAACGATTTTAGGGGTCTTAATTGTAGGAATTTTTATTTTTCTTATTTTTAAAGCAGTTGGAAATATTTTAAAGGGAGTTTTTCTAATTTTTCTTGCCTTTCTTATTTACTACATTTTCTCTTCTTCAATTCAGTCTTTAGTTCCAAGCTTACAACCTATTGGCAATTTTCTAAAGGCACCAATAGATAAAGTGAAAAGCATTTTTTACAATATTGAAATAGTTGCGGCAACTCAATCCAAAGAAGAATTAGTGATTGTAGTTAGGAATAGCGGATTATTACCACTAACTACTCTTAATGTTAAGATAGATGGAAGAGATGCAAAGGTCATAAACAACATAGGCATTTTACTTCCAAAACAAGTTGGTGTCATTGAAGTAGATTGGAAAGGAAATTATTCTAAAATAGAGGTGTTTAACAAGGAAGTTAAAGCCACTTATATTTCTCCCCTCTGAGCCAGCCAATTAATCATTTATCAATCCGCCCATCATACTTCATCGGTTTGGAGTTTCCTCAATAGATTTCTCTTTCAATAACTTATTTTTCTTCCTTACTTTAAACTCTGTGAAAAGAGAGAATAAACTTTAAGCAGTACTTCTTTTTTAAACGTTGGTTCTAGCTCTTGAATTTTCTGGAAATTTTCTGCAACTAAAACCTTCTTTATTAATTGCTTGCATGAAGTTAATATCCTATCTATAGTTGGTTTATCAATGTTGGAATATCTTGATTGAACAAGCGACATAATTTTGTCAAGATTTCTAACTAAAACTAGCTTGTAGCCTTCTAGAAACTTTATTTGCTGCATTGTTGAGTTTAGCTCTCTTTTTGCTTGAAGCAAAAACTCGCTTAGTTCTGCATCTTTTTCCCTCAAGACTACGTGATCTCCGAAGCTTGACTGAAACGTTTTGAAGTCGAAGAGATCATCTGTTTGAATGCAAAAAGCTAGAGGCACTAATTCTGCTAAAGTTATCATTGCCATAATAAATTTTATTAACAAAATTTTAAGCCTTTAATTCGCTTATTATCTTCAACGCTTTTACCGCTCTTTCTGGTGATTCATATATTGGAAGAAAGAGCCTTAAATTTTTTCTTATTTCTTCAGCTTTACTTCCACTCATACAAACAGCAAAAGGTTTTTTAATCTCTTTGAGAACATCTACAATCCTTTCATCGAGCATTGGAGTTTGTATTAAAACTACTATAAGCAACATATCAAACTCTTCACTTTCATCCAGAATTCTCAAAATTTTTTCATATCTTTCTATATCTGCGTCTGCTGTTATGTCTATAGGATTTCTAACGCTTGCATACAAGGGCAAGTACTTTTTCATTTCTTCCTTTAACTTCTCACTAGGTTCTGGTAATTCTAAGCCAAGCCTGAAAGCGTAATCTGAAGCAAGAACCCCGAAACCTCCGGCATTTGTTATTATTACCAATCTTTTTCCCTTGGCTATTTTCCCTGTTGACAATATTTTCAAATAGTCTATTAAGTCTTCCCATGTTTCCGCTTCTATAACGTTGAACTGCTTTAAAACATTGGAATAAACTTTATAATCACCAGCTAGGCTTGCTGTATGCGAAGACGTTGCTCTAGCTCCAAAACTTGTTTTTCCTCCCTTTAGCAAAACTATCGACTTTTTATTCTTCCTTAGAACTTCTAAAAACTTTCTACCATTTCTAACACTTTCTATAAAGCCAGCAATTACTTTTGTTTTTTCATCAGTAGAGAAATACTCTATCAAATCAGCTTCATTAACATCTAAAGCATTACCATATGAAACCAGCTTAGCAATGCCAATATTTTCCTTAGCTAGTATGTCAAGGGTTAGAATTCCTATCGTTCCTGACTGCGTGAAAAAAGAAATACAACCTTCTTTTGGTTTTTTTACATCTTTTTCAAGGAAGAAAGTTGCATCTAATCCATTTTCAGAGTTGAAAATTCCAATAGTGTTGGGACCAATAATTCTAATTCCATATGCTCTCGCTATTTCTTTAATTTTCTCCTCAGCTTTCTTTCCCTCTAAGCTTCCTGTCTCAGAAAAGCCAGAAGAGATTATAACAACGTTTTTTATTCCCTTTTTACCACATTCCTCCAAAACTTTTGGAACAATAGAGGCATTAACAGCAATTATTGCTAAGTCTATTTCCTCTTCTATGTCTAGAACTGAAGGATATACTTTTTGTCCAAGAATTGGCTCTGTTTTTGGGTTAACTGGATAAACTTTTCCTTTAAATTTCTCAAGCAGGTTTTTAAAGATGACATGACCTATTTTTCTCTCTTCATGACTGGCTCCTATTACTGCAACGTTTTTTGGATAAAAGAATTTTTCCATTTTTTCACCTGTAGAACTTCCAGTCAACAATTCTTGCTTCTTTCTCGTTTAAGAAAACTGGATTGAGGTCAATTTCCCTTATTTCCTCTCTTTCGAATAAAGTAGAAACTTTGAAAAGCAAATTTTTTAATGCATTTAGGTTGAATTTTTTTCCTCTATAGCCACTTAATATTCTAAAACTCTTTACTTGCTTTATCATGGAATCTATCTGATTTTCATCAACTGGTAAAACTCTTATTGACACGTCTTCAAAAACTTCTGTATAAATTCCACCTAAGCCAAAGAGAATAATATTACCAAATGTAGTGTCTCTTTTTGCACCCACAATTATTTCAATTCCATGAGCGGTTTCTTGAAGAAGGAAGGCTTCAATTCTTGCATTAGGATTGAAAGAGAATGTATTGCCCAAAATACTTTTATACGCCTTTCTTAATTGAGACAGCGTATAGATTCCGCTTACTAGACAGCCTATTTCAGTTTTATGAGCAATATCTGGCGAATAAATTTTCAAAACCGCTGGCTTTTCAAACTTTGCAAAAGCTTTTTTCAACTCGTTAAAATCTAGCGAGGCGAAAGTTTTTACTATAGGAAGCTCGTATTTTTCTATAATTTCGAGACTCTCTTTTAGGCTTATCATTCTTATTTTACTAAAATCGAAATTAAATTATTTGCTTGATCCTGTCTATAAATTCTTCTATACTTACATATCTATTAACGCTTGCACCAGAAGCAAATTTATGGCCACCACCCTCGAAACTTCTTGCAATTTTTAGTGCGTCGTCATTCTTACTTCTTATCTCTATTTTCGTTACAGGAAGCTTTCTTTTTAAATCAATTCTTCTATAAAAAACACAAAGAATATCAAAATCTTTTGTCTCTTTCAATTTTTCATAGATAAAGTAAACAGGAAGGCTTTTGTTAGTCTCAAAAATAAGAATTTTCTTGCCATTAATTTCGAACTCTTTTATTCTTTCCACAATTTCATGCGCAATAGAGTTTAGCCAATTTGCATGTTCCTCTATAATCTTTGCGTTCTCTACATCTTTTTCAAGCTTTTCTAATCCACCAAAGGCAAGAATTTTTGATATCTGTCTGAATTTTAGTGTCTGAAGCTTACCATATTTCCACTTTATTGCAGAAACCAAGTCCCTAAAGAATCTAGCTTCCTCACTTTTAACATTGTTTGTATCTATTTGGTTTGCAATTTCGATAAGAGGACTTTCTATCTTCAAGATTTTTGCTACAAGCGCTGCTGTGCTTTGTGTTCTCTCTACCAAAACTTCAACATTTTGAGGAATTTCGAATGGTTCCCACTCATGATGGTCAATCCATATTGTTTTTTTGAATACTGAAGAAAGAATCAATGTTCTTTTCGTTGGAGAAATATCAAGTATGTAAAGGTTTTCTGGCTCAAAATCCATGAGCTTACAAAGCGTTTTATGGAGAA
>JAJHRL010000036.1 GCA_020832825.1 Candidatus Aenigmatarchaeota archaeon | reverse complement strand
ATTCCTCAGCACCACTAGGATCAAAGAACTTTGTCTTCTCCTCAGCAATCATTTCGATAAATCGATAGAATTCCGTTTGATAGTACCTGGCACTAAAGTCGGCATCATTTGCAACATCGAATGCTTGCTGCGTGTTGAACACATACGACTGTGCTTGATTCTTACCTTCTTCACTATCATCATTATCTTCACTTTCTTCATCGTCTTCATCCTCCTCACTTTCCTCCTCTGCACCCGCTTGTTCATTTGGTTGCTCAGAAGAGGCAGAAGATTCTTGCACAGAAGTTTCGGTTGTAGATGCTTCAGAACTAGATTCGAGCTGTTGCTCAGAAGCACTAGAGGCAAAAGATTTAGAAGTTTGCTCAGAAGTTTTAGTTGTCTCAGGAGTTTGTGAAGATTGTTGTTCGGAGAAAGAGTTAGAGGACTCGAGTTGCTGTTGTTGCTGGCCAGAGGATTCAGAAGAGGAAGAAGTTATAGATTGCTGCTCAGAAGCTGATTGCTGATCGGGGGACTCAGTTGCAGAAGTTTTGGAAGAGGGACTAGAAGATTCAGGGCGTTCTTCGGAAGATTGTTGTGAAGAAGGCTTGGGGGTTTCGGAGGCAAGGCTAGTCAATTGCTGTGAAGAAAATTGCTGTTGCTCAGAAACAGAACTAGAGGAAGAACCAGAAGATTGAGAGGAAGTAGGCATAGGGATAGGAGAAGAAACAGAGGTGTTGGGCAATGAAAAAGAAAGCTCGTTACCACCATGGTACTCCTCAGAGGTTTTAGAAACAGAATCGACTACCGGCTTCTCCTCGAACTCCGGGTTAATCTCAGCTACCTGCGTAATAGCAGGTAAAGTAGGCTTGGACTGAGGAGTGCCAGGCTCAAAAGGCTTCCTAACTTTGATTACCATTTTCTGCACCAGTTAGAAATGTAGACAAGTAGACAGCTTAAAAAGCTTTTGAGTTAAACATATTTGCTAGTACCCTCTCACCCTCAGCACACCCTCAGTATTCAGATATATTGTCAGTCTCTGCGTTCTCTGCACTGAGCTGAGAACGTTATCGTCGGTTTGCATCCTCACGTTCAGCCTCTGTGCCACAGCAGTGATGACATCGATTATCTTCTTTGCTGTATCTACATCAATGTTCTCCACCGTGACGTCTAGTTTGCCAATACTCAAACACTTTTCTACCACCTGTGGCACAATTGCTGCGTGGCCAAGCCTCATAGTACATATGGCACCAGGCGCTAAAATGTCCAGTATTGCTGGGCCTCTGGAGCTGTATGGACTGCTACTCCTCCTCACCTTCGCATATGCTCTTACAACTGCTTCTACCACTCTTGGCTGTGCCGCAGGATGGTACCTGTCGTTTACCAGCTCAACCTCGACAAGCTCCTCGACATCAGCGTAAGCCCTCCTGATCCTAATGAGCTTATTGCTGTAGTAGTAGATATCATCAGCAGAGTCTATCAGCTTCTCAATCGTCAACGGATTTATGATCATTGTCCTATCCTCGATGTATGCTTCGAACTCGGTTTCACGTTTGCTAACGAGTTTCAGATATTCACTGATTGTCAATGGTTTCTCTGAGATGATGTTAGTCTCGTTACCAACCCTAACAACCCTAAACTTGCCCATTACATCTCCCGTCTCTGTGGGCTCCGGCCTCAGCTCCTTGACAATCACTGTATATGCTGTAACATCATTTTCTGCTATCGTTGCTTTGAACGTCGCTTCCTTGTCCTCCTTAACCTCTTCCCTAGCCTCTGGTATCCTTTGCGGTTGCTTAACAACAACACTAGCAATCTTCTGCAGTAACTGACTTGTTGAACCTGTCTGTTGCTGAGGTTGCTCAGGCTGAGGAATCTGAATCTGAACCTCCTGCTCCTCTGGCTCATAATATTTAGTGAGTTCCTCTTCCTCCTTTCTCTGCTCAAAGAACTGGAAAAGCTTTCGTGTTGCAATATACTGTTTAAACTTTTGCCAGTCATCATCATATTTAATTATGAACATCCTTATCAGGTCATTGAGCGGAATACTAGTACCAGCCTCAAGAACCTCACCAAGCTGATACAGCTCCTGTAATGTTGCAAGCTTCCTTAAGCCAGCCTGTATAGTGTCATCATAGATTTGAGCAAGTAGTAACGCTACCTCCTTTCTGAAACGCTTGCTGAGAATCTCCAACACTCTAGCTGTTGGCAGTGGTTGCAACGTTATTGATACAACACGTCGTAATAGAGGTTCCGAGAATTCCCTCATATCATTCGATGTTATGAAAATCACTAGGTTTTCGGGGTTGCCAACAATAATTGTTTCATTGTCGTCGATATATAGAGCTACTCTGAAATTCTGCAGAACGTCAAGGAGAAGTGCGTCCGCAGATGGCCTTGTCTTGTCAAACTCGTCAAGAACTAGTATAACCTTGTTACTCTTTGAAGCTACTAAAGCCCTTGGAATTGGCCCTAATATTAACTTAATCCCTGACTTTGTAGTCTCCGAAGGAACATAATTATAGAGGAGCTCGTCTTCGCTCGTTCCATAAGTACACTGGTAGAAAACATATGTAGCTCCTAGCCACTGAGCAACTAAGTACGTCAATTGCGTTTTCCCAACTCCTGCAGGACCACGTAGCAAAATCGCCTTTCTAGAAGATGATGTAATTATTCTCTCGATTAAGTCCGCCAAATTCTTATCAATGTGGAATTCATTTTCAATCAAAAAATCGTAGAGAGATTTGTTGGGAGTTGTGTTTTGAGTCATTTCGTGTTCACCAAGTAGACAAGTAGACAGGTGGACAGTTTATAAGCTTTTCGGTTGTAAAAAAGTTGAATGAGAAGTTAAATGAAGGGGTCAGAGGCCGCACCAACATCACAAGTCAGCTCAGCTGGCAGGTCATCACAAGGAGGGTAGAAGGAAAACATGTTGTGTTTTAGGGATCGTTCAGTGCTTTACTGAATGGCGCTAGGCGGAGTAGCTTCTTGATTTTTAGTTTCAGTAGTTTATACTTGACGACAAACCGTGTGTATATACTGTGTAGCTTCCAGTGCAGGTGCAGTAACCTAACGTGGTGTTCTACCGGTATTTTGATCATCACAGTACCGCCCTCACCATCCTTGCACGAAACGTATACTAATGGTGTATCGGTTTTAGTGTAGCTACTTGTGAACACTTCACATTCATGCAACTTAGGCAACACCTTCTCTAGCTTCCTAGCTTCTCTAACATCTATGTTTATGTCAGTTACTCTGTCCTTAACCCTTATCCTTACTTTTATGAATTTTGAAATAATGACTTCATCTGTTTTTGGTTTGAGGAGTCGCATTGAATCACCAGGTAGACTAGTAGACTAGCGGACAGCTTGTAAGCTTTTATGGTAATTGTTGCTGTAGAGAATAGCTAAAAACATGCTTCAGCTTTCAACTCGAGCAGAACTTGCAACATGATGCTACTAAGATATAGATAGAATAGTATGGTAGAGTTGCCAGCGGACTCCGCGAAAGTCCCTAGACCTGCAAAAGCGTTTCAGGTTCAGCAACAGTACTGACAGCACTAACAGTACTGTTAGTGCTAGCAGTAGAGGGAACGCTCATGAGAACTCCTCCAAAACCTTCTCCGCCTCCTTCCTCTCAGTATATTTTAATATCATGTTCAAGTTCTTGTGGCCTGTGATAGCGGCTATGATTGATGGCGACACCCCCTTCCTCAGCATATGGGTTATGAATGCGTACCTCAAAGAATGAGCGTTTATCCCTAAACGCCTGTGAAGATACTTGTTCACATTTGCTCGTATATGGTCCTTGCTCTTGTTCATTAGCTCTCGACACATTGAGAAATCCTCTTCGACAATCTCCTTGGGTATTACCATCAATCGATAGTCATCCTTCTTGTGCTTCTCTACACGTACATAGATTCTGACTTTAGAGGTCCTGAGAAACTCCTTGAAAGCCTCAATGGCCTCTCCAATCCTCGAGCCATTCCTAAGAGCAATTAAAGCTATTGCCGCGTAGCACTTTGTGAAGCCCTTGCTCTCTACCTGCAATAGCTTTGTCAATTCTCGATAAGCCTTCTCATAATCAACGTTATAATCCCACGAGCCAGGCTGCTTCTCACCAAGCTTTCGAGGCATGTGAACCGCCTAAGCTTTCTCGCTTAGGAACATAAGCGAGAAGCAGAGCTATAAACACGCCTGCAACACCAAAGCAACATCGCCTTGCGTAAGCGAGAAAAAAGCTAGAGAGGTAAATCTTGAGAAATTGAAAGCTGAGATTTTAGAGGAGATTAT
>JAJHRL010000012.1 GCA_020832825.1 Candidatus Aenigmatarchaeota archaeon | reverse complement strand
TAGGTTTTAAGGCGATATTCACAGAAGGTGCAGAGAGAATATTGCAGTGGAGAAGCCCAAACTACGTTTACGTGAGAAAATATTGCTACCCGAATGATCCTACACCAGATAAGAGAATAAGAGTCCTACTAAGGAACTATAGGTTAAGCGATGATATTGGTTACAGGTTCTCCGCAAGAAATTGGGATCAATGGCCTTTAACAGCCGAAAAATATGCAGCTTGGTTAAGCGCTACTCATGGTCAAGTAATAAATATTTTTATAGACTACGAAACTTTCGGCGAACATCAACCAGAAGAAAGTGGAATATTCTGGTTTCTCAAAGCTTTGCCTTATATGGTGTTGAGATATGATAATCTAGAATTTTTGAAAGCAAGCGAAGTAATAGAGAAATATCAGCCTGTTGGTGAAATTGATGTATTTGAATTCTCTACGGTCTCTTGGGCTGATATGGAAAGAGATGTCTCTGCCTGGCTCGGTAATAAAATGCAACAAATTACCTTTGAAGAAGTTAAGAATCTAGAAAAACGCGTTAAGGAAACAAAAAATAAAGATTTAATCAAAATTTGGAGACTTTTGCAGCAAAGCGACCACTATTATTACATTTGTAACAAGTGGTGGACTGATGGAGACGTACACAAATACTTCAGCAGCTTTGGTACTCCTGAAGAGGCTTTCGCCAATTTCATGAGAATACTTTCCGATTTCAAAACTAGAGTGTTATTAGAAAAAAGGAATTTATTTGAAAGTGGAAAATAGAGTAATGAAAGCCTGCGTAACTGGTTCACTTGTAATCGATATAACGATTTATCCTTCTAGAAACATTTTTTTGACTAAAGAAACAATCTCCTTTCCTTTCGATTATAAAATTCAAGTAGATAAAATCTCGCTAGATGTGGGTGGTTCCGGTTTTAATGTTGCCAAAGTTTTGTCTTTGCTTGGCAACAAGGTTGAATTCTTCGGAAAAGTCGGAAATGATACATATGGAAAAATGATTTTAGAAGAAATGAAAAAGAGCAAAATATCTACTAAAAATGTAAAAACCGAAAATTTTTTAACAGGTTTTTCTATTGTTTTCATTTTGGGTGGAGAAAAAACCATTCTAACTTACCGTGGGGCGAATAATTTATTATCCGAAGAAGATTTAAAAGAGGAAACACTTAAAAAATGCGAATGGTTTATATTCACAAGTATGATAAGTAAAGAGAATATACAATTTGTTGAAAAAGCTATTAAAATTGCCAAGGAAAATGGAATAAAGATAGTTTGCAATCCGAGTATTTCGATGGTTGACTATCAAAAAGAAAAGTTGCTAAAGTTTATAAAAAAATCTGATTTTATTATAATGAACAAAAAAGAGGCGATGAAACTAACAAAAACGAGCGAACCTATATATGCATGTAAAAAGCTGAAGAAAATCTCAAACTCGATTGTAATAGTTACAATGGGTAAAAAAGGTTCAATATTGTTCTCTGATAAACTGAAGATGTTTAAAGCATATAAAGTAAAAGTTGTTGATACCACTGGTGCTGGAGATTCTTTTACTGCTGCTTTTGTTCACTCATTTTCAAAAACGAAAGATATCGACTTTTCTATGAAATTTTCAAATGCTTATGCTGCATTAAAAATTAGTAAAGGTAAAGGTTATTTTCCGAGTGAAAAAGAAGTTTTAAAATTCATGAGGGGTGAGAAACTTGTTTGAATCGAAAGATAAAAAGTTGAGAGAAATTATGAAAGATGGTAAAGCTGTAATTCTCGCTTTCGATCATGCGGTTGAACATGGGCCAAGCGTATATGAAGGCATAGATATATCTCCAGAAAGAATAGCAAAGATTGCAGTAGAAGGAAAAGCTGACGGAATAATAGTTCATATTGGAGTTGCAAAGAGAATCAAGAGATTAGTTGGTAACTTACCTATAATTGTTAAGTTGACTGCTAGAACAAGTTTAACTTCAGATGATAATCAAATTCAACAAATTGTAACAAGTGTAAAAGAAGCTAAAGATATTGGAGCAAAAGCAATTGCTTGCACGACATACTTTGGTTCCGATAGAGAGGCTGAGATGCTTAAAATTTTTGAAGAAATAAAGCAAGAAGCAAACAAATACAAAATGCCAATTTTCGGATTTGCCTATCCTAGGGGAAAAAAACTTAAGTCAAAGTATGATGCTGATGCTATAAGATATGCAGCTAGAGTTGGAGCAGAGATTGGTTTTGATGTAGTTAAAACTTATTATACTGGGGACAAAGAAAGTTTTTCTAAAGTTGTTAAAGATTGTTTTGTTCCAGTTTTAGTTGCAGGTGGCCCCAAAATTTCAGAAGAGAAAGATGTTTTGAAAATTGTTGAAGATATAATGAGTGTTGGTGCTGCTGGAGTTGCAATTGGAAGAAATGTTTGGATGAGAAAGGATGAAGAGGCAATAAACTTACTTAAAGAAATTAGGAGGATTGTTCACAAATGATAGTTTTGAATTTTAAAGCATACAAAGAAGCTAGCGGTAAAAAAGCTTTGAAACTTGCAAAGATCGCTGAGAAAATTTCAAAAAGATATAAAATCGATATTTTTGTTGCACCTCAGTTTTTAGATATTCCTTTGCTAGTAAAGAGCACCAATATACCAATACTGGCTCAGCATGTTGATGATGTGGAGGAAGGAAGATTTACTGGAAGTATCTCTTTCAATTCACTAAAGGAATATGGTGTCTATGGCTCATTAATTAATCACTCTGAGAAAAAGGTTCCAATAGAAAAAATTGAAAGAATTATAAAAATCTCAAAAAAGTATGGAATCAAAATATTTGCTTTAGCATCTGACTTGAAAGAAGCTAAAAATATTGCAAAATTATCACCATATTCTCTGAGTTATGAACCGCCAGAGCTAATAGCTACAGGAAAGGCTGTATCAAAGTACAAGGCAGAATCTCTTAAGGAGTTTGTAGAACTTGTTGAGAGAATTAATCCAAAAATTGTTAAGCTTTGTGGAGCAGGGATAACTGATGAAGATGATGTAAAAGCTGCTTTAGATGTTGGTACTCAAGGTGTTTTAATAGCAAGCGCTTTTGTGTTTGCAAAAAACAAAAGAAAATTCCTCGAAAAAATTGCTAAAGTTTTTGTACCCAGACGAAAAAATCATTTCTTAAATTTTTTGTAAGAAATTTCCAATGCTTTAACTCCTGGTAATTCTTTTCCAGATAAGTAATCTATCAAAGCTCCTCCTGCTAGACTAACATAAGAGAACTTTTCTTCAGGAATTCCGAAAACTTCTAAGGCTGTAGATGTATCTCCGCCTCCGATTAACGTGAAAGATTTCAAGCTAGATAGAGTCTCAAGAATTTCTTTTGTTCCTATTGAAAATGGTTGTCTTTCATACATTCCTAATGGTCCTTTGACAATTATATACTTAGCGTCTCTCAAAATTTCCTTAAATTTCTCAATCGTTTTTTTGCCAATATCTAAAATCAAACCTTTTTTAGGAATATTGTTTACATCATACTCAACTCTATTTCCGTCTTCTTCTATTGCAACATCTTCCGGCAAAATAATATTGTCTTTATGGTTTTCAAGTAACTTTTTGGCTCGATTTTCTAGTTGCAAGTACCCCATATCTTGTAAGACTTTTCTGTTATCATCATTAATGTCTACACCTGAAGCATGCAAGAAAAGATTGGCAGTTAACCCTCCTAGCAAAATTCTTTTCATCTCTAAATTTTTTGAAGATAGTAATCTCTCCATAACTTTCAAACAATCATCAACTTTCGCCCCAGCTAGAATGAACACATCCCATTTCAATTGAAACCTTGGCAAATCGTGTATCAATAAGTTACCAACTATCTTGAATTTGTCTCCTAGATCAAAGAATGCTCTACTTATAGCTTTCAATTCTTTTTCCATAACTCTACCTGCCATTGAAGGTAAAACTGTAGAGAAACCAACAACACTTGCATGACTTCTATGAGCAACTGAAAATCCATCTAGAACAAAATAGTTTGCAAGTGGTGCTAATCCTTTAACTATTGTTGAATTTGCATGCTCTTCTATACTCTTCTCTTTTGTTTCATCATCCAAAAATCTAACATTGTCCAAAAGTATTGCCTCTCCTTCCTTTAGTTCTCTAATTTTTCTCTTCGCCTTTTCCCCAACAATATCATCGACAAATTCAATTGGGTTTTCTAAATACTTATTTAGGATTTCTGCGTGTTTTTCTAAACTGATGAAATCTTCGTCACCTTTCCTTCCTTGATGCGCCAACACAACGGTTTTCGCTCCTTTTTCTTGAAGCTCCTTGATCGTAATAGCATGGGCTTTGAACCGTGGTGAATCAAAAAGTTTCTTGGAAGAAGTATCGTAGTAAGAATTTATATCAACCCTAATAAGAACGACTTTTTCCTTTAGACTGAAATCATCTAGTGTAAAGTACTCCATCTTTTAAATTTCCATCCTATTTTTAAGATTTTAACCATTTAGAGTTAGAGTTTAAAGATGGTGCGTTAATTATTTTTAGTGCTGGGGTCGCCTAACCAGGTAGGGCGCCGGCCTTGAGTTTTAGGACTCAAGGACCGATTCAAAATGAAGAAAGCCGGTGGGCTTTACGCCCGTGTGGGTTCAAATCCCACCCCCAGCGATATAAAATCGAAGAAATATTCAAAGATAACAATCTGTTGATTTTAAGCAACTTCTAGGAACTTCACTCCAATTATAAAAGCTAAACCGATTAGGAAGAGAATAAATGAAATTATAGACTTTTTAATATTTGGCTCCTTATGAAGTTCTGGTATCAAATCTGACGCCGCAATATAGATGAAACCGCCTGCTGCAAATGGTAGTAAAGGTAAGAGCATTTCTTTAGACAGAAAGTAATAACCAAAAAGACCACCAACAATACAAGTTATTTGTGAAAGGAATGTGAAGATTATTGCTCTATTTCTTTTCATTCCTCCATATATTGCTGTCGCAAAATTTCCAAGCTCTTGAGGAACTTCATGAGCGATTATTAGGAATGTCGTTAAAATTCCTAATCTTATGTCAACTAAAAATGTAGAGGCAATAACCAAACCATCAACAATATTGTGAATTGCGTCTCCAATGAATATAAGATAACTAAAAGGATGGACTTCGCATTCCAATTTATGACAATGATGCCATTTTAGTACTCTTTCAAGGATAAAGAAAAGAATGAACCCAAAAACAAACCAATTGATAGCTCGCATGGCTCCAATTCCTTCCAAACCTTCAGTAAATAAGTGGTATAAACCTCCACCAAAAAGCACTCCTGCAGCAAAAGAAACTAATGGAAAAACTATTTTCTCTAAAGTCCTTCTTTTGATAAATAAGGAAAATGCTCCAACTAATCCAATGAGACTATCTAGTATCAATGCTGAAAGTATCCAAATCAATACATCCATTTCCTATAGTTTTGTTGACAGTATTTATTTTTTAGAAACAAGTAAGTTGATGAAAATTAAAGACATAAAAGTTGGAATGAGCAACATTAACGTAGAGGCTGGTGTTGTTGATAAATCTGATTCTAGAAGCGTTCAAACAAAATATGGTAGAAGAGAAGTTGCGGATGTTTTGCTGGAAGATGATACAGGAAGGATTAAAGCAAGTTTATGGGAAGATCAAATAGAAAAAGCAAATGTTGGTGATAAAGTAAAAATTTCTGAAGCCTATGTTACAGAATTTAGAGGAGAGCTTCAGCTTAATATTCCAACAAAAGGAAGCATAGAGACTATTAAATGATTTTATAGCTATTTTTCTTCAATGATTTCTGCCTCAAATACGTGAAATTCTATTCCCTCTCTTTTCCATTCGTCTGCTGGCAAACCTGCTTTTAGACAAAGTTGAGAAAGAAAAACTTCTTTTTTTGGCAATTCATCCCAAACTTGAGGCAAGAATAATGCGCTCCTAAAGCCTTTCTTTATTATCACTCCATGCTTGAATGGAATTATTTTATCAACAGCTTCCTTAACACTTCCTTCAAGTTTCTTAGGTTCTGTCAATATAGAGACTTCAATTTTTATTTTGTCTAATTCGTCTTCTGATAAAGGTGGGAATCTTGGATCTCTTGTTGCAGAAATTGCCGCTTCTATTATTCCATCTATCAAAGGTTTTGTTGGATATGGTAGACCTATACAACCTCTTAGTTCTGGTCTTCCGTAAAAAATTTTGTTTATTGTTACAAAAACTCCTCTCTTTTCATCTAGCTCTTTTGGATAGTCTTTTGGCTTAGAGATTATCCTTCCTGTCCTTACATAAGTTTCAATTGCCCTTCTTGCTAGCTTCAAAATGTATTGTTTTGTTTTCTCTTCCATTTATCTAATTTTACTTCCTTCTTTAACATCCTTTATCGGTTGTAGTAGAGCAATAATCCCATTGTCCTCTGCTGCTAGAATCATGCATTGAGACTCTATTCCCATTATTTTCTTTCTTTGAAGATTTGTTACAAAAACGAATTTCTTGTTCAAAAGATCTTCTGGTTTGTATTGTTGCTTTATTCCTGCTACTGCAACTCTCTTCTCATTTCCAAAGTCTACTGTTAATTTGAGTAATTTGTTTGATCCTGGAATATCTTCTACTTGAATTACTTTTCCTATTTTCAATTCCAATTTTGCAAAGTCTTCATATGGAACTTCCATAGGTAAAAAGTTAGAAAGAAAAAATAAAAAGAGGTTATTTCTTTTTTCTTCTTTTTTCCTTTTCAAGTTTTTTCTCTTCTTTTGCTAGTTCTCTTTCTATTTTCCATTCATCCCATTCAAGCCAAACTATGAAAGTTCCTAGCAATATTACAACAATTGGAACCGCTCCATTCAATACTGTTAGAACATCTGGCAATGCTGGTCTTAGATATCCGGGTATTCCTACAAAGATGTAATAAAGTGCTGCCAACACTACTAGCACTCCTATGAAAGCTTTTGCTAACGGATGCATACTCTCACTAAAGAACAATTTCGATTTTAGCAATTTAAATTTGTGTTTCAATTCTCATTTTATGCTGAATTTGTACAAGGCTTTAAGGAATTTATGGAAGAAAGGTAGCGAGGAAATGGAAAGGTTGGAAAAGGAAAGATTGATAGAGTGGAGAAGACAACCAGCGGTTGTTAGAATTGAAAGACCTACTAGATTGGATAGAGCTAGGGCTTTAGGATATAAAGCCAAGCAAGGTTTTGTTGTTGTTAGAGTTAGAGTTAGAAAAGGCGGTAAGCCGAGAAGATTGTATGAAAGAAGTGGTGGTAGAAAACCTTCCTCTGCAGGTTTATTAAAATTTACGGCGAGAAAATCTGATAGATGGATTGCTGAAGAAAGAGCTGCTAGAAAGTTTCCTAACTTGGAAGTTTTAAATAGCTACTATGTTGGTGAAGACGGTCAATACAAATGGTTTGAAGTTATTCTTGTTGACCCCCATCATCCAAATATAAAAGCTGATCCGCACATAAATTGGATAACAAGCGGTAAACATAGAAGGAGAGTTTTTAGAGGCTTAACCTCTGCTGGTAAAAAGTCAAGAGGCTTAAGAGCATAAAAGTGAAATTTTTAGAATGAGTAAGCTCAAAAGAGAACTTAGCTTTCTTGATTTGGTTAGTATTGGTATTTCTCAAATTATAGGAGCGGGAATTTTTGTTGTTAGCGGAATTGCAGCAGGAATTGCCGGACCTTCTGTTATTCTCTCTTTTTGGCTAGCAGGTTTTATTGTATTATTAACAGCTCTATCAACTGCTGAACTTTCATCTATGATAACAGAAACTGGAAGTTCTTACGCTTACACGAAAAAAGCATTTGGAAAATTTTTCGGATTTTTAGTTGGATGGATGAGATATTTGGATAACGTTGTTTCCATATCGGCAGTTTCTTTGGGTTTTTCTGCATATTTACTCTCTTTTTTCTCTTTTCTTCCCCAAACTTCTCTTGTTATTTTATCAATAACATTGATTATAGCTCTAACGATACCAAATATGATAGGCACGAAGATAACATCAAGGATTTCATCGATTTTAGTCTTAATTAAACTATCTGCGCTTTCCTTTCTAATTTTTGTTGGCATGTTTTATCTTCTGAAAAATTTCGATAAAAACAAGTTTGTTCCATTTTTTCCAAACGGATTTTCATCAACATTAACTGCTAGCTCTTTGGTTTTTTTCGCTTTTCTTGGCTTCCAAACAATTGCAATGGCGTCTGAAGAAGCAAAGAATCCAAAAAGAGATATTCCAGCTGCGATAATCTTTTCTTTTGTAATATGCTCTTTAATCTACATTGGAGTTGCCATTGTTAGCGTTGGTTCTGTTGATTGGAGAATTCTCGGAAGTGTAAGCCATCCTCTTTCTTATGTTGCACAAAAAATAACAAACAATGAATATGCAAGCTCATTTGTGACATTCGGTGCTTTAGTTGCTACAGCTAGCGTGGCCTTAACAAGTATTTACAGTTCAGCTAGGACTCTTTTCGCTTTATCTAGAGACAATTTACTGCCCAAAACGTTTGCAAAAGTAAATGAAAAATTTGGAACACCGATAACTTCGGTAATACTCTCCTCATTATTGAGCAGTCTATTAGTACTATCTGGAAGTTTAAATTTTGTTGTCTCGATTGTTAATTTTGGTTCTCTTTTCAACTTTATCTTTACGAATCTCAGTCTAATAGAGCTAAAGAAGAAAATTAAGAAGAGGCTCGCATTTGAACTTCCGTTTCATCCATTAATACCAATAAGCGGGGTAATAAGTTGCTTTATTCTTATGTTATTCCTTGAAAGGGGAGCAAAAATTGCTGGAATTGCTTGGCTTCTCTTAGGAGTTCTGATTTATTTGATTAGAGAAAAAAGAATTAAATGATGCTTGACTTGCATATACATAGTACTTTTAGCTCTGGTGAATCCAGCTTGGAGGAAATTGTAAAAACTGCAAAAGAATTAGGATACAGTGGCATCGGATTTATTTCGTATCCGCTAAAAAAGGAAGAAGAAAATATATTAAAAGCAGAAGTAGACAGAATTAGTAAGGAGTACAATTTCGAGATTTATCTCGGCTTTGAAGCAACTAACAAATTCGAGTTAAAGAATCTTCTGAAAAGAAGAAGAGAGTTTGATCTATTGCTAGTTAGAGGAGGAACAAACATAATGAATAGAATTGCTGTAGAAAATAGAGGTGTAGATATTCTAACTCATCCAGATTACGAGAGAAAGGATTGCGGTATAAACCATGTTTTGGCAAGATTGGCAAAAGAAAATGAGGTTGCAATAGAAATAAACTTTAGGGAAGTCTTGTCATCGGAAGGTCTTATAAGGAAAAATGTCTTAGCTAACCATATGGAAATAGTTAGACTGTATAAAAAGTTTAAGTTTCCATTAATAGTTTCTTCTGGCGCCCTTTCCCATTGGCAAATTAAAGATCCTAAAGTTTTAATTTCTTATTTAGTTACTCTTGGCTTGGAAATGAAGGAAGCAAAAGAAGCCCTAAGTACTACGCCTAAAAAAATAATAGAGAGGGCAAAAGAATGGAGGAGTGAGAAATGGATAATGCCAGGAGTTAGGCTTGTTTAGTTTAAGTTTCTTTCATGAAACTACTCTAAATTGAATTTCATTTTCTTACTTCCACTAATAGTAAATACGGAATTTGTTTGTAAGAGACAAAGAAAAGAACAGAAAGAATGAAAACCAACAAAATCAAGGTTATTAGAAAACGTGTAAAGTTCCGATTTTCCTGTGCTCTTAGCTCTAAAAAAGAAAGAAGCGCAGAGAGAAAAACAATTACCAAAACGAACCAGGGAACCCATTTTGGTAATAAAATTTTTTTGATTTTCATCCTAACAACTCCTCATAAACCTTTATAGTTTGCTCTGCAATCCTATCCCAATTAAAAGCTGTTTGGGCAGCATATTTTCCTCTTTCTCCCATCCATCTTGCATGCTCTGGATTCTTCAAAATTTCTTTTATTCCCCATGCTATTGAATTTGGAGCTTGATAAACTCTATAACCAGTTACATCATGCCATATTAATTCTCCTGCTCCAGTACCATGGGTTGCTATTACCGGCTTTCCGGCGCTCCATGCTTCTAGAACTACTATGCCAAAAGGCTCGTTTCTACTCGGAACCACAACAACATCACTAGCTTTAATTATTTTTAGCTTCCAATCATCTGAAATATATCCCGTAAACCTAACTGCATGCCATAAACTTAGCTCACTGACTCTCCTTTCTAATTGACCCCTCATGTAACCATCTCCAATAAAAACAAACTTCGCGTTAGGAAAATCTTTTAGAACGTCTGGAATTGCTTCTACCAGTAGATCAACGCCTTTTTGATAAGTCATCCTTCCCACATAAACTATCATTGGATCGAAGACTCCAAACCCAAAATGTTTTTTAACATCATTCCAAGGATCTACTTTTATTCCATCAAATCTATCAGCCCAAACACCGTTTGGTATAACTCTTATTTTCCATTCTGGCACTCTATACAAACGCATAATCTCTTCTTTCATAGCATTGGAACAAACAATAACTCTATCAGCAATGTATGTACCGTACCATTCTATGCTTGAAATATCTCTTGCCTTCCCATCATTAAAATGATTTCCATCCCTTCCATACTGGGTTGAATGAAGAGTGAAAACAACCTTCTTTCCCTTTGTCTTTTTTAGCTCATCCAATGCCAAAACAACATGCCAATCGTGACCATGAATTATATCAAAATTACCTATGTAATTTTCTGTCTCATTAAAATAATAAACCATAGACTTGCACATGTTATTCGTCATCTCATAGACAAAGTCCGAACAAAATGCGAAAGGACATCTATGATAGTGCACACCATCAACATTTTGATAGATTAACTGATTGTTACCAATTCTTGTGAAAACATGAACTTCGTGTCCTTTTCTCTGCAAGGCTGCAGCAAGTTCTGTTACATGAACTGAAAGACCTCCAACCGATATAGAATGAAGAGATTCCCATGAAAAGAAGGCAATTCTCATAGAATTAGTTATAATTTCCTCTTTTTATTTAAAAAGATTTTGAAAAATCTTTTTAAAATTTTCTGCATGATTTACAATCCAAGAATGTAAAACTCTCTAAAAATAGAAAAATTGAAGCAATTAAGATTTTTCATTTTAATATGCTGCCGTACTTTCTTCTTCCCTTCTTCTTTCCTCGATATAAGCTCTTAGTCCTGCGCCTGCTCCACCTGCCATATCAGCACAAGCATCCCACGCTTCTGCAACTCCACCTAGTATGTAGCCCTTAACTTCGTATAACCACCCAAACATCGTTGCGCTGGCAAAAGAGACTAGGGCAGGCAAGTATTTTTTCCATTTTTCTCCGAACCTGAATATTTTTCGTAAATATTTTTTGTAAAATAATTTACCTGCTACTCCGGTTATATATCCCTTGAGTATATGAAATACTTTATCAGAATGAACAAAGCGCATAAAGTGAGCTACAGTAGCAGCACCTCCTATAAGGGTAGCAATTGCTATGTCAACTGATAAAGTAGTTAGTTCAAGAATGAGATTCTTCCATCGGCTTCTTTTTGATTGAGCCTGACTACTGTCCGAATATGTGCCTAACCGTTTTTCCAGGCTTTCCAACTCTTCCAACGCCAAGAAAGGTTGCTGCATGATTATCTTGAGGTATTAACCTTAAATAACTATCACTAATAAGTAATAGCTTTATTTGCTCTTATATTTGGCTTTTAATTTCATCAATGATATCAAAAATTCCTGGTGAAATAGACAAAGAAAATGAAGATAAACAAATTCTCAGAATTGGGATAATTGCAGAATTAGATGCTATCAGTTTATATGAACAATTAGCTGCTAGAACAAAGAACGAAAAAATAAAGAAGGTTTTGCTTGATATAGCAAAAGAAGAGAAAACTCATGTAGGAGAATTTTTAGCTTTGCTAACTGAGTTAGACAAGCAACAAAAAGAAGAATTGGAAAAAGGAAAGGAAGAAGTTGAAGAACTCACAAGCTAAAGCTAACTATTGCTCCATTTTCTTTTTCTTCAATTTTTGAAACTTTTGATTTTATTCCTTTTTCTTCTAGGAATATTCTTAGATCATCAAAGTAATCATAAAATCCACAAGTTCTGCAAAAAGTTCCAGTAAAGTCTACAACAATTTTCTTCTTGTCAAACTTTATTAGTTTTGCATTTGCCTCTGGAGACCTGTATTTATTGAAAACTCTTATTGCTTCCTTCACTTTCCTCTCCAAATTTTCTAAATCTATATTTTTTCTTCGCTCGACCATAGTCCATGTATGTTACAATAAGAAAATGCTACAAGCTTTCCTTTTTTGTCTGTTTTGAATGTAAAGTAAGCTATTGGTTCTGTGTATACTCCGCTCATATTTGGCCCTTTTGTTGATTCCCCATGAGAGTTAAATTCTTGTCTACCTATATGAAATGCAAACTGTTCTCCTTCTGGTAAAAAGTAAAGGTCGATAAATCTTATGTGATGTTCTGTTGTATTTGGATGAGGAATTTCTTTACCGACTGTTACTTTTACTACAATCATTCCTTCTTTTTTATCAATTACTTCTATTACTGGAACATGCTTTTCTTTTTTCCAATCTTCACTTCTTATTATTTCATTCAATGCCATACATCTCAATCCTCCGGTTCAAACATACTTTTTGGTACCCCCCACAAACTGGGCATTGCCACTTTTCTGGTAAATCTTCGAATTTCTTCCCCTCTTTTTCTTCATCATAAACGTATCCGCAAACTTGACAAACCCATCTCAATTTACTCTACCTTTACTTCTTTATATGCAAACCACCAGTCATATGCTTCTATCTCTTTCTTTTTAGCCTTTTCTAATCTTTCTTTAGCTTCTTTCTCGCTAGATGCTGGCGGTATTATCACTTTTGAACCAATCAATTCGTTGTTTGGCCAATTGGCTGGCATTGCAACTCCATTCTTGTCTGAAACTTGAAGAGCTCTTACAACTCTTAAAATTTCATCAATGTTTCTACCAACTTCTTGTGGATAGTATAGAATTGCCCTTATTATTCCATTTGGATCTATGATGAAAACTGATCTAACTGTATTAGTTCCTTTTCCTGGATGAATCATGCCATATAACTTTGCTACATTTCCTAAATCGTCAGCAATTATTGGAAACTTTATTTCTATTCCTAGCTTTTCTTTAATCCACTCTACCCACTTTATATGACTGAAAACTTGATCAATGCTTAAACCAATAAGCTCTGTATTCAACTTTTTGAATTCTTCGTATCTCTTTTGAAATGCATAGAACTCTGTTGTACACACTGGAGTAAAGTCTGCTGGATGGCTGAACAAAACTACCCACTTTCCTTTATAATCGTCTGGGAAGCTTATTATTCCTTGTGTTGTTTTTGCCTTGAATGAAGGAGCTTTTTCTCCAATTAAAGGCAATCTATAAACTTCTTTCTCCATTTCCATAAACATCACCAATAAATATTTAAAGGTTCGAATTTATAAATATTATGGTTCGAATATCGGACATTGATTTAATTAGAGAATTAGAAAAGGATTGCAGAAAACCATTTACTGAAATCGCTAAAAAATTTAAAGTTAGTGAAGCTGCGATAAGAAAGAAAGTTAAGAAACTTCTAAAACTTGGAATAATTAGGTTCAGTTTAGATATTGATTACAAAAAACTTGGATACAATTATGTAGCTATAATAGGTATTGATGTTTTGCCAGAACATTTTGTTAAAATTATAGAAATGCTAAAGGAAGACAAAGAAGTTAAAGAGTTATACACTTCAACAGGAGATCACATGATTTTAGCTAAGGTGGTTTTTAGAACAAACGAAGAACTTAACGAGTTTGTAAAAAGGTTGGAAAAAAATAAAATGATAACAAAAGTTTGTCCAGCGATAATATTAGAAAGACTGAAGTAATTTTAAATTTCTACCGAATATAAAACTATGAAGAAAAAACAACTAGATATTTTAAA
>JAJHRL010000027.1 GCA_020832825.1 Candidatus Aenigmatarchaeota archaeon | reverse complement strand
TGTTCAATGGAAGAAAGATAAAATTTATGTATTTTTTGATGAATTACACAAAGTCAAGGGATGGGCTTCAAAATTAAAAATCCTTTATGATACATTCCCAAACATAAAATTTTTTGTTTCTGGCTCTAGCTCAGTAGAATTAGAAAAGGAAGCGTACTCCAATTTAGTTGGAAGACATTACTTAATAAAGATAAGTCCACTTTCATTAAAAGAGTTTTTTGAACTCAAAAATGATGTAAAAATTGATGATCTAAACTTGTGGAGAGATGAACTAATTCTCGCATTCAAGGAATATTTAAAAAAACCATTCCCGGAGATTGTGAGGGAGAATGATGAAAGAAGAATAATGAGTTACTTAAGAGAAAATGTTATCGGAAAAATAATCTACCAAGACTTACCAAAAGAGTTTAAAAACGTTAACGAGGATTTGTTACTTAATTTAATAGAAATCTTCTACCAGAATCCTGGTATGATTCTTAATTTTGATGAACTATCAAAAAATTTACATATAGCTAAAAAGACTCTACAAAAACACTTGTTTTATTTAAAGTTCTCATATTTAGTAAGAGTAGTAAGAAATCTTCGTACCTCCATGCTAATAACTAGTAGAAAACTTCAGAAAGTCTATCCTTATCATTGGTCATTAATTTTTGGATTGTATAAGGAAATAGATTATGGGAAACTTTTAGAGAGTATCGTTTCATCGATTATAGATGCAAAGTTTTACTACAGAAAGGGAAATAGAGAAATAGATTTCATATTAAAAAATGGAGAAATTTTACCAATTGAAGTTAAATCAAAATTTGAGATTAAGGGGTTGTTAAAGATACTTAAAAAATTGAAACTAAAGAAAGGTGTTTTGATATATGACGAAAAAGATAGAAAAGAGGAGAAGTTTGATGATATCAACATATACTTTATACCGGTTTATGAATTAGCCTATTATGGGAAGTTAATGATATAAATGTATAAATTGGACCGGCCGGGATTCGAACCCGGAGCCTCCGCCTTGCGAGGGCGGCGATCTACCATTGATCTACCGGCCCATTTTTTAGATTTGAAAGAAAGAATTAACCTTTAACTATTTTATCTATTTCTTCCAACTTAACAACCTGTCTTTCTCTCGTCAACAAATTTTGCAAAGTCAATTTTCCTTCCTCAATCTCTTTCTTACCAATAATCAATGCAAATTGTATGCCTCTCTTATCCAAATCTTTTACTCCATCTAAGATTCCAGAGTAGCCTTCAAAAGGAACAAAAGTGTTAATTCCTTTGCTTCTCAAATAATCGGCAATTTTCCAAACTTTTTTAACGTCAACATCTTTGGTGTAAACGATTCCAACTTTAGAATAAGTCTTCTTTTCTTTTTTGAAAATTCCCAACTCTAAACCAGCATCTATTAATCTTTCTACTCCTATAGAACCTCCAACCGCAGGAATTTTATTGCCAGTAAAGATTCCAATTAGATTATCGTATCTCCCTCCTCCAGACAAACTTCCAATCTTTGGTTCTTCAACAACAGCCTCATAAATCATGCCAGTATAATAATCTAAACCTCTGACAAGAGACAAATCTATCTTTATTCTATCTTTTTTCTTAGAGAAGTCCAAAATAGTTTTCAAACTTTCTATTGCAACTTTTATCTCACTTGAATCAAAAGATTCTAAATATCTAAATATTTCCTCGTTGCTTAACTTAGAAGCATCTATAAAACTTTCTATTTGCTCCAAAACTTTTTCTCCAAGATTCAACTCTTTCAAAAGTAAAAGGACTTTTTCCTTACCAATCTTATCCAACTTATCAATTATCCTGTATATTTTTAGAATTGTGGAATAATCACTAATTCCAAGAAACTTCTCAAAAATTTCCCTCAGAATCCTTCTGTCATTAACTTTAATCGTGTAATTCTTGAAACCGAATTCCTCAAAAACATCTATAACAATATTTAAGATCTCGGCATCAGCTAGTGGAGAGGACTCTCCAACAATATCAACATCACACTGCCAAAATTCTCTGTATCTTCCTTTTTGAGGATCTTCGTATCTAAAAACCCTTCCTATTTGATAAACCTTAAATGGAAACCTCGGATTAAACCTTGCAACAAATCTAGCTAAAGGAACGGTCAAATCATACCTTAAGCCAAATTCTTTTTCGCTATAAGGCAACTTGAACCTCCAAATTAGTCTCTTCTCCGCTTCTTCACCATATTTTCCTGCCAAAGTTTCCCACTTTTCTACCATTGGTGTTTCTATAGGATCGAAGCCATATCTTTGAAAAATCTTCTCAATTCTAGAAAAAATCTCTTTTCTTAAGATTTCATCTTCTGGTTGAAAATCCCTAAATCCTTTCGGCGGAGATACGTCCTCTCTCATAATCAGATTTAGAAGAGATTATTAAAACAGAAAGCAAAGTGAGAAATGAAGATAAATGGAATGAAAATTAAAGGAAAGCAATTTCTCGAGCTGGAATTTAAAGAAATGCCAGTTTTTTGGGAAAGAAAGATGAGCGAGCTGATAAAAGATAAAGTAATTCTCGATTTGAAAAATGCAAAAAAAGCTTTAGAATCTTTTGGTAATAGAACAGTTTACTATGTCTACAACTTATGGAGAGGTATAGAAAGATACAAGAAAATTAAAGATGAATACAAGCTAAATTTTGATGTGACTCTCTTAAAATTTGGTTTGTTTTCTTTGACAAAAGATGGAGAAACATTTCTAACTTATGGACATAAACATGAAAAAAATAGAGGAGAGTTCTATACTGTTTTGAAAAATGAGTGCTATCTATTGCTTTCCGATTTAAAGAAGAAAAAATCAATAATTGTTGAAATGAAAGAAGGGACTTCAGTTTTAATTCATCCAAGATTTGTTCATCGTTTAATATCAATTGGAAAAGATTGTTTAGTTTTGGGAATAATTCCAGAAGATGCAGGTCATGATTACAATATTGTTAAAAATAAAGGATTTCCTCACCACATTTTCATGCAAAATGGCTGGCTAAAAATTGTTGAAAACAAAAAGTACAAAGGGTTTTCAATAGAAAAAGTTTATGCAAAGAAATTGTCTATTCCGATAAAAAAGTTGTCTCAAATTCTGATGTATCCTAAAAAGTACGAGAAATTTTACAGTATTTAGATTTCTGGCAAGGCAATTATTTTGTAATTTTTATTTAGCTTGCTTTT
The DNA here is from genome assembly GCA_020832825.1 of Candidatus Aenigmatarchaeota archaeon. Taxonomy (GTDB): domain Archaea; phylum Aenigmatarchaeota; class Aenigmatarchaeia; order CG10238-14; family SpSt-28; genus SpSt-28. Next base: position 2,479 of record JAJHRL010000027.1, on the reverse strand, counting down.
GTATGAAACATCAACCTTTGCTTCTTTGAAAGCTATTTGAAGTTCAACAACATCTTCTCCGATTTTTAGAACTCTCTTAAACTCTCCTTCCATTTTTGGAGAAACTTTTATAACATTCTTTAAAGCATTTACTTCAATTCCAAGCATATCGTCTATCGCTCTTATTACAGCTGCTGCACTCCATGTTTGAATAAAAGATGAAATTTCTCTTCCGACTGGCTTATCAACATACAAGCTTCCATTTTCTGAATCCCAAACTTCTGGTATACAATTTAATGCATGTTCTTGAGTTTTAACATAAATTTTTCTTAAATTCTCCAGAGCTTTATCGACTCTCATTTTTCTAAATTGAGTAGAAGAAAGCAAAGCTAGCAAATGACTCCAAGTACAACCAGAATGGTAAGAGCTTGGCTTATAGTGAGGAGAGTTTTTGTTGATTGTTGATAAACCAACTTCCGTTTCAAAATTTTCTTCTATATATTTCAACAAATCCTTCTTATCAGTTAAGCCAAAAACAAGCAAAAATATAGGATTTATTGTTTCGATGTTGACTCCTATTCTATCAAAATAGTATTTTCCTTTTGCAAACCTCTTTAAAATATTTGCTTTTAGAGTTTTTGCTAATCGAATTGCTTCTTTAGAGCTTTTCTCGTCTTCCAAAATTTCGAATAAATCAGAAAGAATTTCTAAAGCTTTCTGCCAAAAAACTTGAACTTCAATGCAATAGCCCTCTCTTTCTAAACTATCCATCCAAGTTGAGTTTTTATTAGAGTAAACAAAACCATCCTCATTTTTGTTCCTTTTGTAAAATTCGAAAATTTTGTAAAGTGTATCCTTCAAATCTAAAACTAAAGCAACGTCACCGAATCTTTTCAAATAAGAATCCAAAGCTATTGGGAAAAGAGGAGTCGCATCTGAAGAATTGTAATCAACTCTTCCATCTAACAAAATAAAGTTTGGTATTTTTCCTTCTTCAGATTGATGCCTTGCTAACAACTTTATAGTGCTTCTACAAGCTTCTTCATCAAATGGATTAAGCGCTATAGAAAGCAAAGAATCTCTTCCCCAAACTTGAGTGAACCAAGGATATCCTGCAACAAAAACTTTTTGATTATTAAAATCTACAATAGATTTTTTCAAATTGAGAACTGCTATTCTGAAGAGATTATTTAAGAAGTCAACTGATGAAACAAAATTGTTTTCCTCTAAGAGTTTTTTGTAAATACTTCCCTTTTCTCCAACCAAATAATCGTAATTTTTGAGCAATGCTTCTAATTCAAAAACTTCATCTTTATCGCAAGCAAAAAGAAAACTAAACTTCTTTTCTTCGTTAGAATTGACTCTATCTTCAATTAAAAAGTTTTTTGTAACAAAACATTTCTGCAATTTTCCATCTGGATAATGAGTTTTGTAGAAATGATATCCAATAAAGTTGCCATTAACAGAAGAGACAAAAGCTAACTTTCCTTTTTCCGATTTTACAACAAAATGATTTTTTCTATAAGTTATCTCATAATCTCTCTCATACCAATCTTCATTCCAGTCTCTGATGTTTACAGCAATTTCAAACTCGATCTTCAAGTCTTTTGTTTCATTCGAATTGTTTTTTACACTCAGAACAATCATCAAAATTGGCTCGTTCTCCGGAACAAAAACTTCTTCTTCAACAACAAAATCTTTTAAAGAATAAATATATTTAGCTGTTTCCTTTTCTTCTACAAACGTTTGAATATTGTTTGGAGAGCACCATTCTCCATTTATTTTTATCGCATAGTATTCTAGATATTTTCTAGTTAGCCTCCATAAGCCGGTCCACTTTGTTCTAAAGCCGCTATCACAATATCTATGAAAAAAGCATTTTTTACCAATCAAAAAATAGCTTTTATCTTTAACATTGTTCATAAAGTTAAATTGCTTTCGTCAGTTAAAAATCTCTAAACCAAAAGAATCTATGCTGAAGCAAGTTATAATTGTTAGAAAGGATCTTGATTGGAGCAAAGGGAAACTTGCAACTCATGTTGCCCATGCTAGTTTAGAAGCTGCCTTACAAGTGGATAGAGAGATTTTAGAAAAGTGGAGAAAAGAGGGGGCAAAAAAGATTGTTCTTAAAGTCAAGGATTTGAAAGAACTAGAAAAGATAGAAAAGAAGCTTAAGGAAAAGAAGATAAAGTACGTCAAAATTTCTGATGCTGGATTGACTCAATTAGAGAAAGGTACAGTAACTTGCATTGGGGTTGGGCCAATAGAGGAAAAAATTATAGATAAAATAACTGGAAAATTGAAACTATTGTAATTTATCGACTGGAATCGATAAAAAACCGGAATTTTATCGAATGTAGTCGATATTTTTATATCCCTAAAACAACTGATATGAATTTTATTGTTGCTAAGTCCAAATCTTTCAATGTTTTTCCAGAAATGAAAATTGTGTAATTTTCAGCTTTTACCAAAGTTTCATTTGCTATTGCTGGTGGTATTA
>JAJHRL010000035.1 GCA_020832825.1 Candidatus Aenigmatarchaeota archaeon | reverse complement strand
GCTTAACGTATTCAATAGCTCTATTTTCATCTTTAATTTCTTCTAATCCAACATCAACCATTTCTACTAAAGCCTTTGATATCTTTTCTAACTTTTTCTTCTCATCTTCGCTTAACTCAGGCTCTATGACGTTATAGATTAACATCTTTTGAGAATCATCCCATTTAATGTTAACATATGCAAAAGGCTCAAGAATAGGATAAGTAATGTTTAAACTTGTCACGTTTTCAACACTTGGTAATTCCTGCATGGAAGCAACTTTTTTAATAAGAAATCCTGGTAGCTCAACCTTTTTCTCGCCAGCTTCCTTCAATTTTTTATATCCAACTCCTTTTAGCGATTTAAGTTTTTCGATCAAATCCATAATTTTAGTTAGAATCTCAATATTTATTATGAATTGACTGATACGAGAAAGATTTTGTTTCAACCTACTAATTTTTGCCTGGAAAATTTATTTGGACTATAAAAAATTGAAAAGCGACGAGAAGTAAACTATCTTTCCAGATGCTTCTTCCTAACGCTTTTCCCCGGTTGCGCAATTCCTCTAAATCTTGCGCAACTAGGACAAACGTAGTATTTTCTCTGAAAAGTATGAACGTAGCGAGGATCGATTTGTTTTTTTAATGTGGGATCATTGATAGAGAATCCTTTAGTTATTACAAAAGCTTTATATCTTGGCAATCTCCTTCCGCAGAATGAACATTCTATTACAGTTTCACTTCCTCTAGCATGCGTATGCTCATATTTTCTTTTATAGGGTGCCTTGCTGACCGGCATAATTCTTAGTGTTTTGTATGTTTAAATCCTTGAGAAAACAAACCTCTTTAGGTTAGAAACAACACCGCTTCTTAACTTCTCTATTCTATTTTCTTCACTGCTCTTACCTTCAAGCAACTTTTTCATTCTTTGAGCGTTTTCCAGCATGTTGTGATTATTGTTGAAATAAACGTAAACTTTCCATGCTTTTGTTTTAAGAATTTTTTCTTTTACCTCCTCTAGCTCGTTATTTGTGTAGTAGTGAGAATACCAGGCTGTTCTTCCATGCATTCTTAAATAAACAATACCGTTTGTGCAATAAATTTCTCTCGGAAAATTTTCAAAATCTGGAGCATCCACGCTTACTAAAGTTAAACCAAGATTTTCTGCCCACCTCACCCAACTTTTGTCAAACCAGTTTATATTCCTCCATTCTATGGCGAATCTTTCTTCTAGCTTTGTTTTCTTGTAGAAAGCTACTATCCTTTCTGCAGATTTTGGAGTGAGAATTGGTGGCAATTGGAATAAAAAGAAATCTATGCTATTCCTCAAAGGTTCAAAAAGTCTTTCAAATTTTTTCCATGTTCGAAATGCTTTTTCGCTAAACTTGAAGACATGAGTTACTAAACGATTAACTTTAATCGACCATCTAAAATCTTTTAAACTTTCTGTTTTTTCCGCCCAAGATTTTACTTGATTTGGAAACGGAAATCTATAAAAACTTGCATTTAATTCAATCGAGTTTAAACCAGAATTTTTCAAGTACCAATCAAGACTTTGTCCCTCGTTCCAATCATACTGCCAACCGCTCGTCCCTACGTAAACCCTCATACAATCTTTTGGAAGAAAAAATAAAGGAATTTTAATCTAACTTAAAAGAAAAAATATGGGAGTTCAAATTGGTTCAATAATTCCTAAGAAAGAAATTGAGTTGGAAAGTTTAGCTGGAAAGAAAATTGCTATAGATGCTTATAATGCCCTTTACCAGTTTTTGAGCATTATAAGAGATAAGATGACTGGAGAACCTTTGAAGGATAGTAAAGGGAGAGTAACTTCTCATTTGTCTGGTTTATTCTACAGAACTATTAATTTAATAGAAGCTGGAATAAAGCCAATTTATGTTTTTGACGGCAAACCGCCAGAATTCAAAAAAGTTACCTTAGAAATTAGAGAAGAAATGAAGAAAGAAGCTGAGGAAAAAATGAAAGAAGCTTTAGAGAAAGGAGAAGAAGCAATAAAGTATGCGCAAGCTACAGCTAGAGTCACTGATGAAATTGTTAACGATGCAAAAAAACTTTTAGAGTTAATGGGGATCCCAATAGTTCAAGCTCCAAGCGAAGGCGAAATGCAAGCTGCATATATTGCAAAAAAAGGAGATGCTTATGCTTCTGCTTCTCAAGATTATGATTCTTTGCTTGTTGGCTCTCCAAGATTAGTAAGAAATCTTAACATTACTGGCAAAAGAAAATTGCCGAATAAAGAAGTTTATGTTGAGATAAAGCCAGAGCTAATAGAGTTAGAAGAAGTATTAAAAACTTTAGGAATAACAAGAGAGCAGCTTATAATAATAGGAATCTTGGTAGGGACAGATTATAATCCGGAAGGAGTAGAAGGAATAGGACCAAAAAAAGCATTGAAGCTTGTTAAAGAGAAGAAAACATTGGAAAATGTTTTAAAAGAGGTGAAATGGAAGTTTGACGTTAAAGCTGAAGATATTTACAATTTTTTCTTAAATCCTCCTGTTACAGACAATTATAAACTTGAATGGAAACAACCAGATGAAGATGGAATAATAAAGTTTATGGTAGAAGAGCACGATTTTTCTGAAGATAGAGTAAAAAATGGGATAGAAAAGTTAAAGCAGGCTTTTACAAAATCTCAACAGAAAACTTTAGGAAGTTGGTTTGTGAAATAAATCTAAGCTTTTATTTGCTATTGAAATCATGGGAAGATTTTTCAAACAATACATCCTAGATTTTGTAGAAGATCTTCTTCAGTTTTTAATTGATCCAACCTACGAAAATTTAAAGAATGTAGTTAGATATTTTTTACTATCTTATTATAAGAGATATAAGCTTGAATCGGCTTATTGGAAAGGTAAAGATGTACATACAACCCATGCAGATGATTTTTAGCATGTAAGTTTGTTTTTTAATACCTATTAAATTTTCTGATTCATTTATTCTATGTGGCTTGTTAGGGGAATAGAGGAAACTGATGAAAGATTTGGGAAGAGACCAGAAGAAAGAACAATAGAAGAGTTAATAGAAAATTCATTGATAATTGTAGATAAGCATGAAGGACCGACAAGCCATCAAATTAGCTTATGGGTTAAAGAAATTTTTAACGCTAAAAAAGTTGGTCATATAGGAACTTTAGACCCAAAAGTTACTGGAGTATTGCCAGTTTTGCTGAACAATGCAGTAAAAACTGCTCCTCTTTTCCAAAAATTAGAAAAAGAATACGTAGGAATAATGCATTTGCATAAAGATTTTGATATAGAAAAATTGAAAGAAATAATTGCAAGAAAGTTTGTTGGTAAAATAATTCAAATTCCGCCTAAAAAAGCAGCTGTGGCAAGAAGACCAAGAGAAAGGGAAGTAAAATCTTTTGACATTTTAGAAGTAGATGGAAGAGATATTTTATTTCAAACTAAAGTAGAAGCTGGAACTTACATAAGAAAGCTTGTTTGGGATATTGGTATTGAAGCCGGAGTAGGAGCTCATATGGTTGAGTTAAGAAGAATAAGAGCCGGCAACTTTACTGAAGATCAAGCTCATTCTTTGGTCGAAATTAGAGATGCTTTTGAATTTTGGAAAGAAGGAGAAGAAAAGTACTTGAGAAAAATTTTAATTCCAATAGAATTTACAATTGATCACGTTAAAAAAGTTTTTGTTAAAGACACAGCGATAGAAGCAATTTGTAATGGGGCGCCTTTATATCCTGTTGGTATTGTTAGAATACAAGAAGGAATTGTTGAAGGAGAATTAATAGCAATAATGAGCTTAAAGAATGAGCTAGTTGCAATTGGCATAGCAAAAATGAATAGCCAAAAAATGTATGAAGCTAAAAAAGGAATTGCTGTAAGAATTGATAGAGTTATAATGAAAAAAGGGACATACAAAATTACTACTTAACTATTTCGCTAATGCAAAAAGAAGTAATTATTTGCCTATCAAAATATAGCTATGCTTGTACTAAGAATCGAAAAAGAAAGTATTGAAAAGGCTGTAGAATTTTTGAGGGAAGGCAAAATCATAGTTTATCCTACTGAAACTTGTTATGGGTTGGGCTGCGATGCAACTAATGATGAAGCTTGCAAAAAAGTTTTTGAAATCAAAAAAAGAAGCAAGGAAAAGAAGTTACCAATTATTGTCGCTAGTTTGGAAATGGCAAAAAGATATGCTTATTTCAGCAGAGATGCTTTGAAATTGGCAAAAGCGTTTTGGCCAGGTCCTTTAACTCTAGTTTTAAGAAATAAAGGAAAGGTTTCATCTTTGGTTGCAAATAAAAAGATTGCTTTAAGAGTTAGCAGTAATAAGGCTGCTAGAATATTGAGTAAACTTTTAGGAAAACCTATAATTGCAACGAGCGCAAATATCTCAGGAAGGGAAAATTGCTATTCTATTAAAGAAGTGTTAAGACAAGGAGTTAAAGCAGATTTATATCTTGATGGAGGAAAACTTAAAAGAGTTAAACCATCAACAATTTTTGATGTAGAAAGAAAAGCAATCTTAAGAGA
>JAJHRL010000034.1 GCA_020832825.1 Candidatus Aenigmatarchaeota archaeon | reverse complement strand
GGTAGAGTAGACTTCAAATCTGGTGATTTCACTATAACTGTTATAGTAACCGGTGGAACTGAACCTAAAGTTCAAGGTATAGAGGTATATGCAAGAGTAGCCTATGAATCGAGAGATCCTGCTAGGAAGCTCAGACTTGAACTTGCAAGACAAACTCTTGCTGAAAACAGGCTTGAAAGCACAATACTTGTATCTCCCGAAATGGCTTTTGATGCTCAAGTTCTCTTCAATCTCGACATACTCGGCGAAGTAAGTAGCATACTATCTTCTATAATTGCACTTAACACTGATGCATTCCTTCTAATGAACTTGTATAATGCATCACTTGTTCATAACATAGAAGAATCTGTAAATATGACTGCTGCTGCTCTTGCTGCTTTCAGTTGGGGACCAGGCATGTACGTTATGACTCATTTCCCTTATGCAATATCTAACCTGCTTGGTAAGATACTCAGGAATACACCTGTTCCCGAAGTAGAACCCATACTTGTGATGAATGTTGAAGATGCTTCACTACTTGTTAACATAGGTAAGTGGGTATCCGACCCTGTAACGAAAGCAGACCCATTCAAGATATACACCAGAAGCAAAGAGGGATCTGAAGAATGGATAAAGGTATTGCCTACACCTATACTTCCTGTTGGTAGGAACTTACTTGTACTCAAATCCAAACAAGAATTCTTCTCTACTGCAATATATGCACCTTATGCAACTCATATGATTCCTTATCCTGCAAATACTCTTGGTCAAGCAATGACTGCTGTTCATAGATTCGGAGCATCTGTAATCTATCCTAATGTAGTAGGTAGACTTATCGTTCAAAGGTAATTAGAGGCTCTTCATGATTGCCCTCTTCCTCCCTCTTTTTTTTGTTATTGAACTTATTGTATTCCATAGCAAAAAAACTATATATCTAAATCTAAACTTTTTTGTTCGAATACTTCAAAATCATCTATAACATCAAGTGCATCTATGTTTTGATTGATATTACTTACTACAAAGTCATTTTCTATGTTTTCATTATTTACATTTGTTTGTTTTATATCAACACCAAGTAGATTTGCTATTAACTCTAATCCGTATTGATATTTACTGTAATCCCTAACATCAAGATTTTTTACGAATGGTGCTATTCTATTTGTAACACTGCTATGCAATACATCATAGTTTCTAGTTATATAATCATCTCCTAAATATGAATGTAAACTTGGAACAAGATAGATTGAGATTTCATAATTCAATCCGTATATGAGAGATCTAAATCCTGTTAAACTTTGATTACTAATTGCATACCCAAATCCTGTTAATAGATTTGGTCTATTTTTTAATACTTTGAGATACATGCTATTTATCATTCCAATTGCATCTGCTTTGTTGTCTAGATTGCTTTTAATAATATCTTTGGTTAAAGGTTGATTTGTAACAATATAACCTTTGTTTATTGTTACTGGAACTAAACCGATCAGTGCATCTGTTACTTTACCATGCTCTATCGATTCTGATAAATGTGTAATGGATATATTACCTTCTTCAATGCCTTTTCTGTTTATCTGTGTAGCTGATATCATTAGTAGATTGTGATTCATAGCTATCTTTCTTAACATTCTAGCATTATAACCTAACTTATGTCTATATTCACTTATGTTAGCAGGAGCATATAACTCATCCATATAATCTAACACAATGACAACTGGATGCATATTTTTTGATTGCATCGACAACACAATATTCTCTATGTAAACATAATCCACTATCTCATCTGATAAGGATATAATATAGAGGTTATCCACAGCTTGGAATAATTGTTTCAAAGGAGTATTTTTTTCTTTTGGTATTGTTAATGTGCAATCATTTAGTAGTGTGTATAATCTGTTCCTGATCTGAACGCTAGTATTTTCCAGTGATATGTATAAAACAACTGGTTTTTTACCATACCAATCTTTATAGTAGTTTTCAAATGCTTTTAGGAAAACTGAAAATCCTACTGCCATGTTAAGTAATGTAAATGATTTACCCTGTCCCAATCCTGCAGCAAATAGATAAAGATTATTAACATAAAATCCTCCCAATACTAAATCTAGTTCTGGTATCAAACTAACCAATTTCAAATCAGATATTTCTGTTACATTTAATAAATCTTTTGCATTGAAGATTTTCTCTGTTAGCTCTTTATCTCTAACTTCATTAAGATCAGAAAACAATTCACTAACAAGCCTTTCAACTTTATTGTAGTCGTGTATTGGATGCTGGAGTAGTTGAATCTTCTCATATACCTTAGCAATAAATTGTATTTTATATAACCTATCCAATATTGTTGATTGCAATTCATCGAGATTTGCTACATCAAATAGTTTGTAATAAAACTCCAATGGCTGTGATAGTTTGAAATCATGTTCTGGTATACCCTTATTCACAAATGTAGTTAACATTGATAATAAAGGTTTTTGTTCGTCAGTTGCAAGCGTATTCCAATAGGGTAGAATGTTTTTGACTAAATCTAGCATCTTTTTATTTTGCAATGCACAGAAGAATGTTACTTCGATCACATATGTTGATGGTTTCAATAACTCTAGCAAACCAAGCATGATTATAAATTTAGAGTGAGTGCTAGAAACAACTAATCTAAATTTAATGTTATGGATATCAGAAACGCAGTAAGAAAGATTTATTTAATGAATCAGATTCCGATTGAACTCAGACATATGTTACAATTCGTAAAGATTGCAGAAGCATCATTATCTGGTGTTCCCATAATGGTAAGGGATGATTGTATTATTGTGAATAGAAATGTAATAAAGGATGAATCTACACTATTAAAATATCTAGTTCATGGAGCAATGCATATAATCTTCAACCATATAAAGAGATATAACAATGTTAAAGAAATTATTCCACCTGATATTTACAACATGGCCGCTAATGCATTTATTAATGAGATCATATATCAGTTAGCATATACCACTACAAAAACTTATGCTAACAAAAATGAAAAAATTGAAGTTATCAAAAAAATGTTTAAACTAGACAAATCTTCAGATTTGGAAGATTTTCTGAAGAAAGATGTATTCCTAAATGACATTGAAGAACTATTTGGTATTAGAATAGAAGATGCTTTAGCAATGACAATAGAACAATTAGCATATGAAATATACAAAAGAATGCAACAAAAAGAAGATAAAGGGACATCTATAAATAGCGAAAGCAATTGCAACACATGTTCTGTTAAACAAGAAAATAGTATACAACATTATAATTATATGACACTTGATTTTAACAATATGATAGATGGTGAATTGATACAAGATGCTCCGGATATAACAGATGATATGAGATTCATTTTGATTAATAGAGTATTGGAAAGCATTAAAGATGTAGGAATTAACCCAGGAAATTTTGTAGAATTGGTCAAGGCAAAAGAACATTCACAATTCGACTGGAGGAAATATCTTGAAAAATTTGCTAGAGATTATGATTTATATGGCAAAAAAATTTATGATGTGAGAAGAACTCCTATGAAGATCAATAAACTAAATCCTGATCTATTGGGAACAAAATTTATGTATAAAGGTTATCCCAGATATCTTTATGCAGTAATAGATACATCCGCATCAATTCCAACAGAATTTCTCGAGGATGTGTTTGGTAAATTCTCAAAATTAATCAAGATGAGCAGAATAAAAGTATACTACTTTGATGTAGACTTTTATGGTCCAGTGATATTAAGAAGCAAAAAAGATTTTGAAAATATTGAAGTTCGTGGAAGAGGCGGAACAAGTCCCAAAAAAGTGTTAAATCATTTAAAGAATGAAATGAATGGTAATGATGTTATGATATTCATATCTGATTTTGTGTTTGATAGAAATGACATAGTCTTTATTCCCAAGAATTCACTTTGGATTAAATACGAAAGTATAATAAACATTAAAGCTGATAGAGACCCATACAAATTGTTCTGATTTTTTTGTTTACTGTAAATAGTAGAGACAATCAATCAAACTTATATCTTTGCTGAATTCAATAATAAACGGAAATTCAACTACTTCCTTACTAACTACTTTTACATAAACACCATCATCCTCAATCAAGTAGTTATCTGGTTTAGTGGTTATATAGCTTTGTCCCACATAAGTTAATAAACCCTGATTTAACAAACTTCTATACTTTGCTATATTATCTATCTTTGTGTGCATTGTATTTGTTCTAATTTTTTGATTTCTATCTATGTTAACAACGGGTATTAGTTTTAGTTTATCAATATCTTTGTTCATATAGTTGATATATGTTTCCAAATTGTTTGATAACTTAAGTTTATAAAACTTAGTTTTGATAAACTTTATCTCATAATCTACTATCTCAAAAACATTGTACCTAACTTCAACAGGAATACTACCTGAGAGATAAAGTAAATTACCTAGCTGTATGATCTCTGCATTTGCTATATGCAATAGGTTAGAGTTATTATCCAAGTAAAAGGTTGTTCCTATCTTAATGAAATTCTCTGGGCAGAAAATTTTCATTAGATTTGAAATCGCTTTTCAAATAAAAAAATATTACATTCTAACTGCATAATAGGTATTGTGGTTTATTTGTAAGTCTCTTATCTCTGTATCTGTGTATGGTAATAGCATAGC
>JAJHRL010000008.1 GCA_020832825.1 Candidatus Aenigmatarchaeota archaeon | reverse complement strand
TCAGAAGTCTATCAAACTATAGCAGAGGAGTCTTCAGCAAATGTTGCTATTCAGCTTGCTAGCTTAATGTCAGCGAGTGGAGCAGCCCCATACCGAATAGAAATTAGTTATACTCCTTCTAGTAAAACTCTCTATTACGTTAAAGGAGAAGAAAGAGTATTAAAAGTATTGGCAAAGTTTCAACAAATATTTATTCAGAAAATGGAGTCTACTGCAAAATACTGTGTACCATTTGAGAATTTCGAATTCGATGATGTCAACGAATTCTTAATAAGGAAAACAGAGAGCGAGAAAAAAGTTTTCGCTTGGAGGAGGAAAGAGTGAAAAGTATTATAGCGTTTGATGCGATATTGCTTGGACTTCTAGCTGTTGGTACATCAGCTTATGCTATTTATTTTTTTCTTAAAACTTTAGTGGAGATTTGGGCATTAAACTTTCAGGCACAAAGCGAAAGAAATGCGATACATTTAGCTAATGCGTTAATTTCTTCCGAAAAACTGGTTTATGAGAGAGATGGAGTCAAATACAGGGGTATGTTGGATGAAGAAAAGTTGAACTCTGTTTTTTTAAGGTCTGAAAAGGGATTTAGGGAGAAAGAGGAATTAAAAAGTATTTTTAATCCAGCAAATTGGATAGGATTTGATGAGCTTGGTTTAGGTTATATGAATGTTATAACTTGGGTTACAATAGTAGATTTAGATCGATGCGGAAAGGATAATTGCGTAGTATGGAGTGGTGTAACACTGGGTATAAATGTAGTGAAGTTAATAGAAGAGAGCCCTCAGTTTAAATTCTTAAAATGTCTATACGATGCGTTTGATAAAAGTTGGGCGCATTTAGCAAAAATGGCTGCCGCTTGTATTACAGGTGCTATAGTTGGCTTTGTAATAGGTGGTCCAGCCGGTGCTGCTATTGGTTGCGGACTTGGTATAGCATTAACACTTTGGACGCCAGCAGAATTTGTAAATTGTTTTGGAAAAGCTTTACCTGAATGGGTGAAAGCTTGGCTGGAGAAAGGGAGTCCTATTGTTGGAGACGGTTTGCCAGTAAATATAGTTTGTAAAGATGGCTCGATACATAGAGGGAGGATTGTTGTTTCCATTTTAGAGTGGATCTATAAGCCAACACCATGGTGAAATAGATGAAGGGTCTAGCGGCCATTTTTGGAGCAATTATAATACTTGTAGTATTGGTTTTTTTCGGGGTTCTTTCTCTATTTCTATGGGAGAACCTCCATCTTTTCACTCATACCGTTGTTGTTGTAGTAATGTACAATCCAAATGATGCGTACAGACTTCTTGCTTCTCTTCTTTCTTTAAATTATAACTCTAATCCTGCATACAAACTTTTATCGTTAATCGAGTATACTCAAGATAAAAATTTCATAGCGTTTTTAGATGAATCCATAAGAAAATACATACAGAAAGAAGAGCCTCCAATTTGCTACAAGCTAATATTCGACTCCCAAGTTCTCATAGATTTCAAAAAAGAAGGGTATTCGGGAGATTGTGAAGATGCTCCATTCGTTGCGCGAGTTCCTGTGTTCGTTCCCTACAACGATGCTAGGCTTGTGAAGTATTTAATCCTGAAATATAGGAGGTAAAAATGAAAGGAATAATCGTCGAGACAATATTTCTGTTTGCTCTTTTGAGTATCATAGTTCAGGCACTTCTTTCTCTCGCTTCTTTTTTCTACTATCGTAATTTTCAAATCTCTCTAAAGAGTGCAGAAATTCTTAAGGCTACAGATGTCGTTGAAAGTGTAAAAAAAGGTCTTGAATTTGCTTATGAGTATTCATTCCTTCAGGCAGCTTATGAAGTAGGAAAGCTAGGTGGATATGAAAGTAGCATAGCTCAATTACCGTGGAGAGTTTATGAGAGTACCAATTTTCCATCATATATTAGTGCAATAGAGGCAAGAACAAGAGAGTTTATAAAGGAATATCTAGATAATTTAAAGTCTCTTGGCTTTAAGTTTGGGGAAGTATATGTAAATATTTCCAAAGTAAAGATAAACATTGAAGAAACAAGTCATGGAGCTCATCTAGGACAGATAATAAAAGTTTTGTCACCGACTGAATTTTGGAAAATGGAGGTTTGGTTTTCTCAACTACTCAACTATTCAGGCTCTTTTTTCTCTATTTACGATATTCCAAACAGAACAGTTATTTTACCTTCTGAATACTTTCAACTTTATGAGGTTGCAAACTCTCTCTTTATTGAAAGAGATAGAATAAAAGAGGCCATTGAAAAAGCTGAAGAAAACATGGAAAAAGAATGTAAAGAGTCTAGCTGTACAGAAGAAGAATTAGAAAAAAAGTGCTCAAATGCTAATGAGAAGTTTAGGAATAAAATTTTAGAAGAGTTAGAGAATGCAAAAAAAGAGAGCGAGTTTCCAATAGAGTTTATTGTAAATAGAGTTGAAATTAAGCACGAAATTGAGAAAAAGAATAGTGGATGTTTGTGTAGATACTTTGCTGCAGTTGATGTTAAAATAGATATTTCAACGAAAAATCAGTATCCTGTTTACGATGCGAAAGAAAGGAGTACAAAATTTAGAAATATAAAGTTAACTTTTCATTTGATTACAAGTAACGATTATGAGAAATGGAGGCCTTTGTAATTTATTAGTGTAAATTAAGCTAATTGTACTTTACAATCATTTCTTGCGCTTATGTAAATACCGGTTCCTGGAGGAATGAGGAATGAAGTTAAATTCTCCTCCTTAATTTCCCACTTTTTTGTTATCGGATTATATACATAACGATAGATTCTCCCCCATCGGTTCTCCAATTTATACCATCTTTTTTCTGATGAATTAAAATAAACAATTGCATCTATTTCACTACCACTTACTTTGCTTACTTCTAATCCATTGTAAGGAGTGGCTATGAAATTTTTGCCTTTCTTTAATTCAAGGGAGGAAGGTCGAAATGGTATTTGACCTCTTACTTGCAGAGTACAGCTTGTATAAGAGTATATTCCGAAGGTAATTGCTCCTATTTGCGTAACTTTTCGGTCGTCTGGTTCAAGATTTATTATCATCAGTGTACCATTCGGGAGGTAGTGTCTACCTCTATTATAAAGGAAGTAGCAATCGGATAAAGAATAAGCAATTTCACCATCATAGAATGGAATAGAGATGAAATTCCAACCAGCGAATAGTTTAATTGGAAAGTAAGTGTATGAGCCTTCTCCACCTCCGTTTGGTTGTGGTTGTCCTGGTGGTCTTTGCGGTTGAGAAAGACTTATCTTTAGAAAATAAAGGAGCGAAAAGAATAGGAAAGAAATGGAGAGAAAGAAAATTATAAGCGAGCGTCTCGATATTTGCAGTTTCTTACAACCTTCTAAACCTTTAGCAAGAGACAACTAACCACCTAAACTACGGCAATCCTGCTTCTGTCTCTACCGTTGTACAAATTTGAAAACAAACATCTCTATCGCCTTCTTTGCATTCATCAAAGTAAAAAGAACTAATACCCAATTGCTGTATACATGCGCTTGAGACGTCTTTAAAGGCAGAGATATCTCCGGTACCCTTTAAATTGCTACATGCTACTTTTACCTGTTGCTCGCATTCCTGTGACGTTACTTTGGCTGTTCCTGCTCCAAAGCGGTGAGCAAACGCGTAGAAGAGCAGACCAGCAGCTACTATAGCAACAATAATAATAACAAATGTTGGGAGGTCTGCCATAGCTACTGTTGTTTTCCAAGCTTATAAAGCTTTTAATACTTAATCCAAGTTTATCCCGACAGTTTTACATAACTCCTTTATGCAATCCTCGTTTTCAAAATCGCTACATATATTGGAAAGCGTTTCTTGGCATCCGGCTGATATTGAGTTTTTAAACAGAGTACCAGATTTCAGTCTTAAGTACTTGTCGCATGCTTGTAACAATTGTGTATTACAATCTGCTTCTTCCTTCTTTTTAAGAAATGGATTTATTCCAGAATGTATAAATATGAAAAAAGCGAGAAGGCCAATAGCTACTGCTACTATAGTGAAAACAACTTCCTTGCCAATACCTTTCATAAAATAAGTTTTTTATCCTTTTTATAAAATCATTAAAACTTTATAACCCCTCTGGTAACTCTCCCTCCGGTAATTTCTCCTCTTCTACTTTCTCCGTTTTTAGTTCTGCTTTCTTAGCTAAGCTTTCACAGAAAGATGTATAGTAAGGAGAGATGCTTCGAGATGCCTTTACGCTTGTTGTTATATAATCGAACCTAATCCAAACAGCCACTCTTCTCAGGTTTTCTTCGATTGCTTCCTTTCCTCCTTTTTTCTCCTTCGGTATATTTTCCCTAAGATAGGAGCATATGTTGTGCTCCTTAATACTTTTCCTCGTACTTTCTGGTAAGGAATTTATCACCCTTAGATAATTCCAATACTTCTTATAAATCTCCATTTCAGTTATAATTCCTCCTTTTGAAAGAAGCTTCTCTTCCAGAACTTCTTCAGATTCTTCAGGAGAAGGTTCTTCGTGAGATGGAACTTCTTCGCTTTCGTTTTTGGCTACATTTTCGTTTTCAGTTTTATTTTGAGAAACGTTTGAAATAAATTCCATAGAATATTTGAATGCTTCGTAGGAGGTGTTGCAGTATTCGTTTAGAAGAAGAAGCGATATTGGTTCATCGAGTAATACTTCGTTGTTTGTTAGGTTAACAATCTTTACATGAACAGAAGGTGGAGTAAATGTGCACAATATTCCTGACCAGTGGCCTCTCGACTTTAAGACTTCATTAATCTCCTTTAGTTTTTCTTTTAAGTTGCAATCTTTCTTAACTATTCCTACCGTTTCTGTTATAGAAATGTTCTTATACAAATCTGTAATGTTTATAACAATGTCTCTCGGTTCAACTTCAAGAGACGTTAGCTGAGGATTTCTTCCACCAACTTTTATTTGAGCGAATAAGAATACTTCATTTATGTACTTACCATACCTCTCCTGGAACCATGGATTTGGTATAAATTTAAATGTTGCTTCTGCTGGAGGTTGTGAGTATTTATATGCTGGGAGCGAGGTTTGCATGTATTTCTCAAAATAGTAAAGAATTCCCTTTCCTGTTAAAAACCCTGTATGTGTTACAAGAAGGTATAGAGTGAGGGGAGCACCACTACAAGTCGCTTTTACCCAGTCAATACACTCACAATAGGTTCTACTTGTTTCTACGCATGCAGTCTGATAACCAAAAGGCGAGGGACAAGCTAGAGTATTAGCATCACATTCTCCTGTAATTCCTGCCTTTTCCATATCTTCGCGAGGTACTTTGCATATTGGAGCACTAGTTTCCATTTCTAGATGGTGAGGATCAAATTTAATTTCCTCACCATAAACCTCTCCGGGGAGAAGGTTTGTTTTACTTTGTTGATAGTCGGTTGGAATGAAAAAAGTATTAAAGTATTTACTTTTCAAAATGGGTTGTATTTTGAGTAATGATACATTTTCCGCATAATTGTTTCTCAAAAATATAGCTTCCTTATAAGAACCACCAGCTGGCAAGGGATTCATTTCCCCCATCCCTATTTCTAATTTTATTCCAGATAGGGAAGGGATAGTATAAACTTTCCCTGTTTTTTCCAGTGAAACTGTGGTTAATCTTTCGCATGAATAACCTCTTGTTAGTTGAGCGAGAGTAGGAATAGAGAAAGTATGACCAAATACAGAAATGGTTTCCATACATTTAACGGTTGTAAGATAGAGTATTGTATAAGGTGCAAGGAAAAAAAGGAATAAAAAAGGAAAAAGTATGATAGCTAAAATAGAAGGAAAAGTGAGAGATGCTAAGTAAAATGAAAGAAAGAATGTGAAAATAAAAATTAGATGTATGACATATGGTTGTACTCGCAGTATGAGAGTCTTATAGTAGTTTGGTGAGGGAATAGAGAATAGAGTTATCAGAGTCACAATAGTTACAATAACTAGGGCTATCAGCCTGCTTCCTAAACTTTCTCTGCGTATTTTACTTGTTAATCCTATCAATCCTAGTGAAGCTGCAAGTAAACCGGAAGTTTCGGAGATGCCAGAAAGTGCCCCAGCCATTAGCTCTCCTAGTTCTACAGGAGAAAGGACACAGAAAAGAGCTGCTAGACTACTGAACACTATTATGACTATTGGTACCCACCAGCCAATAGTTTCTGGATAGAAAGCGTATAAAATCATAGTTACTATTCCTATCCATTTAGCAGGATAGTCTGCCCTTCTCGTAAAAAATAAAGCAATCCCTATAATTAGTATGATGTACCAAATCCACCACATGATTCTATTTTTGACTCCGAAGTTTATATTTCATCTCAAAATCAAAAGAATATATGGAAACAACGGAAATAGAAGGCAAGGAGTTAATTTTTTCAATCTTCCTTCCATTTTTACTTTTCTATTTCCTTCTCTTCGTATTTCTTAAGCGTTCAAAAATATTTGGAGAGGTAAGAGACATATACTACTCAGTGACTGCTCTAACAATTTCACTAATTTCCGTTCTATCTCTCTACTCCCTAGGTTTAAGCTGGATCTTGCCTTTCCTAGCAGCTTTTCTAACAGTTTTATCATTCGTTGCTGTCTATCTTTACGGAGTCTTCAAGTATTCTTTAAACGTGGTTACGAGAGAGGAGAAATTCAACAAATTGAGAGAAGAAGTAGAGAAGTTGATAAGTAAGTATGAAAGAGAAAAAGATGAAAAAAAGAAGGAAGAAATCAAAGGAAATATTAGGAAAAAACTTTCTGAGATCGAAAATTTAGCAAGGCAAGCTGGTAAAAAAATTGAGGAGGAAAGTTGGTATAAATATGTGAAAGAAAGGTTGGTTGAATGATAGAAACAATTTTGGCTTTCTCTTTTTCTTTCCTTTCTTTTTTAATTGTTTATGGTGTTCTCAATAAATTAAAATTATTTGAAAAAAGCGTTAATATTGTAATTTCATCAGTGGTTTTCTTTTTTGTTTTATATGCATTCTATTTTTATCGCCCTTTTATAGAAAGTTTTTTCTCATTTCTTTCTCTCCTTCTTTTCATGATTTTCGTTTTGTTTTCCCTCTATTTTTATAAGACCAGAGAAAAAACAGCTTGAAATCAAATTTTTAAATACATGGTTTAAACAAATCTATGAAACTTAAAAAACTTATAGGAATATTAATGCTTTGTCTTATTTTTCTCATCCCTCTAGTTAAGGCTAAGGAAATACGCTTTCTAGATGGAGAAACTGAAGGAGAAGCTCCTCCAGATGAAGAGGCATCTTTACCAGAAGGGGAAACATCTTTACCAGAAGAAACTCAAAAACCAACAGAAACAGAAATAAAATGGAATGTTTTTGGAGTAGAAATAAAGCTTTCCGACGTACTTGCAATAGCTATTGTTGCAGCATTTATTTTTGCTCTCTTGCTGATAGGCGGAGTAATAAAAGCACCGGGAGGATTTCCCGGGCTATCTTTTGTTCTTTTCATCATAACTATAATCATCTTCCTAATAGTTCCATTTTTTATCCCTTATCCTCAATACTTATCTGTTCCTGAGAGCTTCAAGCAGATGGAGCTCCCATCTTTGGCTTCTCAAGTTTTTATACTGCTTGGTTTGCCACAGGAGTGGACGTATATCCCGGCAATAATTTACCTTTTCATTCTACCGTTTGCTGCTATTTACACACTAGTTTGGGCATTCTTACAAAGCTTAGGAATATTTGCAAATGTTCCATCTTCAACCAATAGAGTACTTGCATTTATTATTACATTCCTAACAATTCCATTCGGCTGGTTTGTGAAATTCGTCTGGATACTTTTCAGCTTTATGGGTATTTGGAGTGTTGTTATTTTTGCAGCAACTTTTGTAGTTGGGGTATTTTTCAGAGGATGGGGAGTAGGCAGAAGAGAGTATGCTCTTGCACTGAAGACTTACGAAAGTGTTTATCATGATCTATTAAGCAAGCTTACTGAACTTAAAAAAAGGGTAGACGGGTTAAGCGCGGAGGATATCGTGAGATTAACATCAGACTTGGCTGGAAAATATGGGGCACTTTATCCAAAAATTAGAGAATTGTATGGCAAAGTCCTAGCAGCTGAAACCGTTGATGAGAAAAGAAAAATAGTAAAGGAGTTTAAACTAGAGTGAAAAGAAGTCACTAAATTAAGTTTAAATTATTTAAAAACTATTTTTAATTGATATCTTTAAATCAGGAGGTGTCTTGTATGCCAGAAGAAACAAAGGAACAACCAAAAGAGCAACAAGCTGATAATGTCGTCTTCATAGGAAAAAAACCAACAATGAGCTATGTTTTAGCGGTGCTAACACAATTCACAAATGGGCAAAAAGAGGTTCACATTAAAGCGAGAGGAAGAAGCATTTCAAGAGCTGTAGACGTTGCTCAAGTTGTTCAAAGAAGGTTCATGCCAGATGTAAAAATCAAGAGAATAGATCTAGGAACTGAAGAAAGGGAAGTTGAAGGAAAGGGAAAAGTAAACGTTTCGACAATAGACATAGTATTAACGAGATGAATTGTTTCTTCCTTTTTCATTTTTTAAAAAACTTATGAGCTCTTTTAGATTGTCTACTCTCATTCCAGCGGCACTCGGGTGTCCCCCACCTTTGGCTTTAATTTTTCTACTAATTTTTTCTACTAGTCTTGCTAAATTTACTTTTCTCTTTACACCCCTTCTAACGCTAACTTCGTAATAGCCTTCACTCGATTTTTGTGCTACAAAAATTATTTTTTTCTGATAAATTTTCGGTAAATAGCTTGCAAGCGAAGATTTTAAGTTGTATTTGCTTTTTATTTCATAAACTATGAAATCAGAAATTTCTATTTTCCTCTTCTCAATGTTTTTTATTTCTTTTTCAAAAGCTCTCTTAACTTTTTTATAAATAGCATTTATTTTTTTGTTCTTTAACACATCTTCATAATTTCTTGCACTTATAATGATTTTTATAGCGTTTTTTACTCCATTTATTCCCTCTGCTATTCTGCAGGCATCTATAAGCTTAACAATTTTTCCTATCAAAGTCTTTTCAAGGATTTCCCTATCTTCTATTTTTGCATTCCAAATTAACTCTGGATAATGTTTTTTCAATTCTATAAAAAGATCTTTGTTATTTTTTGCACCAAAGTCTGCGAGAGTTCCAAATGCTGCAATCCAAAGAATTTCTTTATCGTTAAAGAACCTTTTATATATTAACCAACTGAGATAGCTTGCTGGCATGTAGACTTTTTCATCATAAAGCCTTGGGTTTACATAGAAGCAATTATAGTTTTTCGGGAGATGATGATCGATAATGAGGAGATTTCTACTTGAAGAAAGATTGTTAATTCTTTCTTCTAGAGTATCTCCAACATCTACAACAACGATATTTTTAAATTTTTGCAATTTTTTCTCAGTCTTTTCATCAACTTCGAAATTGTGAAATGAAACAATTAGCTTAGGTTTTAGATTTAACTTTTTTGCAAGCCTGTAAACTATTGCTGCTGAGGCAATGCTATCGCAATCATGGCCGAAAACTATTGCTAGTTTTCCTTTGATTTTTTTAAAAAACTGTATAGCAGGTTTGATAAAATCTTTCATTTCTTCTCTTTCTCCTCCTCTTTTTTCAAAGATTGAGATATTCCAAACTCCACTAATGCAAATAAACTATCAACGTAATGAAGAATAACTGCTTCGAGAGTTCTTGGCGGATTAGTTGATGGAGCTGCATGTGAAATAACTAGGTGAAGCACTTCCTGGGGAAAATCTCTTTTATATAATTCGGCTAGTGCTAACGCAGAATGGTCAAGTAAGATTCCGGTTGGCTTCCCATTTTTAAACTCATATACTTTCATTATGTCATGAAGCAAAGCACCAGCTATTAAAACATCCTTATCTACTTTAACTCCCAGCCTCTTTTCAATCAGTTCAGCAATTTTAATGCATGCCTCAGTTACAACAGTTGTATGAATAATAAGCTCCCTAATGCCAACAGTATCGTTTACTATGAAAGGAGTCCTAACATTTTCCGGGTTTTCTCTTTCATAACTTTGAAATTCTGGGTGAGTGAGCTTTATGTCTTTCAATATTTCTATGGTCTTTTTCCTTAGTTCTTCGTTCTCTATTTTTCCAGCGAGTTCAATTAATTTTTCCAAACCCATTATCATTTATCTGCTTTAAAAGTAATAAGTTTGATGAAGTTTCTTATTAGTGGCCCACCAGCATCTGGTAAATCAACCTTAGTTCTTAAGCTTATTGAATTCCTTAAAAATAAAGGTAAAAAGATTGGTGGTATAGTTTCGCCAGAAGTAAGAGAAAGAGGTATTAGGGTAGGGTTTAAAATAGTTGATTTGCTATCTTTGAAAGAAAAAGTTTTTGCGAGTATAAACTACAAAACAAAGTATAAAGTTGGAAAATATTTTGTAAATGTTGAATATTTCGAGGAAATAGCAATTCCCGCTTTAGAAATGGCTGAAAAAGAATGTGATGTTATTGTGATAGATGAAATAGGGAAAATGGAGCTATTTAGCGAGAAATTTGAGAAGAAGATCGAGTGTATTTTGAAATGCGATAAGATAGTTGTTGCTACAGTACATAGAAACTACATAGAAAAATACAAAAATTATGGCAAGGTTTTTTGGTTAGAAAGAGAAAGATGGAACGAGATTTATAACCTAATTGCTTCTCAGATTCAACAGCTTATTTAACTTCTCTATCAATTCTTCTATCTTTACTCTTTCTTGTTTGGTTGTATTTCTATCTCTTATAGTAACGCTGTTATCCTCAAATGTTTGATGATCTATTGTTATGCAGTATGGTACTCCAATTTCATCAGCTCTTGCATATCTTTTTCCAATAGACCCGCTTTTATCAAACATAGCATCGAAATTTCTTCTAACAAGTTTGAACACTTCAAAAGCCTTTTCAACCATTTGTTTTTTATTTAAAAGAGGAAAAACACAAACGCTTATCGGAGCGATTTTTGGATTGAAATTAAACCAATCCCATCCTCTTTCTTTATCCTCTATAAACGAATAAAGTAAAATAGCGTAGATTGTCCTTTCTATTCCAAAAGATGGCTCAATTACATGCGGAACGATTTTTCTACCGTTTTCTAGCACATAGGAAAAATCTGTTTTTGAATATTCTGCATGTCTTTTTAAATCATAATCACCCCTATATGCATTTCCCACAACTTCCTTCCATCCAAAATCAAAGAGAATTTCCATATCAACGTTTCCCTTGCTATAATGTGGAGTTTCTTCAGGAAGCATTTGTCTGAATCTTATTGCCTCTTTAGGAATTCCTAGAGACTCGTAAAAAAGTTGTTCTTTAGCTATAAAATATGCCATATACTCTGAAGGGATTATCTCTCTTTCCAAAGCCTCTCTAATTGTCATTTCTTCTTCTTTTCCGCCACTTTTCTGCATTTCTCTACTCAATATTCTTATTTTAACATTTTCATATTCTTTCAACTTTTCATACTCTTTTTCCTCAGGGTTTATAAAGAATTCTATTTCTGCTTGAGTAAATTCTCGCAATCTTATTAACCATTGTCTTGGGGAAATCTCGTTTCTAAAAGATTTACCAACCTGTGCCACCCCGAATGGAAGTTTAGCACGAGTAGAAACTAGAATATTTTTAAAGTTAACAAATATGCCTTGGGCAGTTTCAGGCCTTAAATAACCTTTCGTTTCAGCTAAAGGCCCAATGCTTGTTGAAAACATCAAATTAAAAATTTTAACATCTTCTAATTCACCATTACACTTAGGACATGTAACATTTTTCTCTCTTAAAATCTTAGTAAGAATATCTTTGTCAAAACCCTCTACAAACATTCCTGTTTTCTCCTCTATTAGCTGATCCGCCCTAAATGCGCTTCCACATTTTTTGCATTTGGTTATTGGATCAACAAATCCTTTTAAATGACCAGAAGCCTCAAAGACTTTTTCTGTCATTATCAAGCTCGTTTCAACTTCGAAAATGTTGTCTTCGCTCCTTACAAAAAATTCTCTCCAATATTCTATTAGTTTTTTCTTTAGAAGAAAGCCTAAATATCCAAGGTCATATATTCCACTAATCCCACCATAAATTTCGCTGCTTAGGAAAACAAATCCCCTTTTCTTGGCTATTTTTTCTATTTTTTCTATTCTTTCCATTTCTTGAATTTATTTCCTTTCTTAAATTTGAATATCGCCAATAAGAAAGTTAGATTTACAATCAACTATTCTCACTTTCAATTTCTTCCCCAGAACACTTTCTTCGCTTCTTATAATTACCGGTTTGTATTGTATGTTTCTTCCAATGTACGTTCCATCCTTTCCAATCTCATCTACTAAAACTTCCACAACTCTATTAAGAAATCTTTTGTTATTCTCCATAGCAATTCTCTTTACTAATTCATATAACGCTTTACTTCTCCTTCTTACAACTTCTGGAGGAAGTTGCTTAAGCTTTTCGGCGGGTGTATGCGGGCGTGGCGAGAATTTAGAAATGTTTACAACATCTGGTCTAAGAATCTCTATAGCTTTTAAAGTCTTTTCAAAATCCTCTTCGCTTTCAGTTGGATAGCCAACTATTACATCAGTTTCAAGTGTGATATCAGGAATTTCTTTTCTGAATGCATTTACAATTTCAATAAATTCCATAAGGGTATAACCTCTATTCATATCTTCTAAAACTCTGTCGCTTCCGGATTGTAACGGAAGATGAAGGAATTTGAAGATTTTTTCTGATTTATAAACTTCAATTAACTCTAATAACACTTCTCTTCTTTTTATCAAATGCGCAGGATTCATCATTCCAACTCTAACAAAGAAGTCGCCTTCTAAACTTACTATTTCCTTAAGTAGCCTAGCTAGATTAGTATTTAGATCGAAACCGTAGCATGCATTATCTTGTGAAGTAATCCAGAACTCTTTGAATCCTATTTTTATATCCTTTTTAATTCTCTCTATTATTGAAGCTGGTGGAAAACTCTTTAAAACTCCTCTTGCTATTCTAGTTTCGCAAAAACTACAAGCTGAAAGACAGCCAGAAGATATTTGAACAATAGAGATTACATCATTGAAAGGAATTCGAGGTAACGAAACTTTTTCTTTCATTTCTCCTTCAGCAATTACGCTTTCTCCTTTTAATGTTCTCTCAACAACATCCACTATTCTGTCAATTGCATTAGGTGTAATAATGCTTGCAGTAGGGGCAAACTTTTTTACTCTATCTACTTCAGCCTTTGCCATACAACCGGCAACTATAAGAGGCTTTCCCGTGGAGTATAGCTCTCTTATTCTTCTTTCCATCCTTTTTGCTGTTGGTGTTTTTACTATGCACGTGTTAATGATATTTATGTCTGCATCTTTGCAATCTTTAACTATTTGAAAACCCCCTTCTTTCAATAAACCCATCATTATCTCAGAATCTGATTTATTTGCGGCACAGCCATACGTTTCTAAGTATATCTTTACATTCCTATTCATTTTCTTCTTTAGTTTCTTTGTATTTTTCAAACATACTCTTAATTTTTTTCAATATTGTTTCTGGGTTTTTTATACCCTTTAAGATGATTTTATTAGAGGATGAACTCACTACTTCTATATCACCGTAATTGAGAAGCCTCCCAACAAAAGATTTCTTTAATTCAAGCTTAGTTATGTTTGAATAAGGTATGAATACTTCTCTTTTAGAGAAAAGCGAAAAAGACTCTCTTATGCCTTTCTCTTCAATTTCATATACGTACAACTTCCTGATAATAATCTCATTAAGAAGTATAAGAACTATTGCGATTAGTAGAAAGTATAGAAGAGAGAGAAAAGAAAATGTCAGCAGGTTTACGTGGTAGTTAAGGTTCATTAGTATGAGTATAATGAAGGTTAAAATGATTAGAAAAATGTTAAGTAGTTGAGAAACCAGGGAAGATTTCACCTTCATAACTTTTTTATTGAGTGCTAAAATTAATGTATGATTTACGTTGGTACCTGCGGCTTTTCAGAATCTATGAAAAAATACTTTGAAGATTTTAATACAGTTGAAATACAACAAACATTTTATAAGCTTTTAGACGTAAAACTTCTGCAAAAGTGGAAAAAGATGAGTAGAGAAGGTTTCATTTTCAATTTTAAGGCATTCCAAGGAATTACTCATCCAGCAACATCAAGAACGTGGAAAAAGGCGAATGTTGATGTTTCAAAGCTTAAAGATAGAGTTGGATATTTGAAACCAACAAAGGAAGTTTTTGAGTTTTGGAAAAAAATGATTGAGTACGCACAAATATTAGAGGCAAAAGTTATTGTAATTCAATTGCCGGAGAGTTTTAAGAACAGCAACGAAAATTGGGAGAATGCAGAAAAATTCTTTAAAAATGCTGAGAGAAGAAATTTTGAAATTGGAGTTGAATTAAGAGGCTGGAAGGAAAATGACATAAAGAAGTTTTGCAAGAAGTTTTATGTTATAGATGTTTGTGATCTAAATTTAAGGGTACCAACTATCGTTAGAAAAGTCTCGTATTTTAGGCTTCATGGAAGCTATAAAAACGGGAAAATAAACTACTATCACAAGTATAGCGAGAAGGAGTTAATTGAAATAAAAGAAAAAATAAAAAAGCTAAAATCAAAAGAAATTTTTGTTTACTTCAATAATGTTTTCATGCTAGAGGATTCTAAACGTTTTCTTAGTCTTCTCTAGAAGTTTCAGATTCGCTTACCTCTCCGATTGCAAACTTATTCCTAACTTCTTTTATCTTTATATGTCTTTTCTCACCTTTCTTGCTTCCAGGTACAAACACTACGAAATTCTTTATTCTCGCAATTCCATCCCCTTTACTTCCAATTTCGGTTATTTCCACATCATATTCTTCCCCAACTTTTACTGGCTTGGGGACACTCGAAAATTTTTTGAAACCTTTCCCTCCAAACACCATTCAAATTCGCCTCCTAATCTATCTTATCATCGAGTCAATAACCATAGAAAGATTGCCTTTCTATGGTACAACTCTCTTTAAAATAGTTGAATGATAAGAATAAAAGCTTTAAAATGTTCTAGTAACTTCAATAACTTCAATTTCTCCCACACCGTTTATCTCTTTCAAGAGTTTCTCAATTCTTTCCATTTCTCCCTCTTTGTCTTCAGCGAGAACAAAAACATCTAAAGCTGTTAACCCAAATGCAATTGGAACCTCCTGAATACTTGCTTTAATTTTGGACAGAATTTCACTCTTTAAATTCTGAATATCAACGTTGATGTCCTTTGGCATTATCCTTAATGTTACCAATACTTTAGCCATTGGAATTATAGGGTTGTAATATTAAAGCTTTATGGTCCGACAAAGCCACATTCGCTGCAAGCATATTTTCTTCCAGAAGCTTTACAAGAATTACACCTAACAATAATTGTTTTCCCGCAGTTCGGGCAAGGGAACATTACGAAATTTTCCTTTGCCTTTACTTCCGTATTACAGCTTGTACATCTCATCTTTCTTATTCAATTGTATTAAATAAATTTATTGCCCCTGTAGTCTAACCTGGATAGGACGCCGGTTTGCGGAAAGATGTAAAAAACCGGTAATCCGGGTTCAAATCCCGGCAGGGGCATACCAAATTTCGTTCAATGTCCGAACACCCCCATTTAAATAACCTTCAGGCATTTTTCGCATATGAGCGTTCAAGAAGAGCTGAAAAGGAAGTCGAAAATAAGCTTGAAAAGATAAAAAACAATCCTAGCATAAACGAGAATTCTAAAAAGATTTTCCTCAAATACCTTGAATACAACCTAGCCGAAAATATATTAAACAGTCGATATTTTAGGATTTTATATGCTCTTGCTCATGTTCTTGAAAAGTTTAAAGATTTAGATGAGTTTAACAAGCTATTTAACGCAACTGATGAGGGGCAAAGAATAAGATAGAAAAAGGAGAATCTTTAGGTGGTTCTAAAGAAGAATGGATTAAAACAATTATTACAATAGCTGGTATAGCAACTATTCCGATGATTCTACTTATGATTAATTTTAATTTCGTATTATATGCGC
This sequence comes from Candidatus Aenigmatarchaeota archaeon, assembly GCA_020832825.1. Taxonomy (GTDB): domain Archaea; phylum Aenigmatarchaeota; class Aenigmatarchaeia; order CG10238-14; family SpSt-28; genus SpSt-28. Next base: position 6,169 of record JAJHRL010000008.1, on the reverse strand, counting down.
TACTTTTTGTCCCTATATGGATCATCTTCGTTTGGATTATATTTCCAAAATTAAAAAGGATTAGATCCAAGTGATTATAATTCTATTTTTAAAGACAAGCATGTTAGCTTATGTGTAAATTTAACACATAAGAAAAAACAATTAAATGTTCTTATTCAAATTAAACAATGGAAAAACCTAAAAAAAGAACTGAAACTAAACCTTATAAAATTGGTGTTTGTGTTGAGTGTAAAGTAAGAGATGGTGACTCTTCTAAGAAAAAACTTTACCAATGTCCTTACTGTGGTAGATGGTTTTGTGAAAAACATATTGAACCTAGAATAGCAACAACAAGAGGAGCAATAGAACAAATTAGAGACCCTGTTTTGAGAGACAAGGTTTTAGAAGAGTGGAGAAAACCCGATGGCCATCCTGATACCGTTTGGACTAAAAAATACTTTGAAGATTTGAAAAAACAAGAGGAGGAACAAAGACAAAAGTTTTGGGAAACCATTGAAGACTTGGAAAGAATAAAAGAGGAAAAAGAGTTTGAAAAAACTAAAAAGTTAATAGAAACACCTACTATAACATTCACACCAAAACCAAATAAAAAAAGAATAGAAACAGAAAGTTCGGTAAAAGCAAGAAAAATAAATGCTATTCCAATCTTGTTAATTGTTGGAATTATATCCTTTATAGTGTTAGTTTCTTTTATGTCCCAATCTGGTTTCAATTTATTTAAAAATAATGTATCGTATACTAACGATTCTCAAAAAGCCAGAATTATTCAAACACCAAATATACAAATCCTAACTATAATTTCTGAACCTGTTTACATTCAAAATTGTAAGACAAACGCTGAAGAAGAAATAAAGGCATTGAGAATAAGATATCCTGTTGATTTTACACATAGACTTGTATTAATGAAAGAATTTACTTCAATAGGCGAAGCAGAAGAGTTTGCAAGAAAATACACAACATTTCCTATACAAAGCATTTGTAGAAGTCAGAATCCTAAAAAAGTTATAGTCTTAATTTATGAGCTTGATTACTCAAATCCAGTTCAGATTGGTGGTTTTGGGGCAGTAATTACTTTAACTAAAGAATCTACAGCTTTATTCTGTGGCGAAAATGGTAAAGTATTGAAAGTCGGAATCGCATGTTAGAATGAAATCTTATCTTTTTACTCATTTAAATTGTTTTGGTAAGATGATTCTCAATCTAAACGCTTGAGTGAAGTGAACTTTTCAAAAATCAAAAAATAACGTCTAATTTTTTCACGCTTATGTGAAAGTTACTCTCGTTTGATATTGATTTACAGAAATCCTCAAACCAAAAAACTAATTTTAACAACATCGATTGACAGCTACAAATTCTTTGTTAAGCGATACTTAACAGAGGAAGTTGAAGAATTTTTCGAGGTGAAATGAAATTTAACTTAGTCTGAAATGTAAACTGTAAGAACTACATCAGTAGGATAATCATAAGTTGCTTGGTCTTTAAAAATTGGTGTGGTACTAACAATAAAATAGTAAGTGTCGTTGTTATCAACAGTCAACTTTATATCAGCTTTCTTTACACCAGATGTGTAGCTACCAACATAATAATAAACTATTCCTCCTTCCAATCTTGTTAACTTCTCGTATTCACTTGAGTTTAAGAGAGCAGTATTAAAGATACCATCATTAGTTGAGTTAAGCAAAAAATGAAGGTTGAAACTCAACCACCTATTAAAGCTATAATTTAGATCCTCCATAATAAATCAAATGAAGGTTTTTGAAGGCGAGTTAATAGGAGAAAGAGTTATAATTTGGAATAAAGAGGCAATAAAGCTTTATGAAGAAGGAGGCTACGGAAAGCCAATGCCTCTACAAAATCCGGAAAGATTAGAATTAGATTTAATAGAGGCCATTTATCTAGCGGAAAAGAATGTAATAAAAGTTTTTGTTATGGAGAACAATAAAAAGAGAATGCTAGAGTTAAAGGAGTTGATGAGGATTGGAGAAGAGAAAGTTAACCAATTTCACGCTCAATACGTTGTTTATTCTGACTTAAGAAACAGAGGATATCTAGTTAAGACTGGTTACAAGTTTGGTGCTCATTTCCGTGTTTATGAAAAGGGGGTGAAAATAAAAAGGGGACCTAAAGCTCCATTCGAGCATACTAAGTTTGTGGTTCATGCCGTTCCAGAAGAAGCAGCATTTTCCCTGCCAGAAATGTCAAGAGCAGTAAGACTAGCCCATAATATAAGGGCAACTTTTGTTTGGGCAGTTGTGGATAAAGAAAACGATATTACTTATTATGAGATAAAAAGATTGAAGCCTTAGGTGATTGAATGGGAAGAGTGAAAACAAGGATGGTAAAGATTATTGGGGAGAAACTATATAGAGAACATAAAGACGAATTTACTACAGATTTTGAGAAGAACAAAGAAATAGTTAAAAAATATGTTGACATACCTTCAAAGAAGTTAAGAAATGTGGTTGCCGGATACGTAACAAGGTTGAAGAAAAGAGAGTTAGAGAAGGGATGATTTTTATTTTTTCTTTCTAACATAATCTTATGAAATCTCAAGCAGCACCAACAATAAGGGATGAGTTTGCATTCGTTCTTTTGGCAGCTTTAATCTTTATTGCAATAATGCTTATCTACTGGACAACTCCACAAGAAGCACCACCATACTTGGAGCCGAGGAGCATTTCTGTTAAAATGTTTCCAAACTCGGAAAAAATTGTAACATTCAAAATTAAAGGTTTGTTAACGAATGTAAATCTCGCTGCTAATGGTAGTCTCTCTCAACTTATTTCTTTCTCTGAGAACAATTTCGCTGTGAACGGAGAGAAAGATGTGAAAGCAATATTGATATCGCCCAGTTATGGAAGATATTCAGGTTATATAATAGCTAGAGGAAAGGGAGGGGAAGATGCGATTGAAGTTGTTGTTGATGTAGTACCAACTTTAACATTAGTATCGCGAAGCATTCCCATAGAGGATTTTAAAATCTCAAATTATGGAGGAGAGAAAATAGTAGCAAGTAAATCAGATTTTTCTGTTGAAAGATCCTTATTTTCCTCAAAATCAGCTAAACTTACATTTACTTTGGAAAAATTAGAAGTAGAAGATGCAAAATTGAAAATAATTGTTGAGGAATCGAAAGGACCCGGTTATTTAGTAATTAAGTTGAACGGTAATGTTATCTATAGGAAAAAAGTCAGTGATGCTCACATAGAAGAGATACCTTTAAACGTCTCTTATCTAAAAGAAGTAAATTTCATACAAATTGAAGCCGAAAGCGAAGGGTTTGAAGCATTCTTTAAAACAGCTTATCGGATTTTTAACGCTGAAGTTAAAATTAGATACAAATCAACTCCATACTCTTTCCAGATTAACCTCTCTCAACATGAGATCGATAACTTTTACGCACTTGAATTTTCTTCCATTTTGGTTCAACAAAATTACCCTACAGTTGAGATTAAAGTAAACAACCAAAAAGTTTACTTCGGAAAACTTCCCATAGTAGCATTTAAGCAAAATATAACTCGTGATTTAATGGGTAATGCTCTTCTTCTCTTACCATCTAATAACATTTCTATTTCACTAGTAACAGAGGGAGAGATTTACTTTAGTAATAACATAGTGAAAATCTACTCTTATTCCAGCTAAGAATAAAGATTTACGGCTCTCCTACTTCAAATAGTTATTCATGAAAGACTATGCCATAGGAAATAAATTGAAAAATTATTTTGCGGTTCCTTCTAATGGAAACGAAAAGCTGTCTAAGCTTGTATCTATTACAAGCAAGGACAAAAGGCTATTAACTTTGCTTAAATCTTCAAATATAAATGCAATAGATAGGAAAATAGTTGCTACTCATATACTAAAGATGCTTCGAATATTGACAAAAAAGAGAATAATTCCAAGTATTGTCAAGAACTACAATATGGAAATAGATGATGCAGAAATCGTTGCGACTTTAGCATCTTTGTTGCATGATGTTGGTCATGTTGTTCATATAAAAGATCATCATTTTTCGATACTTATTGCATTCAAATATTAGACTATTCGCTTTACGGAATTTAGGAGGAAGAGGAAGGAGAAAAGACATAGTAAAGTTTGAAATTCTTCATGCAATCTTTTTTCATGGATTTTTAATGGGGACGCTGGGATTTGAACCCAGATTCCGGGCGCCCAAGGCCCGCGTCCTGCCAAGTTAGACTACGTCCCCCAATAGAAAAATCATACGAACTAGCTTAATAAGCATAAGAAGCATTCATATTTCTTCTCACATTCTTTTATAACATCTTTTATATCTAATTCGCTGCTCATCTCCTTAAGAAATTTCAAGTCTTTTTCTAGTTTATTCTTCATCCATATTAAACTTTCTCCTAAATTTTCTCCCATTTTTCGCTCTCATATAGATAATTTCCAAGGGTTTTTTGAAATGTGAGTATGCATCTGCAATCTTCAAGATTTTGGCTTCTAAAGAAACAGGAATTGTTGGTTTCTCATGTCTATGCTCTTTTATACATTCTACAATTTTCCCTATAGTTTTTTCTTCTAACTTCAATTCTTTCAAAATCTTCTCAGCTTCTATTGCTCCTGTTTCTTCATGTCTTTCTGGACCAAATTTAATTCTTCCTATATCATGCAATAGAGCCGCAATCCTCAGTATTTCTTCATTTGCACCAAATCTTTTTCCAAGATCTACAGCAAGATTTTCTACAACAGATATATGATAATTATAATCATCGAGTCTTTCCAGTTGTCTGCAAGCATCTATAACTATGTTTCTAACTTTCTCTACTAATTCGCTGTCCATAATATAAATTAATCAAGACTCAAAATAACATTTTAATCGATGAAATAATCATACCACGACATTAATGGGTTTGCCATTTATGAATGAGATTATGTTATCAACTGTCGCTCTCTTTATTTCTTCAAGTGCTTCCTTGCTGTTGAAAGCATTATGTGGAGTTATTATTACTCTCTCTAATCTGTCTTCCATTTCGAATAGAATGTGATTGAAAAGTAGCTTTTTGATTTGTGTACCATCTTGCTCTCTTTCAAACACTTGCATTTCTTCTTTTATTTCTGGTTCAGCCTCTAAAACATCTAATGCCGCATAAGCAACTTTTCCAGATTTCAAATATTTTATAAGGGCTTCTGTATCTATTATTGCTCCCCTCGCAGTGTTAACTATTACTACACCATCTTTCATTTTTTCAAAGGCATCTTTGTTTATCATGTGATAATTTTCTTTTGTTAAATTGGCATGAATTGTTATTATGTCTGATTCTTTCAATAAAGTATCTAGCGGAACATACTCATATCCGATCCTTTTCGCCTCATCTAAATTTTGAAAAATATCATATGCTAAAACTTTCATCCCAAAAGCTTTTGCTATTTCTGCTACTCTTCTCCCTATTTTCCCAGCTCCTATTATTCCAATTGTTTTCCCTTTTAGTTCAAATCCAGTCAAATTTTTGTTTGAGAAGTCTCCTTTTCTCGTTCTTTCAAAACTTTCAATTAATCTTCTAGACGCAGCCAAAATAAGGGCAAATGTGTGTTCAGCAACGGTTTCAACACCATAAGCAGGAACGTTTGATACAACTATTCCTCTTTTTTTGCACTCCTCCAAGTCTATATGATCGTAACCAGTAGATCTCGTGCAAATGAATTTGATGTTCTTAAATTTGTCTAATACATTTCCGTTTATTCTTGAGTCGATAAAAATAGATATGATATCAGCATCATAAACAACATTATCTTCTTTAATAGGATCTGAGAAGAATAATAGCTCAAAATCTTTCAACTTATCTTTAAAATACTCTTTTTCGTCTTCTCTTACTTCATAGAAAGCAATCTTCATATTAATCTAATAGAATAGTTATACTTTCAAAATAATTAAAAAACAATCTTGGGGCCGCCGAGATTTGAACTCGGGTTACCACCATTTTGTTCAATTCCCCAAGGTGGCGTCCTGACCAAGCTAGACTACGGCCCCATCAATAATAATTTACCAGAGAATAATTTTTATGGTAGAATTTTATGAAGACATTGTTAAAGCTTACCCTACTGTTATTGGAAGAGAGAGAAAAGATTTGGAGAAGTTTGGAAATATTGCTGCTGGTTATATTGGTAAACATATTGTTGGAAAAGGAGAAGATGCCCATCTAACAACAAAAGT